>JAICTU010000213.1 GCA_025936205.1 Polyangiaceae bacterium | reverse complement strand
GCTTTTGTCAAGTTTCTGTAGAAAAATTTTCCCTTGCTTTCCCACCACTGAAACAAGTAGGAACGGGTCTGTCCCGGCGGGGTCCGGGGTGTTGCGCGAGCCTTGCTCGTTGCTCCTAGCTCGTTGCCCGGTGCAACACCGCTCCGGTGTTCCTGTCCAGGCCAGCTACGAGCGACGCTCGGCGCTCGCACGCGACCACCGTACCCAGAGCGGCAGGCTCTGTTCCAGCTCGGACCAGGGCGGCAGAGTGAGGCCCAGCTGCGGCCAGGTGCGGAGCACGGCTCGCTCCAGTTCTGCCGCCCAGCGAGCAGAAGACGGCGCTCGCCTGCGCGGGGCGCTCAGACCCAGTCGGTCCCCGGCCGCGAGCTGGTGGTCGGCAAACTGCTGGCGACACCAGGCCTGAGCAACGCGCAGGGTCTGGACAGCCCCCTCCACCACCGCATCCGCCTCGACGCTGCGTGTTTGCAGCGCCGCGCTGATCTGCGCGCAGAGCGCCTCCCAGAGTCCCTCGGTCTCGGCGCCGTAACAACCCAGGAAGTGCGATGCACGGGCGGTCATCGACGGCAGCACATGGCTCAGGTAGCGCTGCGTGTGACGGAAGCTGAGCGTGCAGAGCTCGAGCGCGTACAGAGCTCCCAGCGCACGCGAGAGATCAAAGCGCCCGCGCTTGTCGCCGGAGGACTCCTTGCAGACTGGCAAGGCAAGCTCCGGAATGGGCACGCCCAGCTGCGCCAGGTCGAGCTCCAAGAGCTCGGTCTTCCAGCGGCGCGCGAGATCCTCGATGGCGTGCTCCAGCCCGGGGGTGGCGCGCAGGGATCGCTCCAGTGGTTGATAAAAGCCCCAAAGCGCGCTGCAGTAGCTGCGGTAGCTGAACTCGGTGATGGGCGGCGAGAGAATGGGCAAGCACGCCTCGAGCTTCTCCCGCCAGGCGCTCGTCTCCTGCTGCAGCCGCTGCAGGAGCGCCTCGCCTCGTGCGCCGTCGCCGTCAGCTCCGGGCAGATTCAAGAAGGCGAGATCCGCGGCCGAAAAGCTGGCAAACGGTCGGTTGGAATTGGAAGAGAAAGCAGCTGACAGTCGGGCGAGGTGTGGGAGGCCAGGCTCGAAATTCATGCTCGCCGATTGAGCAAGAAGCTTGCCGGTGCGCGAAGCTGCATGCGAATCGCCGCGTCGCGTTTCGCGAGGGCTGTGGCGCCCCGCTGCTGCGGAGATATTTCGCCCGGCATTTCAGCTCGCATCGCTGCGCGCACGAGCTCCGCGACTCTCGAAACAGCGAGGCCGGTAGGGGCACGTTACGCTACCGGCACAGGACGGAAATCGCAGAAAGATGTGGCAGGTCGGTAGCGTGGTCGCAGTTCGCCACTCGAGCTTGGCATCGGCGGTGGCGCGCCGGACGCCCCTCGTCACGCGGCTTTTCGCCGAGTTTTCTCTTGCTTTCTGCTCCCACCAGGCGGTTGGCATTCAGTTTGCCCTAGTGTGTGGGTGCCGTGCTCGCGACGCACAGAGTGGCGCTCGCGACGCGGCCAAACCGGAGGTCACCGTGGGATTATTGGTTTTTATTCTCTTTGGTCTGGTCGTGGGGTTCTTGGCGCGAGCCCTCATGCCCGGGCGCCAGAGCATGGGCCTGATCATGACGTCCGCACTCGGCATGGTGGGATCCTTGCTGGGCGGGTTCCTGGGCAGCTTGATCAGTCATGAGGAAGTGACGCGCATTCACTCGGCAGGTCTGATCGGCAGCATCGTCGGCGCCCTGCTGGTGTTGGCGCTGGTCAGCATGGGTTCGCGCCGGCGCTCGCTGCTGTAACACCGAGACCATTTCCGCCGCGCCCTGGTTCCCGTCACTCCGCGGCCATCGCCTGTCCACTGGCTCCGCTGCTCCAGCGGAGCCGTGCGGCGATCGCCGGCACTGCTGCCGATCGCTGCCACAACGGTGAAGCGATGCGCGGAACATGACGCATTCAACGTGGCTGGGGCGCTGGCGGCCGGCGCATTGGCAGTGAGCGCGGGCTCCGCGCTGCCCTTTGAACGCGCTCCTGTGGCGCGCCGCTGGAAGCCGGCGCCCTGGACACGAACGGCGGACGCGCGGTCATTCTCGCGCCAGGTGCAGCGCTCTACATTCTGCGGCGGTCACCCCTTTTTCTCGAAGGAGAGGAACATGCCGCAGGAAAAGACATTCAAGGGCCGTTGCTTTTGCGGAGCCGTCGAGCTTCAGGTCACGGGCGCACCGGTCGCCGCCGGCTATTGCCACTGCGCCTCGTGCCGAGAATGGTCGGCGGGGCCGGTCAATGCGTTCACGCTGTGGCCGCCCAGCGCGGTCAGCATCACGCGCGGCGTCGATCACGTGGGGACCTACACCAAGACAGAGCGCAGCTACCGCAAGTGGTGCAAACGCTGCGGGGGACACCTGCTCACGGAGCACCCGCACTGGGGCCTGGTCGACGTCTATGCGGCCGTGCTCGCGGACTTTCCGTTCGAGCCGCAGGTGCACGTCAACTACGCGGAGACGGTGTTGCACCTGCACGACGGTCTGCCCAAACAACGGGACGTACCCCAGGAAATGGGCGGCAGCGGCGTGCTCATTCCGGAGTAGTCGGAGTCGCGACCGTGGCGTACGGCGCGGGGCTGGCGCCGCCTTGCTTGCTCCGCCGCCACTCCGCCGGCGCCACCCCGACCCAGCGCTTGTAGGCACGGCTGAGGGCCGTTTCCGAGCCATAGCCGACCTTGTCGGCAATCTCCGCCAGACCCATCGAAGTGCTGGAGAGCAAGTTGGCGGCCAGCTGCATGCGCCATTGCGCGAGGTATTGCATGGGGGGGACGCCGACGAAGTGGCTGAAACGCTCGGCCAGCACCGAACGCGACATGCCCACTTCGCGGGCCAGGTCTTCCAGGCTCCAGGCGTGGGCGGGCCGATCATGCAGCTTGCCCAGGGCGCGGCCGATGCTGTCATCGCGTAGCCCCGCAAGCCAGCTCACGCTTTCCGACGGCAGGTTGGCCACGTAGCGCCGGACCACTTCCACGAATAACAACTCGCTCAGGCGCGCCAGCATCACTTCCCCGCCCGCGCGCTTCGCGTTCGACTCCACGAGCGCGAGCTGGATCAAATGCTCGAGCGCGCCATCGCCCGGCGCGCCCCGGCCCGACACCAGATGCCGGACATGAATCATGCGCGGCAGCGTGGCCAACAGCGGGTTGAAGGGGCGGATATCACAGCCCAGAAAGCCGCAGATCAACCGGGCCCGCTCGGGTCCGCCGCCGTTCTGCTCGATCACCACGGGCAGGCGGCTGGTCGCCACCTGCAGCGCCGCGTCTCGCGAGGGCACGCCGCGCATGCCCGGTGCGCTCGAGATCACGTGCGCATCCCCGTGCGGAAAGGCGATCACGTCGCCCGTCTCCAGCTGCACGGGCTCCTCGCCGATCAGCCCGCCCCAGCAGGAGCCCGCCGTGATCACGTGGTAGTCGATCACGTGCTCCACACCCGGCATCAGATACGGTCGCAGCTCGCCCGCGTGCGGGGTTTCCGCGACCCAGGGAGCCGATGCGTCCACGGCGAAGAACACCGCTCCGTTGAGCCGCACGGCTCGCAATACCTCTGAAAGCGTATCCGTGCTCATCTGGCAGCCCCTTCCGGAAGCCGAGCCGCGAAGGCCTGATCCGCCAAGACCTGATCCGCCGAGACCTGATCCGCCGACACAGGGCGAGACGTCGGCCCCCGCCGACGCCCGGTCAAGTGGATCCGACGCGCAATCATTCTCGCCATCCGCCGCCCTCCTTACAACGATGCTGGCGGAGACGCACTCGTTTCCCGTCGCCGCCTTCCGGCGACGTCGCCATCATCGGCACCACGCTGCAAAACTTCGGTGAATCACTGTTCCTGGAGTCGGGCTCGCGCGTCCTGGATGTGGCCTGCGGCAGCGGCAATGCAGCCCTGGCAGCGTCACCCGTTCAATGGGGCAGCGAACCACGGCTGAAGGAGCTCTTTCAGGCAGCGCGTTCACTGCGTGCGGAGCGCCGTGACTTCATCTTCCGTTACGAGTCGGTAGCGCACCTCATCGAGGTGTTCCGGCGCTTTTACGGCCCGACCTACAAGGCCTTCGGGGCGCTGGACGAGCAAGGCCAGCTGCGCCTCAGCAAGGATCGGGAGCAACTCGCCGGGGAGTACAACCGCCGCTCGGCCTCGTTCGCGGTGCCGGGGGAATACCTGGAGGTCGTGCTCGAACGCTGAACGCACTGACATCACCGCAGCGCAAGGGCTCCCGTTCAGCCCGGGGCGGCTTGCCCCGCGAAGCAGCAGCGGCCCGGCAGCTCTGCGGCGCGGCGCGGCAGCCGGCGCACAGAAACCAGTCGCGCGCGAATCGCGTATCATAGTAACGAGGCTGCTGAGCCTAGAACGCGCGGAGAAACGCCATGCCGGAGCAGCCACCCCCGTCCCCGTCCAAGCCGCCCAAAGCACCGGAGCCGCGTCCCAGCGCCAGCCCCGGGCCCGCCAAGCCGTGGCGCACGGAAGGGCTGCCGCCCGCCGGGCAGCCTCCACAGCGGCGCTGGCTGCGCTTTGCCCTGGGCTTGCTCGTCTACCTGATCTTTTTCAGCGTGCTCACGGTCCAGGATTGGATCGAAGGCCCGGACGCGGTCCCCTACACCGAATTCAAGAAGCAGGTCGCAGCTCAGAACATCGCGGAAGTGTTCGCGCGGGGCGACTCGATTCAGGGCGGTCTGCGCAAGCCTGCCCCGCTGCCGGGGCCAGCTGCCCCGGGGCAAGAAGAGCGCGACTACACCAAATTCACGACGGAACGCCCCACCTTCGCCAATGACGACCTGCTAGGTGAGCTGACTGCAGGCGGAGCGGCCGTGCGTGCAACACCACTGGTACAACAGCGCGGGATCTTCACCAACCTGCTGATCTCGGTCGCTCCCTTCATCCTGATGATCGCCTTCTACGCCTGGATGTTCCGGCGGCAGCAAGGAGCAATGGGCGGGATCCTGGGCGGCCGTGCGCGCAAGCCCGTCGACCCGGAGAGCGTGCGCGTGACCTTCGCCGATGTCGCCGGCATTGACGAGGTCGAGGCCGAGATCAACGAGATCGTCGATTTTCTGCGTGACCCGGAGAAATATCGCCGGGTGGGCGCGCGCGCGCCCAAGGGCGTGCTGTTGTCGGGTGCACCAGGCACGGGCAAGACGCTGCTGGCGCGAGCCACGGCGGGCGAAGCCAAGGTGCCCTTCTTCAGCGCCAGCGCTTCCGAGTTCATCGAAATGATCGTGGGCGTGGGCGCGAGCCGCGTGCGCGAGCTGTTTGCCGAAGCGCGCAAGGTGGCGCCATCGATCATCTTCATCGACGAGATCGATACCATCGGCCGCGCGCGCGGTGGCGCGCGTGCGTTCGGCGGCCACGACGAGCGCGAGCAGACCTTGAATCAGATTCTGACGGAGATGGACGGCTTCTCCGGGAGCGAAGGAGTGGTGGTGCTGGCTGCCACCAATCGCCCGGACGTGCTCGATCCAGCCTTGCTGCGCCCCGGCCGCTTCGATCGTCAAATCGTCGTACACGCGCCCGATCATCGAGGCCGCGCCGAGATCCTGCGCGTCCACTCGCGCAAGGTTCCGCTCGGCGAGGACGTGGATCTCGATCGCATCGCCGCGTCGACCCCCGGTATGACGGGCGCCGATCTCGCCAATCTGATCAACGAAGCCGCGCTGCTCGCCGCCCGTCGCGCGCAGGCCGTTGTGCGTCAACGCGATCTCACGGAAGCCCTGGAAAAGGTGCAACTCGGCGCTGCGCGCCAGGTCGTGATGCCGGAAGCCGAACGCCGGCGCACCGCGTATCACGAGGCGGGCCACGCCCTGCTGGGCATGCTGCAGCCCGGTGCCGATCCCGTGCGCAAGGTCTCCATCATCCCGCGCGGGCGCGCGCTCGGCGTGACGCTCTCCACACCGGAAGGCGACCGTTACGGCTATGACGCCAAGTATCTGCGCGGGCGCATCATCGGCGCGCTGGGGGGCATGGCGGCCGAGCGCGAAGTGTTCGACGTGGTCACCAATGGCGCGGAGAGCGACCTGGAAATGGTGACGCGCATCGCTCGTTCCATGGTGGGCCGCTGGGGCATGTCGGACCGCGTGGGCACGCTCTCGGTGCTGCCTTCCGAGGGCGACCCGCGCATGGCCGGCATCTCGGAGAACCTGCTCAACGTGGTCGACGAGGAGGTACGGCGCCTGGTCGACGACTGTTTCGCCGAGGCCCGCCGGCTGCTGCGCGAGAATCGGCCCAAGCTGGACTCGATTGTCGAGCGCTTGCTCGCCAGCGAGACGCTCGACGAGGCCGAGGTCTATGCCGCGGCGAACATTCCGCGTGCTTCGTCCTCCGGAGCGACTGCTGTCGCCACGAAGGTGGCGCGCCCTCAGGTCGCCTGATCGTCCACTCGAGCCCCGGCAGCGTTCTTCGCCACGGCGCCCAGCTGGCGCGAATTCTCGTCGCTCCTAAACAGCAGCGGCAACGAGCGGCGGCCCCGGGCGGCCGCCTCGACCGCCTCTTGCACGCGCTGGTGTTCAGGTGAAAGCTCGCACACAGGATCGGTGTTCGCGGCATCTCCGGTCAGCAGAAACGCCTGGCAGCGACAGCCGCCCAGATCACGTTCCTTCTCCGGGCACGAGCGGCAGGGCTCCCGCATCCAGGCGTCGCCGCGATAGCGGTTGAAAGCCGGCGAGTCGTGCCAGATCCAGCGCAGTTCGTTTTGGCGCACGTTCGGGAAGTCGAGACCCGGCAACATCCTCGCTTCATGGCACGGCAGGGCGAGCCCGTCGGGCGTCACGTTCAAGAAGGTCGTGCCCCAGCCGTTGACGCAGCGCTTGGGGCGCGTGGCATGGTAGTCGGGCACCACAAAATAGACCTTCATGTCCGCATGTTGCGCTCGAAACTCCGCGACAGCTCGCTCGGCTCGCTCCACCTGCGCGCGGTCGGGCAACAGGTGCTCTCGGTTGCGGAAGGCCCAGCCATAGTATTGCGTGTTCGCGAGCTCCAAGTGGTCGGCACCGAGCTCACGCGCCATGCGCAAGATTTCAGTCACGTGATCGATGTTGATCCGGTGCAGCACGACATTCATCACCATCGGATAATCGTGTTGCTTGACCAGCTGGGCAACGCGCCGTTTGAGCTCGAACGTGCGCGTGCTGGAGAGAAAATCGTTCAGCTCGCGCGTCGAGTCCTGAAACGACAGCTGGATGTGGTGCAGCCCGGATTCCTTCAAGCGGGCGATGCGCGCTTCGTTCAGACCGACCCCGGACGTGATCAGATTCACGTAGTAGCCGAGCGAGCTCGCCTCCCCCACCAGGCTCTCCAGGTCGTCCCTCAGCAGTGGCTCGCCTCCCGACAGGCCGAGCTGCACGGCGCCCAGCGCCCTCGCCTGCCGCAACACGGCGCGCCATTCTTCCGTGCTCAGCTCCTCGCTGTGCTGCGCGTACCCCGTTGGGTTGTAGCAGAACACGCAATGCAGCGGGCAGCGGTAGGTCAGCTCCGCATTCAGCCAGAGCGGGATCGGTCGGTCCGGTGTGGAAGACATGACAGATGGGTGGGCCCGCCGCCTTCAGAGCTCGGCAGCGGCGGGCGTGACCAGCCAGCCCTTGGCATACGCGATCTCGGCAAACTCCACGACGTCGTCGCGCAGGTCGGCCCCGGGAAAAGCCGCTTCGAGTGCCTCGATCAGCCCCCGCAGCGTGGTCTTACCGTCGATGCGCTTCATGATCTCTTCGGCGCCGCCTTGCAGCTGCACCATGCCTTCCGGATAGAGCAGCACGTGACACCGCTGGCTGGGCTCCCATTGCAGACGAAAGTGCTTGCCCAGCTGCAACGGGAGCTGATGGTCGAAGGACACGCGCGGCGGCGCCACAACGGCATCCGGCTCTGCCATGGTCATGCCGGCTCCCGAGTGAAGAAGCGCTGGTCCCCGATGCCGTACTGGATCGACATGGCGTCGAGCATGCACCAGAGGACGTCCAGCTTGAAGTCCACGATCGAGAGCGCGCGCTCCTGGTCGGGTCGTGATTGATAGCGGTCGAGGGTGAACTGCAGCGCAAATGCCACATCGCGGCGCGCCTGGCCCAAGCGCTTGCGGAAGTAAGCGTACCCTTCCGGCTCGACCCACGGATAATGCTGCGGCCAGGTATCGAGCCGGGCCTGATGGATGCCGGGGGCAAACAGCTCCGTCAACGACGCGGTGACCGTCTCCTGCCAGGGCCGCGTGCGAGCGAACTCGACGTAGGCGTCTACCGCGAAGCGAACCCCGGGCAGCACATGCTTCAAGGAGGTGACGGTCGTGCGCTCGAGCCCCACCGCTTCAGCGAGCCGCAGCCAGGCCTCGATCCCTCCCGGGTCGTCGCCGTGCCCGTCGTGGTCCAGGATGCGGCTGACCCACTCCCGGCGCACGTCGCGGTCCGGACAGCGCGAAAGCAACGCGGCATCCTTCAAGGGGATGTTCACCTGATAGTAGAAGCGGTTCAGCACCCAGCCCTGGATCTGCTCTCGATTCAGACGGCCTCCATGCATGGCCCGGTGATAGGCATGATGGCTGTGATAGCGCGCCTCCTTGGCGCGCAACTGCGCTTCAAATTCCGCTCGGGTCCACATCGCGAGGCTCTCCTGCTGGCTTGGGCGTGGCCGAGCCTACAAGATTTCACGCGCGCCGGGTCTAGCGAGAGCTCTCGTAGCGGTCGCCGCCGTCCTGCTTCGCTCGCTGCAGCACCAGATCCGCGCGCGCACGCCAGGCGGCCGCGTCCTCGTTGAGCCGTGACCGGGCCAGGCCGATGGCCAGCGCTGGCACCTCGCCGCGGCGGCGGCCCTCGGCCAGCTTGCGAATGCCGCCCAGGAGCCGCTCGAAGGCGGCCTCCGCTTGCTCTTGTGTCATGTCCGCCAGGAGCACCGCGAACTCCTTCGCGCCCGATCGAGCCACGAAGTCCTCCTTGCGCAAGAAGGTCCGGCTCAGCACCTTGCTCACTTCGCGCAGCATCTCGTCGTCCACGGCGCGCCCGGAACCCTTGCTGAGCTCGATCACCGCCAGCCACGGTGGCTGCTCGAGCAACATGCCGAGTGCGCACAGTTGCTCCAGCTGCTGCTCATACGCCGCGGGCCCCAGCAGTCCCGTCACCTCGTCCGTCACGGCATTTTTCAGACCGACGGAAAGATCCTCGCGCAGCGCGCGCAGCTGCTCGCTCAACTGGGAAATCTGGCGCGCCTCGCGCGCTCGCCGGCGCTGGATTCCAGTGCGCGAGCTCTCGATCACCGTCGACGCAGCCTTCGAGAGTGCCGGCATGTCGCCCTGCACCAGCGCGCGCGACAGCGCGTCCAGGCCACGCTCGACCTGCGCGTCCGACTCGCGATCTTCGCCGGCACTGGCGCCCAGGCAGCGCGCGAACGCCAAGATCGTTCCGCGCAACCCTCCGAGGCTGCGCGTGACGTATTCACTCTCTTGGCGCCGGTGGTCGTCGAAGAAGCGCTGCAATCCCGGCCAGTCGCGCAGCACGCCGGTGCTGCCGTCTGCCTCGCCCTGGCGCCGCGCCTCCCCCAGGACGATGCGCTGCGCCCACTGCTCGCACTGCTGGCGGATGTTGACCGCCGCCTGCTCCGTATCGAAGGCGAACCGGCCATAGGTTTTGAGCAGCGTGCCCACGGCGTCGAGTGCGCGATCGGGTTCCGCGGTGCGAACTCCCGAGCTATCGGCAGCCGCGATATTGCTCCGAGAGCCCTCGGTTGGCTTGCGCTTGTTCCACAACATGATCCGCCCCCGATCCGTCTGATCGGCGGCCGGCGTGCGAGCTGAAACGCCGGCTCGCGCCGACCCTTTTCGACACACGCTCCGAGCTGATCATGCACACAGTACCCAAAGCGTGCGCCGCCGGGGCAATCGCCCTACGGCCACAGCACCTTCAGCTGGGGATAGTGCTTCGCCAGAAAGCCCAGCGCCAGGTACGTGTGACAATGCGACACGTCGGGCTGCTTGGTCGTCGGGCAGTTGCAACCAATGAACAGGTCTGTCCGCAGTGCCAGGTCGCGCAGGGCATCGAACGGCGCCCGGTCCGCATGAAATCGCTCGTTCAAGAGCGCCAGATACCCGACCCGAAAGGCCTTGAATCCCTCGGTATCAGGCCGGCTCAGAAAGCGCGCCACCAACTCCGCGCTCGGACGCAAGATGTGGCGGGTATGCTTGCGGGTGTCTTGCCGCTCACCATGCGGCAGCGGATCGTCGGGGGGGCGCTTCCCGCGCACGATGCGATAGCGGCCGATCATCGTCGCGCCTTCTTGCGGGGGCGCGACGCGCCTGGCTCCTGCGCAGCCACCAGCTTCGCGGGCGCTACCAGCTTCCATGATTCGAGGAGCAGCTCGCGCAGGAGGATGAGCTCCGCTTGCGGCAACTCCACGTAGGTCCAGCCGCTCCTGCCCCAGGCGCCTTCCGCCGGAGTAAAGGCAGTTGAGCCCGCGAGTTCATCGCGCAACTCGGGCCGCGCCTTGAAGTAGCCGCGCTCGGACTGGACTCCGTGGCCCTTTCCCGGCGCCAGCCCGGCGAAAATCTTGTTTTGCACGCGGAAGTCGGCCTTACCGAAGTGCGACTTCTCCTCAGCAGCGGGCAGCGCTAATGCCAGGGCTCTGAATTGCGAGGTCGTGACCATGCGTCGCCAGGTTCCGTTGCGGGATGGCCCCGCAGTATACCCTCAGCACGGACGCCGGTACACCAGGCAAGCCCCTGAGCTCACCAGAGCTGCGGGGGCCAGGGCTTGGTCACGATCTCCTCTTCCTCGTAACGCTGCAAGCCCTCGTCCATCTCCGTGCGTTCCCTGCCGCCGCAGCGACGTGTGCTGGGCATGGTGTCCGCGTCGAAGTGTTCGAGTCGATCGCTCGAGTCGTGCTGGTGAGATTGCATCGGCTACCCTTTCGCGTGGGATGATCTTTATCACCCGCAGAGTGGCAGCTCAAGCTCGGCAGAATCGTCGCGCCTGCGAGAGTTGCGCGCGCTTCACGCTTCTGCGAGTTGCAGCAGATTGTTTCATCGCACCGCGAGCACTCGAGCAGATCCAGCTGCCTCGACCTACATGTACCCCCCGACCTGATCGATACGCGGTGCAGCTGTGGAACAGTACAAAACAAGCCAGCACGGCGTGTCGCAGCGGAACGTGGCTACACGTGAAGTTGAAGCGTGCTCGTTAGCAGAGCTCGAACGTGCGCCCGGGCAACACGCGCACGACGTGGAGCTCGTCGAAGCCTTCATCCATCGAAGGCGGCTGCAGCCGCTTCGCGCCGGCAAAAATCCCGGGATCGGGCACGCGCTCGCGCCCGGCTCGCTCGCGGTTGCGCGCGATGCAATCGCTCACGGCGCAGTCAAAGAACTATGCAATCACGCGCGCGCCTTGGCGCTGACCTTCGGCGATCAGCGCAGCTCGGTGCTGGCGCGTCAGGTTGGTGTCATCGACGACCACCGACTGCTCTGCAGCGAGCGCAACGCGCAGCAGCTCGAGCTGACGCCCCGGCGCGATGCGACGCCGCCGCAGGTCGTCCTTGCTCGAGTGATGATGTGTACGACTGAAGCGCTGCTCGAAGAAGGTGCTCTTGCCAGCCCCCGGCAGCCCGACCAAGATCACCAACTCCGGTTCTTCGCGCTCCAGGCTGGCGAACTCCGCTTCCGTCTGGTTGGCGTCCAGGGCAGTACGTTGGGCGCTGGCGCTTCGTGGCGCCGGGCGCGGAGACACGCCTGCCGCCCGCGGTCCGTGCCGCACCGCGGTCGCTACGGGGGCATACTCCAGCTCCACTCCTGCGCGCGCTGCTCGCAGCATCAATGAACCCCGGCTCATGTCGCCGCGCCCCACGAACTCGCGCGGAAAGAGCAAGCGCTCTCCGAACACTTGCCCCAGGGGACGCACATATTTGTCCGTAGCGACGCTGCCCAGCAGGACGAAGCGCGCTCGATCGCCCAGCGCCTGCTCGAGCGCGGCCGCATGCGCGAGCAGCGGCTCCGTGAAGCGTGGATTGCCTTCATCGATGGCGACTTGCGCCCACGCCTGGAGTCGTTGCAGGGTGATCCGCTCGTGCAGGAAGCGCAAGCCCTCCCCTGCACTGAGCACCAGTGCCGCTGGCAAGCCTTCCGGAGCCCTTCCGAACGCTTGCGCGTAGGCGACCTTGCCGCGGAAATAGAGGCCACTGAGAAAGCTGAACAGCTCTCCGAGGGGAGCCCCCTCGGGTAAACGCAGCTGCCTCGCCAGCGCGAAGTCCGCCTCGGGACGAAACAGCAGTGTGGCCCGTTCGCCGCCGAGAAAGGCCGGCGACAGAAAGAACAGCGTGAACGGCGGCGAAGACGGATTCGAAATGCTGCCTCTCGGTGGGGCCCAGCGTCAGGCTAGCACGTCCGAGAGGAGTGCTGGCCCGCGGAGCTGATTCCGGCGCGACGCCGCAATCCGGCGCCCGCGGGCTGCACATTCTGACGCTGGTCAATGCCGGGAGGGCGCAGGCGCCTCGTCATGCTCGCCCCAGGTCCGGCGCATCATCAGCATGAACAAGCCGACCACCAGAGCCGTGAGGATGACGCCTCCCAGGATCAGCAGGCCCATTCCCACGCCGTACTCGCCCTTGCTGATCTCCTGATCGGAAGCCCTGTCGGGCACCGTGACGCCCGTCGGGTCCGGCTCTCGCGGCAATGTGGGATCGGCCCTCCGCATCGCCGACTGCGAGCCGGGCAACGGATCGCCAGGGGCTCGCGCCATCTGCCCGGACGCGGTCAGCGCGTGGGTCTCGGCGGACGCCGGACTTGCCGCCAGTACTGGCGCGCCGGACAGCAGCAAACCAATGGCGCACACGCCGGGTCGAATCAGTCGCGAGCCCCGGGCAAGCGCGCGAGTGCGGGTGATAGGCGCAGCTACGGTCGAGGTCAGAGTTTCCATGCGCGTACCGGAGCAACGGTCATGCCAGCAGCGCGCAGCACAGCATCATTTGGCCCAATTTCAGCTCGCGCCGTTGCGCGACATGCAAAATGCCCCTCGGCTGGCAGCTGCTTTCAGCCGTTCTGGATCCGCTCCCAGGGCGCGGCGCCCCGCTGTCGCACGAGTGTGACACACTCGCGCCCGGGCTGGATATCAGTCCGCCGAACCGATGCCACGGCGCAAGCCGAGCAGCGTCAAGAGCTCCAGGCGAGCTGCCGAATCGTTCAGAAAGATGCCCCGCAATCGGCTGGTGGTCGTCCACGAGCCGGCTTTCTTCACGCCGCGGTAGCACATGCAGAAATGCTGGCATTGCAGCACCACCGCCACCCCCTGCGGCGCCAGGGACGCTTCGATCGCCTCGGCGATCTGCACGGTGAGCTTTTCCTGAACCTGCAGCCGCCGCGCGAAAAGGTCCACGACGCGGGCCAGCTTGGACAAGCCCACGACCCTGCCCTTGGGGATGTAGCCGACATGTGCCTTGCCCACGAATGGCACCATGTGATGCTCGCAGTGGCTGTACACATCGATATCGCTCACCAGTACCAGCTCGTCATAGCCCTGCACCTCCTCAAAGGTGCGTTCCAGATGCTCTGCGGGATCCTGGTCGTAGCCGGAGAAGTACTCTTCGAACGAGCGCACCACGCGCGCCGGAGTCTCGCTCAAGCCTTCACGGTCCGGATTGTCACCGATCAGCCGGAGCAGTGCGCGCACGTGCTCCTCCGCCTCCTGCCGTTCTTTCTCGCCCATTCGACTCATGCCGGCGAGCCTACACTGTTTCACGCTCTCAGGGATGGCTGGCAGCACGGGTGTCGCAGCGGCCGCGCTCTGCCTCGATCAACGCCCTCAGGTTGCGATCGGTCCTCGCGGCGCTGCTCGCAGCGGTGATCTGACGGCAAAAAAGCTCCGAATCACTCGCTGCGAGGGCGGCCTGGAGCATCAGCTGATGTGCGCGCCCCGTGGGACGCAGCGCGAGATTGTCGCGCGCCAGCTCGAGCGCGTGCGCTGGATTGGCCCCCGGCCCCATCCAAAACTCTGCCGCATGGTCGAGAAAGGCCGAGCGCTGGTGGCCCAGGAGCTGCTCGTAGCGGCGGCCCGCTCGCGCGATCAGCTCGCGGCCCTCGGCATCGCCGGCCTTGCCCTGAAGCAGGAGCTCGCCGAGCCGCGACCAGGGCTCCGGATCCTCGCTCTGATGAGAGACCTGCCGCAGTCGCCGCTCGGCCGCTCCCCGATCACCCCGCTGCAGCTCGAGCTCTGCCAGATGGACGTTGCCCACCACGTACTGGGGCAGCACGCGCACCGCCTCGCGATAAAATGGTAAGGCGCGTTCCGGTAGATCAGCGAGCTCCGCCCACATCACTCCGCGCTGAAAAGACACGAACGCGACCGGAAACGGGGACACGTCGCGGAAGCTCGCGAGCGCGGCTCGATAGCGCTCGTCCGCTTCCTCGAAGCGCCCGAGCGCGGCCTCGGCCAGCGCCACCACACTGAGCCGCTCGAGCGCCGGCAAAGAGGTGGCGCGCCGCTCGGCCACGGCCAGCGCGGCCACGAGCTCACGGCCCTGCGCGATGTGTAGCGAGGCGCGCTGCAGCTCCGTGTCCCGCGGCTTCGTTCCGAGCGCCTCGGCGCTCGATAGATCCGCTTCCGCCTCCTGGAAGCGATGCACGGCTCCGCGATAGCGGGCGCGCAGCAAGAACGCCTTGGGGTCGCCCGGAAACTCCTGCGGCGCCGGCTCGGCCAGCTCCTCGGCGCGCTGGAAGTCGGAGAATGTGCTGAGAAACTGGGTGCGGCTGAGCAGGTAGTCGATCAGCTCGGCGCGCAGCGC
>JAICTU010000825.1 GCA_025936205.1 Polyangiaceae bacterium | reverse complement strand
GTGGTCTCGTGGATGGGTCGGGGGTACATCCCGCACCCGAGCACCCCGGCGCTTCCTTGTGGCCCGCTTCTCCGGGGGTCTGCCTGCTGCTTGGCGCGCCCGCGCGCGCGCACTGCGCCAGTCGCTCGAACTCGGCCAACGGCTTACCGATGCCGCCGCCGGCGGAAGAGCCCCCGCCCACTGCCGCGGCGACCACGGGCCCCGATGCGGGCTCCGGGCGCCATGGCAGCGATCGTTCGAAGGATCGCTCCGACTCCGCGCCGGGTGCTTCCTCGCCAGACAACTCGGAAAACAAATGAGGAGTACTGATGGCGACCAGCAGAAGCAAACGATCCAGCCACAGCCGTAGCAGCACGGGTGGCAGGAGTGGCAAGAAGCGCGGCAGCACGCGCCGCTATGGCGATGCTGCTTCGAAGAAGGTGGGGCGAGCGCTGCACGAGGCGAAGCACGGCACCCTGCGCTCGGGTCGTTCGAAGAAGAAGGTGAAGAGCCGCGAGCAAGCCATCGCCATCGGGCTCTCGGAGGCGCGCCGGAGCGGAGCGAAGGTGCCTGCGCGCAGTCGCAGCGGTCGTGGCGGCAGCAGCCGTAGCACGAGCAGTCGCTCGAGCAGCGGCAGCTCGAGCGGTCGTGGGCGGCGCACCAGCAAGCGCAGCTCCAGCAAGCGCTAGCAGCGACGGCATTTTGGGTGGAGGCAAAGCGCCACAGGGGGGCGCGCAGGTCAGAAAACGAGACCGTAGACACGCCGCCGTCGCGCACCGAGGGAGCGCCTGCTCGTCGCGGGCGCTCCTGTCTTCTCGAAGTGCGCGCACTGGACAGAGCAGGGAACGGAGTTTGCAGTCGCGCCCCCCTCGTGAGCTACTTCTGGAGCGAACGCCTGGCGCGGCCAGCATCTGAGTCGCCGCCGCCATCGGGGTTGACGGACCGCGACAAGTCGCTCGGGCGCGAGCGCGCACCGCAATTGGTGCGCGCCGAGCTGGAGCGGCGTTTGCTGCGCGTGCGCGCCGCGACCGAGGCGTTGTGCGCGGAGTTGTCGCCAGAGGACGCGGCCTTGCAGTCGATGACCGAGGCCAGCCCCGCGAAGTGGCACCTGGCGCACACCACCTGGTTCTTCGAGACCTTCGTGCTGCGCGCGTTGCCGCGGTTCCGGGCCTTCTCCCCGGACTACGCGTACTTGTTCAACTCGTACTACGAGGCGCTGGGGCCGCGCCTGCGCCGCGATGCCCGCGGGCTGCTCTCACGTCCGCCGCTCGCCGAGGTACGGACCTATCGATCGGTCGTGACGGCGCAGCTGGTGGAGCTGATCCAGTCCGGACGGGGCGACTGGGATGTGCTGGGCCCCAGGATTGAGCTCGGGCTGCATCACGAAGAGCAACACCAGGAACTCATCCTGACGGACATCAAGCATCTGTTCGCGCAGAACCCGCTGCATCCGGTCTATCGGCACCCTCCGCCGTCACGCCCGGCGGTTGCCCCGTTACCCGTCGGTTACAAGGCGTACGCCGGGGGGCTGTTACCGATCGGCAAGCAGGGGGACGGCTTCGTGTTCGACAATGAGCGGCCGGAGCACCTGCAGTTTCTCGCCCCCTATGCGCTCGCCGACCGCCTCGTCACCAACGGCGAGTACCTGGAGTTCATCCGCGACGGCGGCTACCGGCGGCCCGAGCTGTGGCTCTCGGACGGGTTCCGCTGGGTCCAGGAGCGAGGGATCGAGCTGCCGCTCTACTGGCAAGACGGGGGTGAGAACAGCTGGGTCGCCTTCACGCTCTCGGGCTTGATGCCCACGAGTCCGAGCGAGCCGCTCTGTCACGTCAGTTACTACGAGGCGGAC
>JAICTU010000148.1 GCA_025936205.1 Polyangiaceae bacterium | reverse complement strand
TATCTCGGATGCCTGGACGCGCCGTTCGTGGTGCCCCATCACGAGCTGCGCGGTTTCGAGCGGATTCCGCTCGCTCCCGGTGAGCGCCGCCGCATGGCGTTTTTGTTGACGACCCGGGACCTATCGCAGATCGACGAGCGGGGAGCGCGGGTCTTCCAGCCGGGGCGCTACCGGGTGAGCGTGGGGGGCAGTCAGCCCGACGAGCGCAGCGGCGACCTGATCGGAGAAGACCCGCTGAGCATCGAATTCGAGCTCGTCGGCGACCGGCGCGAACTTCCTTATTGAGCCCGCGCGGTGTACGGCGGCCGCGTGCGATGTGGGCGCGCGGCCGCGCCCGCTATCGGTCGTCGGGTTCCGGACCGGCTCCGTGAGGCTCCCACCCCCGAGATTGCCTGCTTCGCGAGGGTAAATTTTGGGGGCGGGAGGAGCGTTGATACGTCTGGGTGTCCGACTGCGCGCACGTTCTAGATCGATCGATCCCGTCACCCGCTCTCGAGGACTTCGGGCACCGGTGTCGATGACTGCTGCACCCTCCATGAGGCCGTGTCCGCAGTGCGGCACCGCCTGCGACCCCGAGCACCAGTACTGCCCGGGCTGCGGTTTCCCCGTGGGTTCCGTGGTGATGGACCACGGCGACAAGCTCGTGGGGCAGACGCTGCCGGGCGGCTACCAGATCCTCGATCTGCTCAGCGTCGGCGGGATGGGCCGCGTCTACCGCGCGGAGCAGCGCGCCCTCGGCCGCACGGTGGCCGTGAAGGTGATTCACCCGCACCTGCTGGCCGACGAGAACTCGATCGTGCGCTTCATGACCGAAGCGCGCGCGGCCAGCCAGTTGAACCATCCGAACTCGGTCAGCGTGATCGACTTCGGCAAGACCCAGGACGGACAGCCCTACCTGGTGATGGAGTTCTTGCGCGGCAAGGATCTGGCGCGCGTCTCCTACGAGCAGGGGCCGCTGCCCTTCAAGCGCATTGCGGACGTGTTGCAGCAAGTGCTGCGCGCCCTGAGCGAAGCACACGATCTCGAGATCGTGCACCGCGATCTCAAGCCCGAGAACATCATCCTCGAGCCGATGCGGCGCGGCGGCGACTTCGTCAAGGTGGTGGATTTCGGCCTGGCCAAGCTCAAGGCGGACGCATCAACGCCCAACGTGACGATGCCCGGCATCGTGTGCGGTACGCCCGATTACATGGCCCCGGAGCAGGGCCGCGGCGATCCGATCGACGGTCGAAGCGATCTGTATGGCGTCGGTGTGATGCTGTTTCAGCTGCTCACCGGGCGCCTGCCGTTCGAGTCGGAGAACCCGACGCAGGTGGTGCTGATGCACCTGTCGGCACCGGTGCCGGATCCGACCGCGATCGCTCCGGAGCGCCACATCCCCGAGCCGCTGGTGGCCGTGGTGCAGAAGGCGCTCCAGAAGAACGCCGAGGATCGCTACCAGGACGCGCTGGAGTTTGCGGACGCGCTGGCCGCGGCCATGGAGGAGATCCAGAACGCCACTCAGGCGGCGTTCACCTCGATCCGCGCCGGCGGCGCCATGGAGTGCCCGGCCTGCCTCGCGAGCGTGCCCGCGGCGCGCTTCTGCTGCGAATGCGGCGAGCGCTTGCCGGTCAAGACCGAGCGCCCCACCTCGCGGCTCTCAGCGAACTTGCCGCCGCTGCCCTTGCGCCTGTACTCGCGCGAGGAGGATCTGGCCTGGCTGCAGGAGGCGCGTGCCGCGGAAAAGCCGGGTGCTCGCGCGTTTCGCATCGTGGGCGAAGCCGGCATGGGCAAGAGCCGGCTGCTGGAAGAGTTTCTGGAGTACGCGAGCTCCGAGGGCGATGTGGTGATCAAGGCCGGCCCCGATCCGTTCGGCGCCGAGGTCGCCCTGTACACGCTGCGTCAGGCCATCTACGGACTGATCGGCGTGCGCCCGGGTACCGGCTCGCGCAAGCAGTGGCGCGATGCTCGCGAGGAGGAGCAACGCGGCCTCACCGAGATCTTCGGCAACGGCGACAGCCAGCGCGCGGCGCCGGCGGCGCAACGTCGCGAGGACATCGAGGCGGCGTTCCGCTGGGCTCTGGAGCGCGCGATCTCCCGCGCACGTGGCTCGCGTGTGATCCTGGCGCTGGAGGATCTGGATCGCGTCGACACCGCGAGCCTGGCCACGATCACTGCCGCGCTGCGCTCGGAGCGGACGCCGCAGTTACTGATCGTCGCTACCCACACACCTTTGTTTGACCCGAATTGGGGTGAGCTCGCTCCGGCGCGGGCGCTGAGCGGATTGACGCTCTCGGTCGTGAACCGGCTGCTGGGCAGCCGACCCTCGCTCGAGCGCCAGGCGCTGCAAGAGGTGGGCAAACGTGGGGTGCTGCCGCTGTACGTCGACCAGGTCATTCGCTTCCTGGCCGAAGGTGGCAGCGAGCCGCCGCAGCGCCTCGCGGACCTGATCGCGCATCGCATCGGCACCCTGCAGCCGAAGGCACGCCAGTTGCTGCAGGCACTGGCCGTGCTCGGCGAGCGGGCGGACGAGGAATCGCTGCGCGCCGTTCTGGGCAGCGACGTCGATGTCGCCGGCGCCCTCGATCTGATCGGTGAGGACGACATGGTCGAGCGCTCCGAGGACCAGGTGGTGCTGCGCCATCCGCTGTTCCGCGAGGTGATTTTGCTCGCCACCCCGGCAGGCGTGCGCGTCGAGTTGCATCGGCGCACCATCCGCTGGTTCGACAAGCAGGGCGCTCCGATCGAGGCCCGAGCCCTGCACGCCTACCATTCGCAGGAGTCGTTCGAAGCTCTGCTGCTGCTGGAGCAGATCGCGGAACGGGCGCTGCAGCGCGGCGATCAGCCGGCGGCCGTCAACGCGTTGCGCCGCGGCCTCGACCTGTCACGGCGCGAGATCTACCGGGGCGAACTCGATGACCCGATGCGCGCGATGGCCATCTTCGGGCGCAAGCTGGGGGACGCGCTCTGCCAGTCGGGCAATTATGCAGACGCTGAGGGCGTGCTGCGCGAGGCGCTGGACAACACCGGGCCGACCGGTACCGATCGAGTGCAGATCCTCGCGTCGCTGGCGCGCGTCGCGCGCGGGCGCCACCGCAAGGACGAAGCCGTGGTGTTTCTCGACGAAGCGATTCAGCTCGCCAAGCGCTCCTCCGCACACGGCTTGGTCAAGGACCTGACCGAGACTCGCCGCCTCTGGACGTGATCCCGTCGCTCCATTCCCCGCCGCGCTCCGCGCCGCACGCTGGCGGATCGGCTTTGGACGCCCGGCCGCGGCCTTCTCGCGCCACCCGCGACATCACCGCGGGGGGTGTTTGACGCTGGGTCGGTTTCATTTGGCCTCGATTCGCAGGAATCGAGGGGCTAGGCTCACGCAGCCGAAGGGTCGTGACCGTGGATAGCGATCTCTCTGAATCCATTGCAGCGCTGAAGCAAGCGTTCGAAAAGAGCGGGCAGCAGCCCACGCTGGGCAAAGCGGGCAGTGAGCTCCTGAATAAGCTGGAAGAAAAGCTCCGTCTGCCGCGGCGCTATCGCAAATTCCTGAGCGTGTGCGATCCGGTGGAAGTGGAGGTCGTGACGCCGACCGAGCGCGTGCGTCTGCTCTCGGCGAGCGACCTCGAGAAAGAGCAGCACGGCTTCGCGCTGACGGCCGCCGGCGAGCGCCGCAGCTCCCCCTCCGAGGCGGGCTGGCGCCCCGAGTGGGTGATCGTCGGCCACAGCGGCCTGCTCGGCGATCCGTACTTTCTCGACGTCTCCAAGATCGACACGGAAGGGGATTGCCCCGTCTATACCGCGATGAGCGGGACCGAAGCCTGGCAGCCCAAGCTGTGCGCCTCGACCTTCGCGATGTTCCTGCGCATCCTGGCCATCAACCTGGAGGTGGCCCAGGGCTTCGACGTGGACGACTACGACTCGGACAACGAGAGCCTGTTCCGCGAAGCGGTGGGGCCGCGCATCCGCGAGTACGACCCCGCCGCCGTCAAAGCCGGCCACTGGACGTAGGCAGCAGCAGTCGCGGCAGCAGCAACAGCTGCTGCCGCTGCTGCTCAGCTCTCGACGTAGCCCTTCTGCACCAACTCGAGGAAGACCTGCGCGGTCTTCAAATCCTCGAACGGCGAATTGTCGAGCAGCACGCCGAACGTGCCCGAGTTGAGCACTGCCTGGAAGACGTCGAGCTGCTCGGGGCCGAGTTCCTTCAGCGCCGGCTGGAGCGGGAAGCTGACCTTCACGGCCGCGTCGGGCGCCGGCAGCTTGGCGGTGAGGTTGGCGAGCTCGTCTTTCTGACGGAAGCCCTCCATCAACACTTCTTGCACGTTCAGGTCGAGCGGCGACTCGAACTTGCGCGGATCTTCCGGCGTCAGCTCGAACAGTCCCCGCTCCCAGGAGAGCATGCGATAGACGACCTTGAGCCCGGGCAGGTTCAACGGGTCGCCGTTTTCCGTTTCGGCTTCCACCGCGTGCACGAGCCCACCGCGCAGATGGATGCGCCCCACGCGATCCTGGCTGGTGACGACCAGCGTACCCGTCTTGCGGGATGAGCCGAACAGTTGCAGCAAGTCGGGCAGAGGGATCTCTTCCAGGTTGCCGCTCATGCGAGCGTCACCACCGGTGGTCCGCTGGGCTCGATTCATCTGGGCCTGCTGCTCCATCGCTTCGCTGGGCGGCGACTGGCCATCGGTAGACACCACCTTGAGGATGTTGCTGCCGATGAGCACGCGGTCGCCCTCTTGGAGCTCGGCGTGAGTGACGCGCTCGCCATTGACGAACGTGCCGTTCGTGGAGCCGAGATCGTCGATGTTGACCGAGCCGCCCACGAGCTGGATGCGCGCATGGCGGCGGGAGACCATCTCCTCGACCAAGACCATGTCGAGATCGCTGGAGCGGCCGACGATGATTTCCCGGTTGTCTTCCAGTGGGAACTCGCCTCCCTGGTACTTACCGGAGATAAAACGCAGTGCGAGTCTCATTCTCTGGGCACGCGGTTACGCCGAAACGGCAAGTAAATTTACCTTGATAGCGATCGCCCTGCAAGCCGTCGCACCGCGCCTCTTGCTGGATGATGAAAAGAATTGCCGAGCCGCGACCGACGACACGCTCTCGGGGCGGGCCGCTCGCGCGCGCCGGCCACGCTCGAGCGCGAGGCCCCGGCGGCAGCCACCTCCGCTGAGCTGGGGGCATCTCTCGCTGTTTGGCATCCTCGGATCAAACGGTAGAACGATCCGCGATTTGAGGCCAATCCCCGACAGTATGAGTCGACAGATCGCCGCTGACGCCCCGCGTGGTCCTCTCACACGGCTCATTTCGGTGGGTTTATGTAAGTATATCTTGGGGTGCCGTGGCGATGTGTCACGGCGCCGCCACCGGGGAAGACTCGGAAGCAGGCGGTAGCTGAACGGAAAACGTGCTCCCGGCCCCCACCGTGGTCAGCACCTCGATGCGGCCCCCCATCTCCTGCACGATGCGCTCGCTGATTGCGAGGCCGAGGCCCGTCCCCTGCGCCCGTGTGGTGAAGAAGGGGACGAAGAGGTTGGCTCTGACCTCCGGCGTGATACCGGGGCCGTGGTCGGTGATCGCAATCTCCACGCTGCGGTCGGAGGCCTCGGCGCGCCGGGTCCGGGTGGTGATGGTGATCGTGCCGCGCCCTCCCATGGCCTCCCCGGCGTTGCGGATCAGGTTGAGCAGCACCTGACGGAGCTGTTCGGCATCCGCGCGCACCCGCGGCACCTCCCCATCGAACTCCGTGGAGTAGCTGCAGCCCCCCTCGCGATCCGAAGACAGGAGCCGCAGCGTTTGATCCACCACCGCGTTCACATTCACCAGCCCGAAGTCGCCCTGCTTCGGCCGCGCATAATCCAGCACCGAGCGCACGACGCGATCGAGCCGCTCCACTTCTTCCAGGATGATGCCGAGAAATTCTGACGACGTGTCATCGGGCGCGCGCCCCGTCGTCGGCTCACCGAGCAGTTGTGCGGCGCCCTTGATGGCGCTGAGGGGATTCTTCACTTCGTGAGCCAAGCCAGCTGCCATTTGTCCCAGCGCCGCCAGGCGCGCTTGCGCCTGCATCTGCAGGTAGCTGCGCGAGTTCTCGACCACGACCGAGATCTGGCGTGCCAACAACTCCAGAAAGCCGCGCTCGTCCGCAGAGAAAGCGTCGCTCACACGGTCGTCGGCGAGCAGCAGCAGCCCGAGCAGCTCGCCACCGCGCGCGCGCAGCGCGACGCACACGCCTCGCCGGTACGGACCGAGCAGCTCGGCCTCGCGCAGCACCTGCTCATCGCCGGCGAGCTCTTCCGCCGAGGCGTTGCGGCGCCGCTCGCCGAGCAGGCGCTCCACCTCTTCGAAGCCGAGCGAGAGCGAGCGCTGCAGGCGCTCGGTGAGCCGCGGAATGCTCGCGCTCGGGATGCGACGCGGGGCCTTGTCTCCGAAGCTCGCGCTGAGCTCGAAGTCGAGCGCGAGCGGTTGATGCAGATAAATGGCCGCAGCCGTGGCGCGATGCGAATCCAGCAGCGCGTTGATCACGACCTGCGCCATGCGCTCCACGTCGAGCACGTGGGTGAGCTCCTGCCGGCAGCGCTCCACCGCGCGCTCCAGGTCCACGCGCTCCAGGAAGAACGAGCGATGCAGGTACGCCGTGATCTTGTCGCGCAGTGGCTCGAACAGCATCAGCATCACGATGCCGCCGAGCACGGCGTTCAGGTACATGGTCTGAAACTGACCGAGCACCTGCACGAAGATGTAAAAGATGCCGCCCAGGCTGAAGGCCAGCGCCGTCGAGACGACGGCGAGTGCCGCCATCTCGTACAGGTCGACCAGGCGCTCGCGGATCAGCGATTCGGAGAGCACGAACAAGAACACGATGCTCAGCACCGCGCCCACCGGCGGCAGTTGCACGCCCACGAACCACAAAAAATCGGCCAGGCTGAAGGCCGTGGCGACCGCGCCGATGGCCACCACGAAGCGCACGCGCTTTTGCGTGGAACGCGAGCCGCTGGTCTCGCCGCGCCGCCAGAGCGACCAGAGCGCCGCGGCAAACAGCCCGAACACGTAGGAAATCACCGCGCCGCGCACCCAGCTCGCCGTGTGCTCGGGCGACAGCACCAGCAGCAGCATGGGGAAGAACAGCAGCCCCGCGACGCGAGGTAAGAGCTTGGCGGAGCTGGTGCGCGGAACCAGCGCCTCGAACAAGTGCACTGCGAACTGCGGCAACGACACCACCAGCACCGCGGTGAAGTGCGCCCAGATGGGCGACAGTTGCAGCAAGTACAGCCACTGCGCTAAATACCAGAGCCCGATGTCGGCGCTGAAGGCAGCGAAGAGCCACTGCGCACGTTGCGGTTTACCCCGCAGCAACATGGATACGGCGATGGCCAGAGCGAGCGCGCCGCAAAACAACGAGGTGCGGGTTCTCAGGTCCATGTGTGCCTTGGGGTGCGGGGTGTCCCCGCAGAACACTGCGTAGCTAACGCATCGGTCGGCGAGCAAGTAGTGGAAACCCGAAGTCCGCGCCGGGTTTCTACAAATGAAGAAGAAGTACCGAGTGCAGAGTGCCCGAAACCCGGCACGAACTTGGGGCACGAGGTACAGGGGTGGGCTCGGCGCTGTTGTACTTTGTTCGGCGCGAGGATAAACAGATCGGCGGCTCTCCCCGACAGAGCCAACCTGAAGTGAGACCGTCCGGCATGCGCAACATCCAGACGAAAACTGGACAGACGCAGAGTGTTGACATGGCTCCCGCGTCCGGTGTGAGGCGCCGCGGCTTGCGCATCGGCCCAAGCTTTGGCCAGCACCGGCGCATCGATCGCCTGCGCGAGTTGCTCTCGCGCCATCCGCGTGGCGTCACCCTGGTCGACCTGGGGAAGATGCTCGCGGTCGACAGCCGTACGGTGCGCCGGTACCTCAAGGAGATCGAGCGCGAGTACGAGCTATCGCCGCTGCGGCCGCGCGGCGGCGGGCCGTGCTTGTGGCGCATCCGGCCGAGCGAGCTACCGCGCAAGGTCGAGATCCGGCGTGCGCAGGCCGTGGCCTTGCTGGCGACGCGCGGCATCTTCCATGCGCTGCAGGGCTCTGCGCTGTTCGACGAAATCGACATGGCCATGGGCAAGCTGCGCGCCTTTGCGGATCGCCCCGGGCGTGGGCCGAACGCGGGCCTGGCGAACGCCCGCCTGGAGGAGCGCTTCGTCTACTTACCACGACTGCAGCGTGACTACTCGAACAAGTCGGAGGAGTTGGACGAGCTGTTTTTGGCCGTTTCGGAGCTGCGGCCGCTGAGCGTCCGCTACCAGCGGTCCGACGCGCTGCGCGGGGAAAAAGGCCGGTCCGGCCGTGAGGAAGCGCTCCTGATACACCCGTACGCGCTCGTGCTGTATGGCGACGGCGTCCACTGCGTGGCCTGTCAGGTCGCCACCAACGAGATCCGCACCTTTTCCTTTGAGCGCATGACGGACGTGCGCGCGCTCCCGGAAGAGCGCTTCGAGCTGCCGCGCAACTTCCGGGTCGAAGACTACTTCGAGGGCGAGCTCGGCCCGATCACCCCACGCGCACCCATCAAAGTCGTGATCGACCTCGACGCGCGCGTCGCCCGCAGCGCGCGCGACGCCCGCTGGCATCCATCGCAAAAGGTCTCCGCGCTGCCGGGCGGGGGAGTGCGCGTCACGTTGTCCGTGGATGATACGGAGGCCGTGCTCGCGTGGGTGCTGGGGTTTGGGAGCGCGGCGGTGGTGGTGGAGCCGGAGTCGCTACGGGAAGCGGTGCAGCGGGAGGTTGCATCGCTTTTGGAAGCGTATTCCAAGAGGTAGCAGCAGCTACAGTGTCAGCTGCTGACAGCAGCGGCCTGCAGCTCCTCGATCGAGTTCTTCAGCTCGTCGTCCGCGCGTGGCTCGCTCGATGAGGCCGATGCGCTAGACCTGCCGTCCCCGGTAGAGGTTGTAAAACTGCATCACCTTCGTGACGTACATCTGCGTCTCTTCGTACGGGGGAATGCCGCGGTATTTGATGACCGCGTTCTCGCCGGCATTGTAAGCGGCGAGGGTGAGCTGAATGTTGCCGTTGAAGGTGTTGGCGAGCACGCGCAAGTAGCGGGTACCGCCGAGCACGTTTTGGCGCGCGTCGAAGGGATCTGTCACGAGCATGCGCTCGGCCGTCGCCGGGATGAGTTGCATCAAGCCCTGGGCGTTGGCACGGGAGACCGCGCGGGGGTCGAAGTTGCTCTCGACGCGGATCACGGCGCGCACCAGGGCTTCGGGGATCTGGTAGAGGCGCGCGGCTTCGCGGATGTAGGGGTCGTAATTGGTGGGGTTGCGCTCCGCTGCGCTGCTGGCGCCCGGAGCCGCCGGGCGCGCGGGAGTCGCGCGGGTCTCGCTGTGGCGTTCGACGAGCTGGCCCTTCCGGCTGACGTTGGAGAAGTGGATGACGCCGTCGCGGTCGACGTATTTGTAGATGTCCGCGTGGGCGAGGGCGCTCACGAGCGAAGCCGCAACCAGCGCGTTGAAGGCGGGCCAGCAGCGGCGGAGAGGGTGGGTGGACCGGGGCGTTCGACTCACAGGACGTACAGCAGGCAAATCTTGGCCTTGGAAACGGGCGTCGTTTCTGCGAAGCGGGTCTATCTGCCGCACTGCCACGTACGAACGGCTCCGGGTATTCCACACTTTACATAACTCTTTGCGGGGCCAGCAGGCGACCGCTCACGACACGTGCGATGCCGGCGTAGTCGCGCTCCTGTTGCACGTCTGAAAATCCATAGGACATCAGGCCCTTTGCGACGCGGGGAGCCTGCCCGGCACCGACCTCGAGCGCGAGGATTCCGCCCTCGGCCAGCAAGCTTGGAGCGGCTTTGACCAAGCGGCGGAGCAACGCCAGTCCGTCAGGACCTCCGCACAGCGCAGCCGCCGGCTCGTGGTCCTTGACGTCTGGGCTCAAGGTGAGGACCTCGGCGTCAGGGATGTAGGGTGGGTTCGCCATGATCAGGTCGAAACGCGTCTCACGATCGATCTGTTCCAAAAGGTCGGAACGCCGGAAGTCGAGGTTCCAGATCGTGCCCAGGCGCAGGGCGTTGTGGCGCGCGACCTCCAGCGCTTCCGTCGAGAGGTCGCTGCCGGTCACCTGCCAGGTGGGCCGCTCTTTGGCAAACGCGATCGCGACGCAGCCGCTGCCGGTGCACACATCGAGCGCGCGGCCGTGCAGGTCGCGCGCCACCGTCCGGTCCAGCGCCACGCTGACCAGAGTCTCCGTGTCGGGGCGCGGGATCAGCACGTGCCGGTTCACGCTGAAGCGCATGCCGTAGAACTCGCGCTCGCCGAGAATATAGGCGATGGGTTCGTGCCGGCGCCGGCGCAGCACGAGCTCGCGAAAGCGGCCGAGCTCCTCTTCCTGCAGCGGGCGCTGGGAGTCGACGATCAGCTTCACGCGATCGACGCCCAGGGCGTGGCCGAGCAGGAGTTCGGCGTCCAGGCGCGGGCTATCTTTCAGCCCGCGCCGGCCGAGGTCCTCCGCGGCCCAGGCGAGCACGCGCGCAATGGTCCAGTCGGCTGGGCGCGGGGGCTCGGGGGTGGCATTCATCACGGGGATCGGGGCAGCTCACGGCTGCGAACATCTGCGCCCGGGCACGGCGCAGGGTCGGGGCAGCTTTTGGGCTCGCTCACGGAGTACCAACGTCCAGGCCTGTAGTACAGGGCAGCGGAACCTGGAGCGCCCGCCCAGGTGGTGCTCGGCAGCGAATATTCGCAGGCTTTTGGCGGTTGCACCCAACCCCCGGGCCGCCAATCCCAGCGCCGGGAGTTCCAGATCCACTGGCCATCGACCCATCGGCAGCCGGCCCGCGGCGGTTTGCCCGAGAGGTACTCGATCTGGGCCGGCGGCGGCGGGGAATCGACGAGCTGCGCGGTCGCGAAGGGGGGCTGCGGATGCACCGGAACGGCGAGGTTCTGCGCACAGCCGAGCGCCAGCGCCGGCAGCGCATTTGCCAGCCAGCGGGGTGCGGCGCGCCGGCCCGGCTCTGGCAGCGGGCTCACGAGAACCCGAGGCGCAGGTAGATCCCCACGAGCTCGCGCCCGGCGAGCGCGTAGGTGAGCGTGGCGATCGCGAGGAAGGGTCCGAATGCCAGGCGAGCACGGGAGAGGCCTTTCTCCGGCGCCGCGAACAGCGGGTCCTGCGCGAGCTCCGCTTCCAGGGCAGCCCGCTCCTCACCTTCGAGCTTGGCCAGCTCTTCGAGCAGCTCGCGGCGCTCTTGCTGCACGCCTTCCGGCTCCGGCAGGTGGCCGCGCGTGACGTAGACGGCGAAGGCCGTCATCGTGCCCAGCACTGAGCCGAGGAGCAGCGCGAACAACACACCGCTCCAGCCAAACCAGGCGCCTGTGAGCAGCAGCAGCTTGGCATCGCCCAGCCCCATCCCGGGGTAGCCGCGCAACTGGCGGTAGCCTTCGATGAACAACAGCCAGACCACGCCAAAGCCGATGGCCGCGCCGATGCCCGCGCTCAGGAAGCTCGATCCGCGCAGCGGCGCAGTGAGCAAGCCGAGCGCGGCACCACCCAGCGTCAGCGGATCCGGCAGGATCATGTAGTCCAGGTCGATGAAGATGCAGCACAGCAGCGTCAAGCCGAGCGCGAGGTAGAGCGTGAAGATCAGCGCGGCTCGCCACACGGGTTCGTCCGCCAGCACGTCCAGCACGAGCAGGCGCATGACCGCGAGCGCCCACAGCCCACCGAGCAGCTCCACCACCGGATAGCGCCACTTGATCTTGGCACCGCAGCAGCGTGCTCGGCCTCTCAGCCATAGCCAGGAGACCACCGGCAGGTTGTCATAGGCGGCGATCGGGTGGTTGCAGGCCGGGCAATGGGAGGCCGGAAATGCGACGTTTTCGCCCCGCGGCAAACGGTAGATCACGACGTTGCTGAAGCTGCCAAACAACAGCCCCAGCACGGCAGCCAGCCCCATCAGGAAGCCCTGCGGAAAGTCACTGAGCAGCATCTGTCCTTTGGGCTTGAATGCACGGTCGGCCCGAGGAACAACTGATAACCGGTTTTCGCATGGCGGAACAAGAGATCACCACGCTCACCCTGGAGCGCTATTCCCCCGAGGCAAAGGCCTTGATCGTGGCGACCCAGGCGCTCGCAGACGCGAGCCGCCACGCGGAGGTCACCCCGCTGCATCTGCTCTCGCAGTGCCTGACGGGGGAGCTCGCGATCCAGGAGGTGTTTCGGCGAGCCGCGAGCAGCTTCACGGATCTGCAGAGCGCCGTCGAGGGCGCGCTCGCTCGGCAGCCGGTCGCGCGCGAGCGCGCGACGCTGTCCGCGCTATTGCTGGATCTGATGCGGCGCGCGGAGCGCGAGGCGCAGCGCACGCCCGAGGGCGTGGTGCACGTCGAGCATTTGCTGAACGCCCTCGCGCAGGAGGTGCGCGGCGCCGCTGGGGAAATTCTCGGCGCATTTCAGCTGGGACCGGGCTCGTTGCGGCCGCATCTGGGAGGCTTGCGCGCGGCGGCCGAAGTACCGGTGCGCACCGATCTGGGGCAGCTCGGGCTTTACACCTCGTCGCTGGTCGCGCGGGCGCGCGCCGGGCAGTTCGGGCCGGTGCTGGGGCGCGACGCCGAGCTGCGGCGATTGCTCACGATCCTGGAGCGCCGCGAGAAGCATCATCCGCTGCTGGTCGGCGAGAACGGCGTGGGCAAGGCGACCATCGTGCGCGGTCTCGCTCAGCGGGTAGCGCGCAAGGATGTGCCACTCGGTTCGCGCGAGCTCGATCTGCTGGAGCTGGACGTGGGCGCACTGGTCGCCGGTACGCGCTTGCGCGGGGAGCTGGAGGGGCGGGCGCGCAAGCTGATCGATGCGCTCGCGGAGCACGCGGGGGCGGTGCTGGTGGTGCTGGGACTCGACCAGCTGTACGCCGCCGCGTCGCCGCTCGGAGGGCTCGGAGATCTGCTGCGCTCTGCGCTCGACCGCGCGTCGTTTCGGCTGATCGGTACGACCACGCCCGAGGGCGAGCGGCGCATCGTGGAGCGCGACCCGTTCCTGTATCAGCGGCTCACGCGCCAGCCGGTGCTGGAGCCATCGCTCGGCGTGGCGGCAGAAATGGTGCGCGGCGCCGCCGGCGTGTACGAGCGTCACCACGCCGTGCAGATCAGCGAGGACGCGATCCAGACCGCGGTCAACCTCGCCAAGCGCTACGTGCCCGATCGCTTCTTGCCGGACAGCGCTTTCGATCTGCTGGACGAGGCGTCCGCTGCCAAGCGCGTCGACGTGGACGGCGAGCCCGCGCTGGATGCACCGCTGCGGCGCTTCGAATCGCTGCAGGCGCAGCTCGCGGCCCTGGTCGGCGCCGATGACGACGCCACGCGCCGCGCCCGGCAAGCGCTGGAGCGCGAAGCGGTGGAGCTGGAGCCGCTGGTGGCGCAGCGGCGCAAGGCCATCGATAGCCGGCGCTCGGCTCGCGCCCTGCTCACGGCGCTGCGCAGCGAGCTCAGCGAGCAGCGCGCGGCGCAGAAATCCGCTCAGTTGCCCGGCAGCCAGCGGCGTGGCGATCTGGCGCGCGTGGGCGAGGCCGAGCACGTCAGCATCCCGGAGCTCGAGTCGCGGCTGGTGCGGGCCGAGGCAGCCGCCAAGCAGCTGGGCATCGACACGGGCCCGCCCGTGCTGCTCAGCACCGATATCGCGCAGACGCTCGCGCTGCGCACCGGTGTACCCGTCGCCAAGATGCTGGAGGCCGAGACGGAGAAGCTGAGTCAGATCGAGTCGCGGTTGTCGCGGCGCGTGGTCGGTCAGGACCTGGCGTTGACCAAGGTCGCGCGCGCGGTGCGGCGCGGCCGGGTCGGGCTGCGCGATGCGCGGCGTCCCATCGGTTCGTTCTTGTTCCTGGGGCCGAGCGGCGTGGGCAAGACCGAGCTCGCGAAGGCACTGGCGGAGTTCTTGTTCGACGATGAGCACGCGCTCACTCGCCTCGACATGAGCGAGTACATGGAGCGCCACATGGCGCAACGGCTGCTGGGAGCGCCGCCCGGTTATGCAGATAGCGAGCAGGGTGGGTTGCTCACCGAAGCCGTGCGCCAGCGGCCGTATTCGGTGCTGCTCTTCGACGAGGTCGAGAAGGCCCACCAGGATGTCTTCAACTTGCTGCTGCAGGTGCTGGATGACGGACGGCTCACGGACGGTCGCGGACGGCTCGCTGACTTCACCAACACGGTCGTGATCTTGACCAGCAACATCGGCTCGCGGCTGGTGCTCGGCAGCGGAGGGGCCCCCGCGCCTGCGCCTGCGGGCGAAGCCTCAGAGGAGCTGCCGGAGGATTTGCGCATGGAGCTCGGCAATTTTTTCCGCCCCGAGTTCCTGAATCGCATCGGTGACGTGGTGTTGTTCGGCGCGCTCTCGCGCGAACATCTGCGCAAAATTGTCGATATTCAGCTGGACAAGGTGCGCAAGCTGCTCGCGCCGCGCGGCCTCGGGCTGGAGGTGAGCGAGGCCGCCAAGCTGAAGCTGGTGGAGCTCGGTTACGAGCCTGGGTTTGGCGCGCGTCCGCTGGAGCGTACGATCGTGAGGCGTGTGCAGGACCCGATCGCAGAGGGGCTCATGGCCGGCACCTTCCAGAGCGGACAGACTCTGGAGCTCGAACTGACGGGCGAGGTGCTGGCGCTGCATGCCCGCTGAGGCAGGGGTGCACGTGGATCCTCAGAGCGCGCCGGACTCGCGGCGCTCTTCCACGCGCCGGGCATACTCCATGCGGCACCGATCAGGGGCTTTGCCGTTGAGCACGCACTCGACCAGCGCCCGATCGTAGGGCGCCGTGAGGCACTCTCGCACCAGCTCTTCGAATGGATCGACGGCACCGATGGGAATCTTGTCGAGATGACGGCGCTCGACCCATACCTTGGCAAAGGCCAGGCATTCATCGGGCCCCGGTGCCTTGCGCCGGCAGCCGAGCAGCGCCAGCAGCACTCCCCCCGCGAGCAGCGCCGAGCGTGCTTGTTGGCCGGCCACCCATCGCGTGTTCGAGCGCTTCATCGCGAATGACTTCCCTTATAACGCGTTTGGTACTCCGCGGAACAAACGTGGCGGCAAAACGTCTTGCCGGCGACAATTGCGGACGTTGGGTTCGTAGAGCCGTGCACGGCAGCCCGTCCGAAGATTTGTCCGTTGACAGCTCACACGACCTCGGGATTCAAGGAGCCCCTCGAGCATGACTTCAATGCCCAGCCATTCTTCTTCGACCCTTGCCCGTTGCACGCGTCTCTCAGCGCGCCTGTCGATTGCGCTGTTGCTCGTCTGCATCGCCTGCGGCGGCAGCTCGAAGTCGGCGGAGAGCGCCGCCGGCGCCGGCAAGAGCGAGACTCCATGGAAGGACAAGACCCATGAGCAGCGCATGGACTGGATGGGCTTGCACGTGTTCCCGAAGATGAAGGGCGTGTTCACAACGTACGACGCCAAGCTCTTCTCCGACTTCGCGTGCCAGACCTGTCATGGGGAGGACATGGAGATGGTGGATTTCAAGATGCCCAACAAGCATCTGTATTCGCTGCCGCGCACGGACACGATCAAGAGCGCCCGCGATTACGATGCAAAGGTCACAGAATTCATGCTCGGCACGGTGACGCCCACCATGGCGGAGTTGCTCGATATGCAAGCCTACGATCCGGCGACCAAGTCCGGATTCAGCTGCTTCGGTTGCCATCCGGCCGAAGGCGACTGAGGAGCGCGGCGCGCAAGGCGGCGGCGCTGCGTCCTCAGGGCTTGGCGGGGGCAACGCGCCCGTCTTCAGGCCAGGCATGCCTGGGATAGCGGCGTTGCAGCTCGCGCCGGATGCTCGGATAGTGGCGCTCCCAGAAGCCTGCGAGATCCGCGGTGACCTGCACGGCGCGCTGGTTGGGGGCCAACAAGTGCAAGGTCAGCGGGACACGCCCGCCACAGACGCTGGGACCCGCCTGCATGCCGAAGAAGTCCTGCAGGCGCGATTCGATCCACGGCGGCTGCCCGGCGATGTATTGCACGCGCACGCGCCGCCCTCCGCGGAGCTGGATCCATTCCGGAGCCTCGCGCTCCAGCTGGCGCTGCTGTTCGGGGCTGAGCTGCTCGAGGAAGAAGGCTTGCCAGTCGAGCGCGCGCAGTTGCTCGAGGTTGTTGGTGGTCTCGCAGGCGCGGCGCAACAGGCCGCGCGTGCCGAGCGCCTGCAGGCGATCGAAGCCGAGCGCCGGCAGCTGCTGGCTGAGCAGCTCGCTGCGCGCCATCAGCGAGGGCAAGCTGTCATGCTTGCCGAACAGAGTTGCCAGCTGGCCGAGCGCTGCGCGCTCGACCAGCTCCGTCGTTGCGCCGCCGGCGGGCGCGGGGCGCTGGCTCTGTTCGATCACCACCGCTCCCCAGCACAGCTGGCTGGTCAGCAGCGCGCGCTCCTTGGCGTCGTCCCAGCTCAGCTCCTGCTTCTCGCTCAGTCCCTCCGGGGCGTGATCGAGCAGCCACTCCGCCTCCAGCGGCGAGGCCAGCCGCACGCGCAGGCTGGCGCGCGGAGCGGCGCGGGGCGCGCGCTGGTTCATGGCACTGCGCTCCTCGGCCTCCACTGCGATCAGCAGGCGGCTGGTACGAGCCAGGCTCTGCTCGTCGAGCTGCGCGGTGTGACCGCTCGCCAAGATCAGCTCGCGTCCACCGGGCTCGCGGCGCCGAGCGACGCGATCGGGGAAGGCCGAGAGCAGCGCCAGCCCGAGCGCGCGGCGCGCTGCTTCCGGTTCCGGTCCGGGCTCGTCCCGGCTTTGACCTCGTCCGCCGCGCCGAGGCGCGCTGGAGCGCAGCGCATTCCAGAGCTGCCGCTGGCTCTGGCGTACCGTGTCCACGCGCCCGGCGTGCAGGCCGAGCTGGCGCAAGCTGCGCGCGCTGAAGCGGTCCTCTTCGGCTTGCCGGTACAGCTCGATCAACTGATCGACATCGCACTCGCAACCCACCAGCCCGAGCTCGCGCGCGCCGGCGTCCCGGTGCTGGCGGATGTCGCGCTCCGCGAGCAGCGCCGCGGCCAGGGTTGTGGTGGCCACGCTGTCCGTGCGCGTGCCCTCGAGCGCGAGCCGGGCCAGGCGCGGGTGCAGCGGCAGCGAGCGGGCCCGCTCGCCCAGCTCGGTGAGGCCTTTGCCGCGCAGCAGTCCCAGGCGTTCGAGCAGCGCGCGAGCGCTGTCGAGCGCAGCGCCGGGCGGAGCATCGAGCCAGTCGCTCGCCTCGGGGTTCAAGCCAGCGCCGTACAGGCTGAGCAGCGGTCCCGCGAGATCCAGCCGCTGCACCTCGGGCTTTTCCTGCTCGGGGCGGCCATCGAGGCTGGCCTTGGTGTACAGGCGCAGCACCTGTCCCGGAGCAGTGCGGCCGGCGCGCCCCGCCCGCTGCAGAGCGGAGGCACGCGCGATGGGGCGCACCACCAGGCTCTGCCGCCCCGTCCAGGGCGAGTGTTCGGCAATGCGCGCCAGCCCCGAGTCGATCACCGCGGTCACACCCTCGACGGTGATCGATGACTCCGCGACGTTGGTCGCCAGCACGACCTTGCGCCGCTCGCCGGGGGTGATGGCGCGGACCTGCGCGTCGAGCGGCATTTCACCGTGCAGCGTTGCGAGCGACAGTTGCTGCTCCGCTGCGAAGCCCGCGAGCGTCTCTTCGGCGCGCTGGATCTCCGCCGCCCCGGGCAGGAAGACCAGCAGATCCCCGCGCGGGGACTCGCGCACCAGCTTTTTCACCGCGCTCGACACGCGGGAGTGCAGGGGTCGTTCGTCTTCCGTGGCGGGATCGTGCGCGATGCTGAGCGGATACAGCCGGCCGCTGCAGCGCAGGCGCGGACAGCCGCCCAGATGGCGAGCCACCGCTTCGGCGTCGAGCGTGGCGCTCATCACGATCAACCTCAGCTCGGGCTGGCGCGAGAGCTCACGCCGCAGCAGCATCAGGTTCAGATCGGTGGCCAGGTGGCGCTCGTGAAACTCGTCGAGCACGACCACGCTCAGCCCGCGCACCGTGGTGCGTTCCGTACCGCTCGCGACCAGGCGTTCCAGCAGCACCCCCTCCGTCACGTAGCGCACGCGCGTGGCGGCGCTGGAGCGCTCTTCGAAGCGCACGCTGTAGCCCACGCGCTCGCCGACCGCCTCGCCCAGCTGACGAGCCACGAAGCTGGCCGCAAGCCGTGCGGCGACGCGCCGCGGCTCGGTCACCCAGATCTCGCCCGAGCGCGCAAATCCGGCATCC
>JAICTU010000617.1 GCA_025936205.1 Polyangiaceae bacterium | reverse complement strand
ACCAGGCGCATCAGCTCGGCATCCGCGTGCTGATCGATCTGGTCGTCAACCACACCTCCGATCAGCATCCCTGGTTCAAGGAAGCGCGCAAGGACCCCAAGAGCAAGTATCGTGATTACTATCTCTGGTCGAAGAAGCTGCCCAAAGACCACGATCAGGGCATGGTCTTCCCGGGGGTGCAGAAGACCACCTGGAGCTACGACTCGGTCGCGCGGGAATACTATTTTCACCGCTTCTACGACTTCCAGCCCGACCTCGACACCTCAAACCCGGCGGTGCAGGCCGAGATCCGCAAGATCATGGGCTTCTGGCTGCAGCTCGGCGTCTCGGGCTTCCGCATGGATGCCATCCCGTTCGTGATCGAGAGCAAGGGCGCCGACAAAACTCGGCACCAGCGCCAGTACGGCATGCTGCGCGACATGCGCGAGTTCCTGCAGTGGCGCCGCGGCGACGCGGTGATCCTGGCCGAAGCCAACGTGCTGCCCGACGACGACATGCACTACTTCGGCGACGATGGCGACCGCATGCACATGATGTTCAACTTCCAGGTGAATCAGCACCTGTTCTATGCGCTGGCCGCCGGAGACGTTCGCCCGCTGGTCAAGGCCCTGCGCGACACACGCCCGCGACCGGCCTCGGCTCAGTGGGGCCTCTTCCTGCGCAACCACGACGAGCTCGATCTGGGCCGCCTCAGCGAGCGCCAGCGCGAGCGAGTGTTCACGGAGTTCGGCCCCGAAAAGGGCATGCAGCTCTACGATCGAGGCATTCGCCGCCGCCTCGCGCCGATGCTGAACGGCGACCGCGGCCGCCTCGAGCTCGCCTACAGCTTGCTCTTCAGCCTGCCGGGTACGCCCGTCCTCCGCTACGGCGACGAGATCGGCATGGGCGACGACCTCGAGCTCGCCGAGCGCAACTGCGCCCGCACCCCCATGCAATGGTCCAGCGAAGCCCACGGCGGCTTCAGCCGCGCGCGCAAGACGATCCTGCCCGTGATCTCCGACGGCCCGTACGGCTGCGAAAAGATCAACGTCGCGGGCCAGCGCCGCGACCCCGCCTCCTTCCTCAACTGGACCGAACGCATGATCCGCATGCGCAAAGAGATCCCCGAATTCGGCTGGGGCGACTTCACCGTCATCGACACCAGGAACGACGGCGTGCTCGCCCTCCGCTACGACTGGCGCAACAGCGGCGTCGTCACCCTCCACAACCTGCGCGACCAAGCCGTCCAGATCGAGTTTTCAACCGGAAACGACCACGGCAAGACCCTGGTCAACCTGCTCACCGGCGATCACAGCGAGGCCAACGGCCGCGGAAGGCATCGCGTCGTGATGGAGCCTTACGGCTACCACTGGTACCGCATGGGCGGCCTGGGATACCTCCACGAACGCGAAAGCGTCTGAGCGGCATCCCTGAAGGGGCTCGGCGCTGCGCGCGCCGGAAGCCACCAGAATGTGCCCAGCACACGACTGCGCGCAGTTATGGACCCTACGCGGATCCGGGAACGCGCCCATGCGCTGTGGCTCACGCACGGTTGCGCAGGCGGCTCGGCGGACCAGGACTGGTTCGATGCCGAGCGCGCCACCCGTCGCGCCAGGCGCTCGGGCTAGCCATCGAGCTCTCCGGGGGGCCTGAGCGCCATTGACGGCGCAGTGGCTGCTGGAACAAGCTGCCGCACCATGTTGCCCGCCCAGCACGACCAGCGGCTGGCACCGCTGTTTCAGCGAGCCGCTTGTATCTTTTTTGATTGCGACGGCATCATTTATGACTCGAACGGCTTCAAGCAGCGCGCGATGCGCCACGCGCTCGAGGGGCAAAGCGAACGCGCGCTGGAAGAGATGAGCGAGTTCTGGCGCAAGAACGGCGGCATGTCGCGCTTCGCCAAGCTGGAGCACTTTTTTACACACATCGCTCCGCATCCCGACGTCGCCGGCCAGGTGGCGGCCGCTGCGCAGCGCTTCGGCGAGTACTCGCGCGCCGGGTATGACGACTGCGTGCCGCTGCCGGCCGCATTGCGAGCGGCGGCCGCGGCAGGCGCCGCGCGCTGCCATGTCGTCTCCGGCGCCGCGCAGAGCGAATTGGAGAGCGTGTTCGCCGCGCACGGCATCGCGAGCCGGTTCGCTTCGGTGCTGGGCTCACCGGCGCCGAAGCTCGAGCTGGTGAGCACGGTGCTCGCCGCTCGCCGCTGCCCACCCGAGCGTGCGCTGTTGATCGGCGACGGAGCCATGGACTTTCGCGTGGCTCAGGCGCTCGGCATCCATTTCGTGTACCTCGCGCAGTACTCGGAGTGGCTGGGCGCGCCGGAACAGCTCGCAACGGCCGAGCCGGTAAGTGTGGCGGAGACCTGGCAGGAGTTGCTGAGCGGGCTGGGCGTGAGCTGACGCGCCGTCCAGCGATGGGTCAGGGCGCGCCCAGTCTCGCGCGCCACCACCATCCGGCGCACAAGAGCCCGGCGATGAGGGCGAGCGCGGCGCCGCCCACGCAGCCGCGACTCAGGCTGCGGCCCCAGCCGGCGGGCTCTTCCAGCAGGCTCCGGCGCCAGCCCAGGGCCACTCCTGCCGTCACCGCGATGGCGGGCAAGAGCAGATTCCAGCCCGTCCAGTGCACGTCGGCCGGTCTCACTTCCGGGCGCTCGAGCAGGCGCACCAGAACGCTATCGAGCACATTGAATCCGAGCAGCAACACCCCGTACGTGACGATGGCCCCGAGTACGGCCGCGCGCAGCTGCCCGAGAGCGGCCAGCACGCGCGAGCTGTTGTCCCAGATACTGCTGCGCACCCGCAAGACCCAGAGCACCGTCGGGGTGAGCGCGCTGCCGACAATGCCGAGCAGCGCCAGGTAGAGCTCCACGCGATCGCAGGTGTGCCCGGTCGCCAGCTCGATGCCGGTGATGGCCAAAGTCGCCGCGGCGATCGCGAGCACCACGGCCGCCAGCGAATAGAGCAGCAAGCGCGGACGCGCTGACCGGATATCGTCGTCGAGCTCGAGCGAGCGCTGCCGTCGACGGGCTCGCGCAGCGGAGGCCGCGGCGGGCGCCTGCGATGGCACGGGCAGGCTCGCCGCGGCGACCGCGTCCAGCGCTTGCTCGAAGGCCGTCATGTCCTCGAAGCGCTGCTGCGGGTCTTTTGCCATGGCACGTTCCATCACCAGCTCGAGGTGCGGCGGGATGGCGGGCACCAGCGCGCGCGGACGGGTCGGCTCCGAATTCATCACCGCCAGGATCGTCGCATGCGGCGAATCCTCGTCGAACGGCGCGCGACCCGTGAGCGCGCGATAGAGAATGGCACCCAACCCGTAGATGTCCGCGCGCTGATCGACACGGCGGCCCTGCGCCTGTTCCGGCGCCATGTACGACGGCGTGCCCATGATCAAGCCGGTCTTGGTGAGCGGGTTTTCTTCGTCCGTCGCGTCGAATCGAGACAGTCCGAAGTCGAGGATCTTGGCCAGCCAACGCTCGGGCGGCTCCGGGCCAAACTTGCCGACCAGGAACACATTCGCGGGCTTCAGGTCGCGATGCACGACGCCGCGCTCGTGCGCCGCCCCGACCCCCCGGCAGAGCTGGCGGGTGATGGCCAGCGCTGCCCCGACGTCCAGGCGTCTGCCCTCGCGCAGGTAGTCGCCCAGATCCATTCCCTCCAGGTACTCGCAGACCAGGTAGGGCAAGCCGCGCGAAGTGACGTCGATGTCCAGGACGGTGACCACGTTCGGATGAGCAATGGCCGCTGCCGCCTCCGCCTCGCGTTGAAAGCGCGCTTGCACCTGCGAGTTGCCGGCAAATTTTTGATGCAACACCTTGACCGCGACGCGCTTCTGCTGGATGCGCGTGTGGCGGGCCAGGTACACGCGCCCCATGCCCCCCTCGCCGAGCACTCGCTCGACCGCGTACGTCTGGTTGAGCGTGGTCCCCAGCAGCTCATCGCCGCTCTCGGGGATCGACATGCCGTGCCAGGAAGAGGCGACGATCTCCGCGCTGCGCAGCTCCTGGGTTTCGCTCGTCGACATGCTCGTGTGCCCACGGCCCGACACACGAGCCCTGAGCGTCACTACGGCCGGCACCCGGGCGGCTTGCCGCTCGGTTCCGGTACGAAGGCGCGGCTCGCGTGTGCTCGCGGGTGAGCGCGCGGGCTCCGCTATCCTCCTCCCCGCACAAGGCGATCAAAAAGCGGAGCCCCGCCTCCGCTGGCCGATCCGCGCGCAGATGCGCAAGGGGGACGGGCAGGGAGGCGGGGCCGCAGGGACGTGGCGCGGTTCTACGTCAGTAGCCGTAGCCTCCGGGGTCGGAGCCGTCGGATTCATCGCCGGAGGCTTCGCCATTGCCGTTCTGGCCGCCGTAGCCTCCGCCGCCCGGGTTCTGGCTGAAGTCGAGCGGGCAGATCACGCTCTCCGGGATGACATCGAAGGGCCGCGTGCTCTCGTCGATGCTCAGCAGGAAGGCGGCCAGATCGGCGCGCTCAGCATCCGTCGGATAGAATGCCGCGTTGCCGGAGCTGAGGTGCGCCGCGAAGCGGGCATCGAAGATGGCGCCCAGGGTCTGCGCAGCCCCATTGTGGAAGTAGGGAGCACCCGTCGCGATGCTGAGCAAGGACGGCGGATTGAAGCCGTTGTTGCCCTGCGCCGGTT
>JAICTU010000765.1 GCA_025936205.1 Polyangiaceae bacterium | reverse complement strand
TCGAATACGTGGCCGGGCGCGATCTGGCTGAAATTCGTCAGCGCGCAGGCCAGCTCAAGCTGCAGATCTCGTGGTGCGACGCGGTCGCGATCGCTGCCTCGCTGGCAGAAGCGCTGGCGCACGTGCACGAGCGCACCGATCCCGAGGGACGGCCACTCGAGGTCGTGCACCGCGACCTCAGTCCGCAGAACATCATGGTCTCGTACGTCGGTGATACCAAGCTGATCGACTTCGGGACTGCCCGGGGAGAAAATCGCCGCTGCCAGACCATCAGCGGCATCGTTTTTGCGAAGCCTGGCTATGTAGCGCCAGAAGTTGCGGCCAATACGCCCGGCGGAGTCGCTGCGGATCTGTATGCGCTCGGCATCATCTTGTGGGAGCTGATCGCAGGCCGGCGCTTTCTGCAGGGCGATACGCAAGAGCACCTGGCGGCCGTGGCCAAGGGCGAGCGCACGCCGCCCGCGCTCTCCCTCTGGCTCGCGGTGCCGCGCGAGCTCGACACCATCATCTCGCGCCTCACGGCGCCGCGCATCGAGGATCGCTTCGCGGCAGCCCGCGAGGCGCACGAGCAGCTGGTGAAATTGCTCCAGCAAGCGCCGGGGCTCGCCAACGGTGAGCGCAGCGTGCGCGGGCGGATCGCCCACTTGATGTTGCGGCTGTACCCCGCGGAGCCAGCGCGCTCGCGCGCGGAGTTCGCGCAGCTGGTGAGCACGCTGCGCAAGTCGGGCGGGATTCGTCCCGAATGGCACGGTTCACCGCGGCCGCAGGCGGTCGAGCCGCGAGACTCGCTCTTGCCCGGTACTCGCTACCGTGTACTGCGCGAGATCGCCCAGGGCCCGATGAGCGTCGTTTTGGAAGCGCAACACGTGGACCTGGGGCGCAAGGTCGCGCTCAAGGTGCTCGACCGAGAGCGTTGCCGCAGCGTGGAGGCGGAAGCGCGCTTTCGGCACGAGGCTCGCGTGGTCGCCCAGATTCGTCACGAGAACTTGGTGCAAATTCACGATTTCGGCGTGTCCAGCGAGGGGCGCCCGTACTACGCGATGGAGTACCTGGAGGGTGAGACGCTGGCGCAGCGGCTCGCAGCTCGCGGGCGCTTGCCGTGGCGTGAGGTCGTCGAGCTCGGCATCCAGGCGTGCCGCGCGCTGGAGGCGGCTCACGCGCTCGGTATCGTGCATCGCGATATCAAGCCCGCCAATCTGTTCGTGACCACGTCCGGCAACCTGAAGCTGCTCGATTTCGGCATCACGCAGACCGACGCCGAGCCCGAAGGCACGGGCACCGAGAGCCTGAGCTTGATCGGGACGCCCGAGTACATGGCGCCGGAGCAGATCGGACGCACGACGGTGGACGCGCGCGCCGATGTGTACGCGCTCGGGGCTGCACTGTATGAGCTGCTCACGGGCGTACTACCGCACACGGGCTCGAACACGGTCAGCCTGCTCGACGCCAAGATTCACCAGCGTGTGAAGGCACCGAGCCAGCGTGTGCGCAAGCTCAAGTTGCCGCGTTATCTCGATCGCGTACTGCTCACGGCGCTGGCCAAGGAAACCTCCGACCGTTACGACAACGTGACGGGCCTGCGCCAAGATCTGTCGTGGATCTTGGGCGCGGACGAGCGAGCGCAAGTCAAACGACGGCGTCGCATGGTGGCGGGCATGGGCGTGCTGGGTTCGAGCGCCGCGCTCGCGCTCGTGGCGGCGGTCGGTCTGGGAGAACGCCTGCACGTCAGTCTGGCACCGCTCGCGGCAGCCCCCGCGGGCAGCCCTGCGCCTGCGACGGAAGCCGCCACCGCCAGCAGCTCCGCGCCGCTGCTGGCAGCCAACGTCGCGACCCTGGCGACGGCAAACGCGGGCATCACTGGCACGCGCACGGAAGCGGCGGCGGCGCCTACCGAAGCTGCGAACGAGAACGACAGGCACGGTTCGGCTCCGCACAATGGCGGCAGTGCCCCCCAGCCCGAGCGCGCCACCGGTACGGCTCGAGCGGAAAGCCCCGAAGCCCTGCTGGGCGCGGCCCCGGCTGCAAGCGCGACGCCCGAGCGCGCCGAGCGCGCCGAAAAGCCGAGCACGCCGGCGGCCGCGGCCGGATCAGCAGCCCACCCGCTGCCCACCCGCCTCGCGAACGTCGCAGCGAACACGTCGAGCCTGCCGGCTCCAGCGGACGCGCACGCGAAGCCAGCAGCGGAAACCCCGAGCAAGAGGGACGCAAAGTCCACCTCGCAGGCTCTCGCCGCTGCAGCGGCCCCCGCCACCGAAACCGGAACGAAAGCCTCCGCAGCGCCGAAACGAGCGCCTGCTGCGAAGACCGCCAGCGCTGCGCCCTCGAGCTCGGCCGCCCCCGCGAGCTCCGCTAGCCCTTCGCGCGCGCTAACGGGCACGGGCACGCGCGACTCCGACAGCGCTGACGCCTCCGGGACTGAGCCTCCGAAACCCGCTCCGGCGAAGCGCCGAGCAACCTCCGCACCCGATCGCGCGGAAGCCGCGCTGGTGGCAGCCGTCGCGGATGCCGAAGGCCTGATCGGTCATCACGACGTGCGAGCACTGCTCGCGTTCCGCGCGCTCGGCGAACAGCATCCTGATCATCCGAAGGTGCTCGAAGGCTGGTCACACGCCGCCGCGGCTACGAAATGGTGGGGCGAGTGCCTGCGCGTGGCCGAGCACTGGGCCGCAGTCGATCACTCCTCGGAGGCGCAGATCAACTTGGCGCGCACGCAGAAGCGGCTCGGCCAGCTCGAAAAAGCCATCGGGACGCTGAAGTCGGTGCTGGCACGCAAGCCGAACGACCGCGATGCGAGCACGTTGCTCCAGGCATACGGCGGCGCGCCGATCGC
>JAICTU010000463.1 GCA_025936205.1 Polyangiaceae bacterium | reverse complement strand
CCGAGAGCGCGTTCTCATTGCCGCTCAGGATCTCGACGAAGCGCGACATGTGAGTGCCTTTGAAATCTTGAGGCAAGCTCACGTACATGTTGAAGTTGGCAACCGTGTGCTGAAACCCGCCCGAGCGGTCCTTGACCAAGACGGGGTGACGGATGCCTTTGACACCGACCTTGTTGATGGGAATGCGACGCAGGTCGGGGCTGGCTTGAACGTCGTGAGTGTCTTGAATCGAGGTTAGTGCTGCGCTCATTGGGTTTTGACTCGCGATGTTCAGGCCGTTGCCGCCACCTGGATTGCTGGCAGGGTTGGGTCTGTCGGTTGGGCTACGGTTCAAGCGGATGTTCTCCCCGGCTTTCTCGGGGTGCGGGGTGTCCCCGCTGACTCCTGGGCTGAGATCCCCAAAACGCAAGGGGGTACAGACCCTGAAGGAGTTCGATGGAGTTCGGAAAGTCTGTGCGGTACCCGCCTAAGCTGCCTGCCTTGTAGTGCATGCGACCGCGTTTGTTAATCGCAAGTGGCGGGGAGCCGGGTGGCCGGCTAGCCTTTAACGCGCCGGCTCGACGAGGTGAGGCGCGATGGACCGGGATGCAACACCTCACCGGCCGCCTGGAGATGGGGACGGCAGCGGCACGTCGAGAAAGCCTCGCAGCAGGTCGTCGCCCGCGAGCAGTGCCCAGGCGGCGCGCAGCCCGTCACGTTGTCCGGGCCAGGGCAAGCGCTCCTGCGCCACGTTCAGTGGTACCCACTCGTAGTCCGAGTGCTCGTCGTCCAGGATCGGGTTGGCGCCTGCCCGTGTGAGCGCGACGAAGACCGGGATGTCGTTGATCCGGTCGTGTTGCCACTCGTAGAAGCGATTCACGTACGGAACGGCGAGCAGGCGTTCGACGGGCAGCTGAGTTTCTTCCGCGATTTCTCGAAGACAGGCCTGCCACGCCGTCTCGTCGGCGGTGAGCTTGCCCCCCACCATGCGCCAGCTCCCGGCGTAGATCTTGTGGCTCGCTCGCCGGAGCAGGAGGAATTCGTACCCCCCACCGGTATCGGGGCGTGCCACGTGGCAGTCGAAGACGCGAATGACGGGGCTTCTCGAGCCCGCTCGAGGCGCATCGCTCATGCGCGCGGCCTAGCAGAGGGCGCGCCCGGAGTGAACCCGCTCGAGGGGGGGGCCTGCGCGATCGGACGCCCCTGTGGGTTCAGTGCAATGGAGGAAGGCCGAGCAGGCGCGCTGCGTTTTCGTGATAGATCTTGTCGAGCACGGGACGAGGCAGACCGATCCCGCTGATCTTCCAGTCCCCCTGAATCGGAGTGGGGTGCTCGAACGCCACATCCGAGGTCTCGAAGTAGCGCCGGGTGGCACTGAAAAATCGCTCTTGCTCCGCCGGCGTCGGCGGGCGGGGCCCCTGCGAGCCCAGAAACAGCGGGGACGGCTCGGGACCGACACCGAGGTCCGAGCCGTACAGGATGCGATCCTGAAACTCGACAAAGAACGCGCGCAGCGCGGCGGGGGGATGGCGCCCCATTTCCGGGATGCGGGCCGCGGTATCGATATAGAGATTCGGATACTTGCGCAGCAGTTGCGCCACGTACTCGGGCCGTTCGGCGGCGTTGCCGAAGTGAACGGAAATGAAGGTGGTGTGGGGATGGCGCGCGATCCGGCGCTCGAGCTGCGCGAGCAACTCGTCGAAGGACGGCACCGCGCGACCAGAGAGCGCCCAGCCGGGATGAGCTTCCAGCTCGGCTCGGCGCGGGTTGGCAGCGTCGACGGGCCGCCAGAATGCTTCGGGGTCGCCCGTGTGGATGGCCACCGGCATGCCCAGCTCACCCGCGCGCTCGAAGACGGGATCGAGCGCAGGAGCATCGACGGGGATCAGACGGCCCTCCAGGTCGCGCAAGCCGAGCCCGAGCACCTTGGCGATCTTCAGGCCACGGGCGCCTCTGTCGTGCGCGAGTTCCAGCAGGCGCGTCATGCGCCGGCCGTAGTCGCGATACTCGACCTGATCGTAGGCGAGCGTGGTGAAGACGATGATCTTGCCGGGCGCGGTTGCGGCGGCTGCCAGCTGCTCGTCGAGACCGCCGAGTGGATCTCCGCCGGAGAGGTTGACGACTCGTTCGATCCCGTAACGCTTCATCAGCTTCAGCAGCCGCGGGACGCCGCTGGGACTGAGATGCACGTGCACATCGAGCATCGGGATCGCGCCGGAGGCCGCCACCAGGCCCGAGCTCTCTGCAGCTGGCGCGGGTTCCCAAAGGCTGTGTCCCCGGCAAGCGCTCAGGGCCATTCCCAGCAGACCGAGCAGCGTCGCCGCGATCAGCTCGACGCAAAAGCGCCTCAGCGCCACCGCGGAGCGCCCCTGCAGCGGCGGCCTGGCGTCGGAAAATCGCGCGCTGCCCATGGCGGCAGTCTACACTGCGCGCCATGGTCTGGTTCAGCTACCACGGCGGCCACAGCGGGGAGTTTTGCGGCCACGCCAAGGGCCAGCTGGCGGCGGTGGTCGAGGCAGCCATCGCGGGTGGCTTCACCACCTACGGCCTTTCCGAGCATTGTCCGCGCTTTCAGCCTGAGCACCTGTATCCGGAAGAGTCGCATCTGGTGCCGGCGGATCTCGCGCAAATTTTCGAGCGCTACGTGCGGAGCGCGCTGGAGTTGCGGGCGCGCCATGCAGATCGTCTGGAGCTCCTGATCGGCTTCGAGACGGAGGCTCTGCCCGTGGCGGGCTGGGCGGCGAAGATGCGCGAGCTGCGCCAGTCCGCGCCCTTCGATTATATCGTGGGCAGTGTGCACAGCATCGGCGACACGTGGATCGACCTGAACGCCGAGACGTCGGAGCGCGTGGCACGCGAGAACGGTGGCTGGGAGGCGCTACGAGCCCAATACTTCGATCAGCTGGCGAGCTTGGTCGAGGCCCTGCGCCCCGAAGTGGTGGGGCACGTGGATTTGATCCGCCGCTTCGAGGCGCCGGGTTTTCTTTTCAGCGGCGCCGCGCTCCGGCGCGCGGAGCGCGTGCTCGAGGCCGCGCGGGCGGCAGGGTCCGCGCTGGACGTCAACGCGGCACCGGCGCGCCGCGGCTTTGGTCCGGTGTATCCCGGTCCCCAGGTGCTGGCGCGCGCCTGCGCGATGGGCGTGCCCGTGACGCTGGGCGATGACAGTCACGGTCCGGATGGCGTCGGAGTCGGTCTCGATGCCTGCCTGCAGGCGATCGCCGCGGCGGGCTACAAATCGGTGCACTACCTCACGCGCCGCGAGGGCCAGCTGGTGCTCGACAGCTCGCCTTTGTCCGACGTGCGTCCGGCCTGTGCGCAGGAGTGATCGACGGAATGAAGCGGAACAGTCTGGCAGCCCTGGCGCTGCTTCTGGCGTTCGGCTGTCAGACGGATCGTGGGGATCGTCGCAGCCCGCCCGAGCCCACCGAGCCTCACCGCACGGCGGCCGATATCAGCAAGGCGGCCGATATCAGCAAGGCGGTCGAGACCCGTACGGGAACGGCAGCGAGCAGTGCTACCTCTGGCGCGCCCGCTCCGCCCGAGGCTTCGCGAGCGCAGCTGGTGCCGTTGACACGGCCGAAAGAGCCGCTGAACGTCATCTTGTTGTCCTTGGAAGCCTGGCGTGCCGACATGCCCTGGAGCGGCTACGCGCGACCCGTCGCCCCGCATCTGAGCCGACTGGCGGCAGAGAGCAGCGTCTGGGGAAATCAACGCGCGGTCTCCAGCCACGGGCCCCAAGCACTGGCCTCGCTGTTGAGCGGCCGCTATCCCTCGAGCTTGTACCGCAGCGGCGCGGCGCAGCCGACCTTCGGCACGGACGACCTGTTCCTGGCCGAGGCGCTGCAGAAAAAAGGCATTCGCACGCTGGGAGTGCAAGCCGACCGCTACTTCGACAAGGGGCGAGGCTTCGAACAAGGCTTTGACGTGTGGGACGTCGTGCCCGGCACAGGTGCGGGGGCGGAGCAAGCCGCGCACGGCGGCGCGGACCAGCTGGCGGCGCGCTTGGTCGAGCTGCTCGCTCAGCCCCAGAACACGGGGCATCAGTTCTTTGCCTGGGCGCACTTCATGGACCCGAGCGAGCCCTATGCGTCTCACCCCGGGGTGACGGAGTTCGGCGAGCAGCCGCGGGATCGTTACGATGCAGAGCTACTCTTCACCGATGGAGCGATCGGTAAGATCCTCGAGTTCGCGCGACGCCAGGCCTGGTGGGAGCGCACGGCCGTGATCGTCACGGGAGACCACGGTGCCGCGTTCGGTGAACACGGTTTGTCCAGGCCGTCCGGAGACCTCTGGGATGTACTGTTGCAGACCCCGCTGCTGATTCACGCGCCAGGAGCCAAGCCGGTCCAGATCGAGGCAGCACGCTCTCAGATCGATCTCGCACCCACCGTGCTGGAGCTGATGGGGCTACCGCGGGCGCCCGAGTTCGTCGGCCAGAGCCTGTTGCCGGAGCTCTACGGCGCCGTGGCTGCTCCCCGTCCGGTGTTGTTGTTTGAGCTGTGCGAGGACAGCGAAAACCCGGCTTTGCGCGCGCTGGTCGTCGGAGATGACAAGCTGATTGTGCCGATGGCAGGCGGGGACGAACGCCTGTTCAACCTGAAGACGGATCCGCGGGAGCTCGAGAATTTGAGCGAATCAAAAGTGGGCAAGCTGCAGACGCTCGCCGTGCGTTTCGAGCGCGAATGGGGACGTATCCCGAGCGTCGAGCCCTCGGGGGGAATGAAGCTGCGCAGCGGCCGGCTGGCGCAGGGGCCGGAGCACCCCAAGCACTGATCAGGACCGCGGTGCCAGTCCGCGCTGCGCCCACTGCGCGCGGTCCTGTTGGGCCGTGCTGCGGGGCCCTGTGCTGCGGGGCCCTGTGCTGCGGGGTCCTGTGCTGCTGGGCAGAGGCTGCAGCCGGTGCTAGACGCCGGGCGTGATCTTCGCCACCTCCAATCCGCACAAGGTCGAAGAGGCGCGAGCCATCCTGGCGCCGCTCGGCATCGAATTGAAATCCCTCGTGGATCTGGGCTGCAACCTGGCCGAGCCCGAAGAAGACGGCGTCACTTTCGAGGACAATGCGCGGCTCAAGGCGCGCTACTACGCCCGGCAATTGGGCGAGCTGTGCCTGGCGGAGGACTCGGGGTTGGAAGTGGACGCCTTGGGCGGCGCCCCGGGCGTTTATTCCGCACGCTATGCTGGAGTGGACGGGAGCCGTGAGGCGCGCGATCGAGCTAACAACGAGCGCCTGCTGCGCGAATTGAGTGGGGTTCCCGCTGAGCAACGCAGCGCGCGTTTCGTGTGCACGCTCGCGGTAGCCGACCCGGGCGGGCGCATCCACGCCGAGGCGCGTGGCACCTATGCCGGTGTCATCGCGGAACAGCCGCGCGGCAGCAACGGCTTCGGCTACGACCCGCTCTTGTTCCTGCCGGATCGAGGCTGCACCAGCGCCGAGCTCCCGCCGAACGAGAAGAACGCGCGCTCACACCGCGGCGCAGCCCTGCGCCAGCTCGCCGCGCGCCTGCGCGAGCTCGCGGCACTCTGAGCTGGTCAAATGCGGTAGCGCCGCGAAGTAGCCGCGCTCAAAGGCGCGCGGGGCGGGAGGAGGGCGATACGCGCTCCGGACGGGCGAAGTAGAAGCCCTGGACGAAATCGCAGCCGAGGTTCACCACGGCATCGAGCTCCTCCTCGCTCTCGACGCCTTCCGCTACGACGAGCGCGCCGATCTCGCGCGCGAGCTGCGTCATCGAGCGCACGACCTTGCGCTTGGTCGGATTGGTGTTGACGTCTCGCACCAGCGACATATCGAGCTTCACGATTTCCGGCTCCAGCTGCGCGAAGGTCGTGAGCCCCGCGTAGCCAGCGCCCAGATCATCGACCGCGATCCGGAAACCCATGCGGCGCAGCTTGGCCACGCGCTCGCCGACGTTGTCGAGCTTGTCGAGCGAGGAGCGCTCGGTGATCTCCAGCACCACCCGCTCGGCGATGCGGGATAGCGGCTCGCTCGCGAGAAAGAGCGCCGGGTCCGCCAGGTCTTTGGGATGCAGGTTGACGAACATCAGCCCTTCGGAGGGCAGCTGCTCGAAGGCCTCGACGGCACGCTCGCGGATCACCCGTCCGAGCTCGTCCAGAGAGCCCAGCAGCTCGGCCGCTTCCAGCACCTGCACCGGGTCCGTCAGGTTGGGTTCATCGCTCCGGAGCAGCACTTCGTGCCCGTACACCTCGTGCCCGTCGCTGGTCAGGATGGGCTGGAACGCCAGCCACAGGCTGTCCACGGCACGGCGAAAGCTCGACTTGAGTGCCCGAGTGGCGCGCGACGGACCGAACGGGGAATAGCTCTGTTCGAGCGCTTCCTTGCGCCGGCGCGCCAGACCCTGGACGATGGTCGCGAGCACGACGTCCACCTTGAAGGGCTTGAGAATGTAGTCGTACGCTCCGGCCTTCATGGCGTGAATGGCCGTGTCGACCGTGCCGAAGCCGGTCATGACGATGGTCAGCGCCTCCGGGTTGAGCCGCGAGATTTCCCCGAGCAACTCCAGACCGCCGACCTTCGGCATCTTGAGGTCACTGATCACGACGTCATATTGCGCGCGTGCCAGCAGGCTCAGGGCGACCTCACCGTCCGGCGCGGTATCGACCGAGAACCCCTCGATCTTCAGAAAATCGGAGAGCACCCGACGGATCGCCGGCTCGTCGTCGACGACCAGCACCCTCGGAATGGGCGCCGCTAATCCTGCCGGTACGGTCACCACGTCGCTACCCTATCACAAAGCAAATATTAACCTGGGCTGTCGCGCCCACCCGCGGGGGCTCGAGCCTGTCTACCGCAGCGAGGCCCGCGCGCAATGGTGCTCGCGAAAACCTGGGTTTCTTTACCATCGTGGACCCTGGAACCTGTACAACTGAGCCCTATCGGCGCTGCCCGGAGCACAAAAATTCGCTGAGGTTGGGGATCGTCTCTGCGAGGGCAGCCCCGCAGGCTTCGCTGCACGCGGGAGCTGTATTCCAGGAGCTCGCTGACGCGGGGCATCCTGCAACCTGGCATGCACCGGCGAGCCCGGGAGACAGCTCCGGAAAGGCACACTCGTTGGGGGTGCGCGTGTCCCCGCAGCAACTGTGGGGCCATCGCTCGGGACGCGGAGTGTCCCGCCCTAGGGGCCAACGGCAGTTGGAGAAGTACGCTATACCCCTGTATGCTCGAGACCGCCCTGTTTCACGATAAAATCGACCACGGTCTGCAAACCTTCGCCGGTCT
>JAICTU010000180.1 GCA_025936205.1 Polyangiaceae bacterium | reverse complement strand
AGGCTCTGCTCCAGCGCTGCGGGCACATCCTTCACGTACTGCGCCAGCGGGGGGATCCGAGCGGCCTGCACCAGCCGTACAGTGCCCAGGTCCGTATCACCCAGGAACAGACGCTGACCGGTGATCATCTCCCAGAGCATGATGCCGGTCGCGAAGATGTCCGTGCGCTGGTCGACTTCTTCCCCGTTGGCTGCCTCGGGCGAGAGATAGCTGAACTTGCCCTTGATGATGCCCGGCTCGCTCGATTCCAGCTGGCTGTTGGCCTTGGCCAGGCCGAAGTCCACGACCTTGACCTCACCGTGGCGAGTGATGAGCACGTTCGGCGGCGACACGTCGCGGTGAACGATGCCGAGGGGCTGCCCGAGCGCGTCCTGCGCCTCGTGCGCGTAGGCCAGGCCTTCGCACGTGCGCAGGGCGATCAGCGTCGCCACCTCCATGGGCATGGGCTTGTTGACCTGCTTGCGATGCTCGATCACCGCCTTGAGGTTCGCGCCGTCGACGTACTCCATGACGATGAAGTAGGTCTCGTCGCCCACGCCGATGTCGAAGACCTGCACGACGTTGGAGTGCGACAGGCTCGCGCTGAGCCGCGCCTCGTCCAGAAACATCCCGATGAACTGTTTCTTCTGGGACAGGTGCGGGAGCACGCGCTTGATCGCGACCGTCTTCTTGAAGCCCTCCAGGCCGGCGCTCTCCGCCCGGAACACTTCTGCCATGCCGCCGGCGGCGATCTTCTCGATGACGCGGTAGCGTTGTGTCGGGGCGTGGGCCATGGATCGTATTGGGGACGACGGCGGGAGTGGAGCTCGAGGCTAGGGGTGGGCCCGCCGCTAGGCAAATAACATACCCCGTTTGGCTCGTCGCTCAGCCAGCTGGACCGGGAAATTCACCACGGGTGGGCGGGGACTTGACGCTGGGCCAGCCCCATCCCTAGCCTGCGCGCCGTGGAAGATCACCAAGCCGAAGAGACCCTGGCCCCCGACGAATCTCCGACACCCCTCTGGATGCCGGTGCTCGGGGCAGCGCTGTTCCTGGTGGCTGCCATCCTCGTGTTCGCGGCGCGCTGACCCCTCCCGTTGCTGGTCTTCGCCGGTTGCTGGCGAAGAATCAGCAAAAAGGACTCGCGTTTGGCAGCGCCACATGCCACTTTCCTCGCCCCTTCGGGGCCGTAGCTCAGCTGGGAGAGCGCCTGACTGGCAGTCAGGAGGTCACCGGTTCGATCCCGGTCGGCTCCACCGAAAATCCCACAAAAGCCGCTCAAATGAGCGGCTTTTTCGTTTTCGCCCTGCGACGAATCCGACGGAATCAGCGCCGAATCAATGGGCGATCAGCTGCTCGGCGAGCTTCAGGGCAGCGATCATGCCGCGGGCGTCGGCTTTGCCCTGCCACGCAATGTCGTACGCCGTGCCGTGATCGACGCTGGTGCGCACACGGCTGAGGCCGAGGGTGACGTTGACGGCGTCACCGAACGCCACGAGCTTGGTCGGGATCGTGGCCTGGTCATGATACATGGCGACCACGCCCGCATATTTGCCGGCATATGCCAGGCGATAGGCGGACTCGGCGCCGATCGGGCCGAGCAGCTCGGCACGCCCGCGAAGACGGCGGCGCGCCGCGCGGATCCCGGGCAGGATGGCGCGGCGCTCTTCGTCTCCGAGCAGCTCGCTCTCGCCGGCGTGCGGGTTCAGCGAGCAGACCGCCACGCGAGGTTGCTCGTGTCCGAGATCGATCAAGAATCGAGCGAGCTGGAAGCTGGCCTCCGCGACGTGCTCGGGCGTGAGCCACCGGGGGACTCGCTGCAGCGGCAGGTGGGTGCTGGCGAGGCTGGTCGTGAGCCGGGGCGAGGCGAAGCACATGATGGCGCTCTTGGCGCCGTCGCGCGCCTGCAACCATTCGGTGTGCCCCGCGAAATGCTCCGCCCCGGGCGCCCCCGAGCGCGCGATCAGCGCCTTGCTCACGGGGCCTGTCACCAGCGCCGAGCCTGCGCTCGCTCGCACCAGGTCAAACGCAGCATCGATCGCCGCCAGCTGCGACCGGCCTGCGGCACGCGTGGGCCGGCGCGGATCGAGATCCGCCTCTTTCAACTCGGGACCGGTATCCAGGTAATAGATGCGGTCGCTGCGCAGGGGCGCGCCTTCATAGGGCTGGAAGCGCGCCCAGCGCACCCCCACCAGCTCGGCGGCACGCTGGATCGCCAGGCGGCTGCCGACGAGCACGCAGGGCTGCTGACGCCCGCGACGGACGCCCGCGACGGAGACTTCGGGGCCGACCGATGCCGGGCACCCAATCGAGACGACGATCATTCGTCTTCGGAGTCTAACTCGGGTCCCTGCCCCTCATCGCCACCTTCTGCTTCCGGCATGCGCAACTTGTAACCGGAGCCGCGCAGTGTCTCGAGCGGCAGGGCATCGCCGAGCTTCGCCCGCAGGCGGCGCACGTGGATGTCCACCGTGCGCGGTCCACCGTCGTACCGGTTGCCCCAGACCCGAGCCAGCAGATGATCGCGCGAGAGGACTTTCCCGCGGCGCTCGCACAGGTAGACGAGCAGCGCGAACTCCTTCGCCGTCAGCGCCACGGGCTGACCGCCCTTGGTGACTTCATGCGAAGCCTGATCGACCACGATCGGGCCGACCTTGTGCCGCTCTTCCGTGGCGAATTCGCTGCGGCGCCACTCGACGGCGCGGATGCGCGCATACAGCTCTTCGGGCACGTAGGGATGCAGCACGAAATCGTCGAAGCCGCTCGATGGATCGACGCGAGCCATCTGGCCGACAGTCACGGCGATCAGCGCGCCGACGTTGTCGAAGGTCTGCTCCTTGCGGACTGCCCGGAGCGCCGCGATCGCGAGATCGGGTCGATCCAGCGCCTCGAATACCAGGGCACGGGGCCGACCCTCCATATTCGGATCGTCCTCGAACAGATTCACCGGATCATCCCAGAGGTCGAGCGTTCGGACACTCGCCCCGAGCTGGCGCAGCGTGGCGCTGGCGCCGTCTTCCCGGTCCAGCACGGGGCCATGACCCACGACGGCAACAAAAGGGACTTTTTTGGCACTCGGGTCAGCCAATGTCTGTTCCACCAACGGTAATGCTGGATAGCTTCATGGTCGGGCAACCTACACCGACGGGTACGCTTTGGCCGTCCTTGCCACAGGTCCAGCTTCCGTCGGACAGCGCCACGTCGTTTCCCAGCATCACTACACGGCGCAGGGTTTCCGGACCATTTCCGATGAGATTCGCCCCTTTGAGCGGAGCGGTCAGTTTACCGTTTTCGATCAAATAGCTTTCCGTCAGGGAAAAAACGAAGTCGCCGTTGGCGATGTCCACCTGGCCGCCACCGAAAGACTTGGCAAAGATGCCGTGCTGGACGCTGCGCAGGATCTCCTCCGGGTCGTGCGGACCCGCCAGGAGCAGCGTGTTCGTCATGCGCGGCAGCGGCACGGACGCAAAGCTCTCGCGGCGCCCGTTGCCGGTCGGGCGGGTCTGGAAATGCGCGGCGGAGTGCTGGTCGTGGATGTAGCCGCGCAGGACGCCATTCTCGATCAACACGCTGCGCTCGGGCTCGTTCCCCTCGTCGTCGACGTTGATCGTGCCGCGGGACTGCAGGAACGTGGCGTCGTCGACCACCGTGCACAGCGGGCTCGCGACTTCTTTCCCGACCTGACCGCTGTAGTTGCTGGTCTTCTTCCGGTTGAAGTCCGCTTCGAGGCCATGACCCACCGCTTCGTGCAACAAGATGCCGCTATCGCCGGGCGCAAGCACCACCGTCAGTTGACCGGCCGGCGCTGGCCGCGCATCGAGCAAGCAGAGAGCCTGGCGTGCGGCTTCGGCTCCGTGAAATTCGGGGCTCTTGCCTTCGAAATAGCCGAGCGTCATGCGCCCTCCGCCGCCGCTCCGCCCCGACTCGCGCCGCGTGCCGCGCTCGGACAGCGCCCGGACACCGAAGCGCATCAAGGGTTGGCTGTCGCGACAGAAGTGGCCGAGGCTCGTGCAGATCAAGATCTCGCGGATCTCTTCGGCGAAACTGGCCTCGACTTTGACGATGCTGGGGTCGTACGCATGTGCAGCGCGACTCGCCCGCTCGAGCAGCTGGCGCTTGTCATTGCCGGACGCGTCGAGCGTGAGCTCCTGTAGCTCATAGCGCTCCGGCAACACGCGCGGCGTGATCTTCACCGCCGTGGTGCTGGCGTTCTGCGCCCGTGCGATCTGCCCCGCCGTGCGGGCGGCGCGCAGCATCGCCTCGTATTCCAGATCTTCTACGTGCGCATAACCCGTCGCGTCTCCGCTGCGCACCCGCACGCCGAGCCCCAGGGAAACTCCGCGGCTGGCGCTCTTGGTGATGCCATCCTCGAAAAACAAGCTCCCGGCAGCTCGGTATTCGAAGAACAAATCCGCGTAATCGCCGCCGCTCGCCAGAGCCGCGTCGATGAGCCGGCGACATACGCTCTCATCGATACCGGCGCTTCCACCCGGCCCAAAGGGCGCGCGATACAGCTTGCTGTGCGTCATGTCGGGATCACACCACGTGGCGCGCCGCTTGGCAAACGCCCCCGTCGGCGCCCGCCGGCGCCGCCCCCCGTTTTCGAACGCACCCCATTTTCGAGCCCCCGGGGATTGGTTCAGCCCTGCGGCGGACGTATCGTGCAGGCTTGCCCTGGCGGGTGGGGGAGCGTTAGCCTGCGCCACACATGGCTTCCCTCTTCTTCAAAACCCTGGTGGCGTTGCACGTCGCCGCCAACCTGGTCTGGATCGGAGCCATTCTGAGCGTCGCGCTGGCCCTCGTGTCGCGCGCCGGAGATGGAAGGGTGGGCGCGCAGATCGCGTACGAGCTGTACCGCAGGCTGGCGGTCCCCGCGTTCGTGGTCTCTTTTCTCGCCGGTGTGAGCCGGCTGGTGCTCAGTCTGGACCTGTATTTCGTCGAGACGAAATACATGCACGGCAAACTGCTCTTCGCCGCGATCGTGATCGCGTTGCACCACGTGATCGGGGCCCGCGCCAAGGCGGTCGCGACGGGTCGGCGCAGCGCACCGGGTCCGGTCGGAGTGCTCGCACTGCTGCTGCTGATTTCAGCGGTGGCCGCGGCGCTGTTCGTGATCCTGAAGCCGTTCTGAGAGCGGGCGACGCGCGAGCACGACGTCGGCGGACATTGTCAGACACGGGTTGTTCCCCGTTGCCCTCGTGGGCTGCGGACCCACGGGTAGCATTCGCCAGGCGCTGTGAAGTGCCCCGCTCCCGGGTTCTTTCAGCCGACATTCCCCTACGCGGCGGCTCTCCCCCGCACCCGCTCCGGGTCCGACTTTCCTCCGGCGCCCCGGCTTTCCCCCAGGGCGCCTTGACCGGCACCGACCCAAGGTCCTAAATTCAAAGGAGCAGCGCCGTATTATCGGTGTAGCGAGGCGCTATTGGCGTTTGACCGCGAAAAGACTCTCCAGGCCGCTCAGAAGTACGTCGAGAAGCGCAAGTACGACCGAGCTATTCTGGAGTACCAGAAGGTCGTCCAGCAGGAGCCGAACGATGCTCGCACGCTGTTGCGGATCGGCGATCTGCAATCGCGGATGGGCGCCCACCCCGAAGCGATCGCGACCTACGACCGCGTAGCGCTCTACTACGCCGGCAAGGGCCATTCGCTCAAAGCCGTCGCGGTCCTCAAGCAGATCGGTGAGCTGATCGAGCGCCACGCGCCGCAGCTCGCCGACCAGTACGGGCACGTGCTGCCGAAGCTCGCACAGATCTACGGCGAGCTCGGCCTGGTCAACGACGCGCTGGCCACCTACGACGCGGTGGCGCGGCGGCTGCAAGACCGCAACCGCGACCGGGATGCCGTCGAGATCATCCGGCGCATGGTGTCGCTCGATCGCGCCAATCCCCTGCCCTTCCTGCGGCTGGCGGAAGCGCTGTGTCGGGTGAGCCGCGTCGATGAAGCGGTCGAGCACTTCTGGAGCGCCGCGCAGCTGCTGACGCAGCAGGGTCGCCCGGAGGATTCGCTCAAGGTGCTGGAGCGCATCCTGCACTTTCGCCAGGATCCGCGCGTGGCCCGCGTGGCCGCGCAGCTCTACCTGACGCGCAAGACGCGCGAAGCCGGCATGCAGGCGCTGGCTCGGCTCCAGCTCTGCTTCGAGGCGGACCCCAAGGATCTCGAAACCCTCACCCTGCTGGCGCAGGCGTTCGACGCGATCGGCCAGTCGTCGAAGGGCGTCGAGGTCTACAAGGAGATGGTCCGCATCGCGTTCGAGACGGGCCAGAAGGAGCTGCACGAGCGCTACCTGCAGCATCTGCAGCGCGTCGCCCCGGATGATGCCCAGGTCCGCGCGCTGGCGGCGATGAACCGCAAGGCGCCGTCCGAGCGCCCGCAAGCGCGTCATTCCAGCTCCCCCCCGGAGCTGGGCGACGACGACATCGAGTTCCTCGACGACGAGGCGGAGGCAGAGGCCGAGCCCGAGGCAGCGCCTGAGCCCGCTCGAGTGCTCGGCAAGTACGAGGTGAACAGGGCCGCGGCCCCCCCACTCGTCGAACGAGCGAACCGCTCGGGCAGCGTGGCGGCGGTCGCGCCGGTTGCGGAAGGCACGTTGCGCCCCGCCGCGCAGGGCACCGGCGCCTCCGAGTTCCTGCGCAAGGCGCTGGTCGACGCCGAATCGTTCCGCGGACTGAAGCTGTATTCGAAGGCCTCGCTCTGCCTGCGTCAGGCGCTGGCCAACGCGCCCGACTCGCTGGAGCTGCGCGCGGCGTTGCAGCAGGTGCTGCTCGAAGCCGGTGAGGTGCCCGCCGCGATCGAACAGATGCTGGCCGTGGCCCGCATGTACATCGAGCGGGGCTCGCTCGCCGCTGCGGAGGCCGAGCTGCACCAGGTGATCGAGCTCGCTCCCCGGCAGCCCGGCGCCCTCGCCCTGCTCGCGCAGATCGACTCCACACGCAGGCGCGTGCCGCCGAGACGGGTGATCCCCAGCGAGCCGGCGGAGCTGATCCCCGAAGAGCCGATGCTGCCGCCGAGCCAGTCGGAGCAGCCGTTCGAGCTGCGCACGCGCGTCTCGGCACACCCCGCGCCCCACACCGTCGAGGCCGAGGCCAAGGAGCCGTCCGCGCCGCCGATCGGCGCCCCCGATGCGCCGCTGCCCGCCTACGACCTGGAGGAAGAGCAGACAGGGCGAGCCGTGGCGGCAGTCCGGCGCCCGGAGGCGCCACTGCCCCAGTTCAGTCTGGATTCGGGCCTGCACAACACCCCCTCGCTGAAGCCCGAGCCCGGCAGCGCGCGTCCCCCCCAGGGCCGGCGCGAGTCGATCCGTGCAGCGCTCGACGAGGCCCAGTTCTTCTCCGCGCGCGGCCTGTATCAGGACGCCTCGATGATCCTGCGCGATCGTCTGGAGCAATATCCAGGCGACGCGGAGCTGATCCGAGCCATCGCCGAGCTGGAGCCGAAGCTCAGCACCGAGAGCGGTACGCGCGACGTCGGGCGGCTCAGCGATGACGCCAGCCCGAACCCGGCGCCCGCCCCCGAACCGCCCCGGCCCGCGGAGGCGCGCAAGCTCGCGGTGGCACCGGCGCCGCCCAGCTCCACGCTCGGCAAGGAGCTGCGCGTCCAGTTCAGCACCGACGGCAAGCTCGAGCACGGTGCGGTGATCGATGTCGATGCGGACCTGGAGCTCGTCAATGCGCTCGAGATGGCGCCTGAAGAGCAGCAGCAGATCGATGTCGACGAGGTCTTCGCCAAGTTCAAGCAGGGCGTGAAGGCGCAGGTCTCGGACAACGACAGCGCCACGCACTACGATCTGGGCGTCGCCTACAAGGAGATGGGGCTGCTCACCGATGCCGCGCGCGAGTTCGAGATCGCCTCGCGCGATCCCAAGCGCGAGTGCACCTGCCTGGCCATGATGGGCATGATGTATCGCGAACGCGGTGAGCTCGACCGCGCCGCCGAAGCCTACGTGCGCGGCCTGAACGCGAAGCACAAGACCGTCGCGCAGGAGATGAGCCTCTACTACGACCTGGGCACCTGCTACGAGACCAAGGGCGACCCGGACGAGGCGATCTACTACTACCAGCGCATCGCGAGCCGCGACCCGACCTACCGCGACGTCCCGCAACGCCTGCAAGCTCTGCTACCGCACTCGCGGCGTTTCTCGCAGCCGGCGCGCGCCATCAACGACGAACAAGATTTCGATCGCAGCTTCGACGATCTCTACAATCGCGAGTGAGCGCTGCTAGCGGCCGCGGCGGCGCGCACTCAGCGAGCGCGTGGGCTGTGGAACGGCAACACCACGATGCGCTTGCAGCGCCTGCACTTGAGCTCGACGCCGCTCGCCACGAGCCGCGCCAGCAGGCTGCCGCAGGTACAGCGATGGGCCTCGCCCTCTTCGCTCTCGCTCTGCAGCGCGCCGGCACTGGCGGCAGCGGAATCCATCGGCAGCAAACGATGCCAACGACCACCGGTGTGCGGAAGGCCCAGGGACGCGGCGGTCCGCTCTGTTCGACTTCTGCTCATGGCTGGCGCGCAGCCTATACGATAATGATTGTCATAGTCAATATGCAGTCCGGCTCAGGACACACCTGCTCCACCGGGTAGCCCGAGTAGGCCAGTCGAGCGGCAAAGGAGGCTCCAGGGTGGAGCAGCGGAGCCGTTCTGAATTCGCGTGGTGGGGAACATGACCTCAGGGCAGCCATGAGCGAAACGCCCGTGGATCTGGAAGGTGTCGATGGCTCGGGAGAGGGCGCAATGACCGCTCGGAACTACACAATCTTGGACCAGTTGCTGCGCGACTGCTGCCTGGAGCTGATGGCCGACTACGGGCTACCCGCCACCCTGGCGACTCCGGCCCCGGCGAGCGACGCCGCGACGGACGTCTCGGTCGCCGCGATCGACTTCAGCGGGCGCGACGTGCGCGGGACGATCGGACTGCGCATGACCAACAGCGTCGTCCTGGAGACGTATCGTGCGGCCGTCGGCGCGGCCATCGAGGTGGGCTCGACCGATGCCAGCGACTGGACCTGCGAGCTGGTGAACCAGCTGATCGGGCGCCTGAAGAACAAGCTCCGATCCTACAATGTGTCGTTCAACGTGAACACGCCGCGCCTGCTGGTGGTGTTTCCCGTCGCCGAGCTGGAGCGCGCGCTGCGCAGCCGCTTCGTGTCCGATCGCGGCTCGTTTGCGGGGTACCTGGACGTGATGATCGCACCTGGCTTCGCTTTCGTGGATAGCACACCCGAGGCGCCGCTCGTGGATGAGGGGGACCTGGTTCTGTTCTGAACCGGGAAATACGGAGTTTATCGTGGCGAAGAGAATACTGATCATTGACGATTCCGCCTCGGTGCGCAGACAGGTCTCCGGTGTGCTGAGCCCCGCTGGCTTTCAGGTCATCGAGGCCGCCGACGGCGTCGACGGGGCAGACCGCATCCGTTCTCAGACGGACCTGGCGCTCGTCATTTGCGACGTGAACATGCCGCGCATGAACGGGCTCGACATGCTGGATACCCTCAAGGGGGAGCTCGCCCAACGCCAGCTGCCGGTGGTCATGCTCACGACCGAAGGCCAGCCCGAGGCGATGGCGCGCGCGAAGAAGTCGGGCGCGAAGGGCTGGATCGTGAAGCCGTTCAAAGAGCACCTGCTGCTCGGCGCGGTTCAGAAGCTCACCCAATCCGGGCCATGACCACGGCTGTCCCCGTCTCCCTTCCGGCGACGGAGGCCCTGGCCAGCTTCGACGACCTGCCCGACGGCGTGCTGGTCGTCGATGCGGCAGGCCGCGTGCTGCAGGCCAACCTGGCGTTCCTGGCGCTGATCGACCGCGCTCGCGGAGAAGTGGTCGGGCACGCGATGGAAGCGCTGGTGGCCGAGGAGGACATGCTCCACCTGGCCGGCTTCCAGGCTCTGTTCCACGCTGGTCCCGTTCAGGACTGCATCGTGATCTTCACGGCGTCCGACGGCGGTCAGCGCCCGCTGGTGGTCTCCTCGGCGCTGGCCCGTGATCGCCACTTGCTGCTGCTGACGGCGCGCATGGCGGGCGTGGTGCAGAAGGAGCTCGCAGACGCCTCGCGCTGGGTCGTGCAAGAGCAAGAGCGCTCGATCAACCTGACCGAAGCGCGCGACGCTCTGTTCGCCAACAATGAAGCCCTGCGTGCCGCGCAGGCGGATCTGGAGCAGGCCTACGCGAAGCTGCAGAACGAAGTCGCCACGCGCGAACGCCTGGAGCAGGAGCTGAGCCTGGCGCGACGCCTGGAGGCCATCGGCCAGCTCTCGGCCGGGGTCGCGCACGAGATCAATACGCCCCTGCAGTACGTGGGCGACAGCGTGCACTTCATGGGGCAGGCCTTCCAGCGCGTCACCGGCTACCTGAAGCGGGTCGATCAGCTGGCGCAGGCCGAGCCCGCACCCGCCTGGAGCGAGGTGCTATCGGGCTTGCAAAAGGCCCGCAAGGAATCGCGCCTGGACTTCGTCCTGGAGGAGATCCCGCGCGCCGTGCAGGCCTCCAAGGAGGGCGTCGAGCACGTGTCCAAGATTGTACAGGCCCTGAAGGCGTTCTCCCATCGCGGCACGGAGGAGAAGGGGGCGTGCGACGTCAATGCGGCGATCGAGAACACGCTCTTGATGACCCATAACGAGTACAAGTCGGTGGCCACCGCGCGCACCGACCTGGGCGAGCTCCCCTCCGTTTGCTGCATCAGCAGCCAGCTGAACCAGGTGCTCCTGAACCTGATCGTCAATGCCGCTCACGCCATCGCCGACGCCCAGCGCCCGAGCCCCGGCTGCATCACGGTGACGTCACGCGCGAGCGATGGCGTCGTCCAGATCGACATCAGCGACGACGGCGCCGGTATCCCCGAGCACATCCGCCACAAGATCTTCGAGCAATTCTTCACGACCAAAGAGGTCGGGCGCGGCACCGGGCAGGGACTGGCGCTGGCCCGACAGATCATCGTCGACGGTCACGGCGGCACGCTCAGCTTCGCGAGCGAGGTCGGCAAGGGCACGACCTTCACGCTGCGCCTGCCGATCGACGGCGAGACACGGCTCAGCTGACGTTCCTGACACCTACATCCGTATTCATCAGTTCGCTCGAGCAAAAACCAAGGGCTGGTAATTGCTCACTAATTGGTTAATTCCGTATACGGGATGAATACTGAAAAGCCTTGCCCGCGATTGCCGCCGCGGCTCGCGACAGCCACTCTGAAGCTGAGAGATGGCGAGTCGAGCCCAACGCCCCGCACGCAAGGTCGACGTACGCGTGTACGACTTCCTGGATTACCGAGCGTACCTGCGCGCTCACTACGAAGCCGCCAAGCGCACGCAACGCAGCTTTTCGTTCCGCTCGTTCTCCAAGCTCGCGGGGCTGCGCTCGCCGAACTTTCTGAAGCTGGTGATCGAGGGCGAGCGCAACCTGGGCGCCGACTCGGTGCCGCGCTTCTGCACGGCGCTCGGGCTCGAAGCTCCCGAGGCTGATTTCTTCTCCGATCTGGTCGCCTTCAATCAAGCGACCTCGCTCGCCGACAAGAACCGCGCCTTCGAGCGCATCTCCGCCTCGCGCCGCTTCCGCGCGGCGCGGCGCATCGACGGCGACCTGTTTGCGTATCTCTCGCACTGGTACAACCCGGCGATCCGGGAGCTGGCGGGGCGCGCGGACTTCTCGGAAGATCCGCGCTGGATCGCCAGTCAGGTGCGGCCGCGCATCAGCCCGACGGAGGCGGCCGAGGCCATGCGCTTGCTGCTCTCCATGGGGCTGCTGGTGCGCGACGCGAACAGCGGGCGCATCCTGCGCGGTGAGCCCACGCTCACCACCGAGCACGAGGTGCGCTCGCTGGGCGCCGCGGCCTTCCACCGCCAGATGATCGAGCGCGCGGGCGAGTCGCTGGAGACCGTGCCCGCGGCGCTGCGCGACCTCGCGGCGCTCACCGTGTGCATCAGCCCGGAGACGGCGGCGCGCGTGAAAGAGCGCATCCACCAGTTCCGCGAAGCACTGACCGAGCTGTGTGATTCCGATACGGCAGGTGCCGTCGTCTACCAGATGAACATCCAGTGGTTCCCGCTGTCGGCGACCGAGGGAGAGGACAAGTGACGCGAAGCTTTCCGAGGGCGAGCGGTTGGCTCGGCCCCTGGCTGTTGGCGCTCGGACTGGGCTGCGGCTCGACAGGGGTCGGCAATCCCGGCGAGACGGGCACGCTCTCGCTCGCGATCGTGAGCGATGACGACGACACGGCGCTGGAATCCAGTGCCTCGAGCCCGGCGACGGATGCGAGCGATGCCACGGCCGCCGTCGTGCCGCTGCCGCGCGGCGCGCTGGAGCGCGCGGTGCTGGTCTTCGGCAGCATCCGCTGGCTGCCCTGCGATGTCGCCGAGCCGGTGATCACTCAGTCCGGACCCTTCCTGGTCGACCTGGTCGCGGGTACGACGCGGCCGGAGTTACCTGCCTTCGAGGTGCCCGCCGGTGGGGTGTGCGGGTTCGACGCGCCGCTCGCACCGGCGCGCGACAGCGCGGAGTTCCTGGGGCGCTCGCTGCTGTTCAGCGGCACGCGCGCGGACGGCGTGCGCTTCATCCTGTTCGCCGATCTGCACGCCACCTTGCGGGTGCGCGCGCCACGCGGCCAGGCGTGGAGCGGCAAGGACGAGCACGAGTTGCTCTGGGCGATGCGCCCGCGGCGCTGGGCGGCGGCTCAGGAGCTGGACAACGAGGCGGCCAGCGATGCCGACGGAGCGCGCACGCTGGTGATCGACGCCGATCGCCACCCGCTCTTGTTCGCGCTGATCCGCGCTCGCCTGGCGGCGCAGAGCGCGATGTTTTTCGACCGCGATCACAACGGCGTGCTCGACGCCGGCGATCGCTCGAACGGAGACGTCGGCACCGGGACGACCGATCCAGACGAATGACCACCGGAAGGAACGTTTGCCTAGCGCATCGGGAGCAAAGGATATGAAAACTCAATCGGTTCGACACCTGGGGATCGGCATGATCGCGCTCGGCGCGGCGGCGTGCGGCGCGCAAAACACCGAACGCGAGAACGCATTTCTGGCGGGCGTGCCCGAAGAAGCAGCCCTGCAGCTGAGCATCACCGATGACGCCAGCACGGAAGCGCTCGCCACCGATGACGATCAAGTCGGCGCCGCGTTCGTCAGCGACGAGCTGGGCAGCCTGGCGCAGGGCATCAGCGCGCCCGCGCCCGCGGCGGCCGCGGACAGCCTCACGCGCTCACGCGGGGCGGTGCAGCAGCTGAACCAGGCGCTGCGCGACTTCCTGCAGCCGATCGCCGCGCTGGTACGCAGCGAGGAGCCCGATCAGGTGACGGACAACGTGGCCCAGTGGGGTCCGGTGACGCGCGGCTCGACCGAATATCAGCTGTTCGTGCGCAAGGGCCTGCTGAAGCGCTTCGGCTGGCTGCTGCAGGCACGGCCCGAGGGCTCCAGCACCGACTTCTCCAGCGTGGCGGCGGGCGCGATCCGCGTGGGCGAGGTGGCGCGCCGCGGACGCGGCGTGGTGGGTGTGGATCTGGATGCGTTGGGCGCCGCCGATCCGACCGTGCAGGCGCGCGGCAAGGTGCTGGCGGCGTTCGCGCACCATCCCGGCGGCACGGTGCTGGCGTACGGCCTGAAGGACTTCACGCGCGACGCGGGCGACGAGGCTCCGGTCGACGCGGCATTCCAGGGTGTGCACCTGAAGGACGGGTTCAACCGCGTGCGGCTCGCCTTCCACGGCAACCTGCCCGAGACGGCCACGAACGCCGAAGAGCTGGTGCTGGCGCGCGTCCGCCAGCACCAGGGCGAAGGCGGGCGCGCCGATCTGCTGGTCACTGCCGGCGATGTCCCGAGCGGGAAGGTCTGGGTGGTGAGCGAGTGCTGGAGAGCCGGGCTCGCCTCCACCTACCGCAGCGTGCGCGAGTGCCCCGGTGACGGCATCGGCGGCGATCGCTGTATCGGGAAGAGCCAGCGCGGCGACCTCTCCGCGTGCCTGGCCGATCTGGCTCAGCCGGAGCTGCCGCCGGCGGATGCCGAAGCGCACATGGACGACCCGGAGAGCCCGGAAGAAGACTTGCTGCCGCCGAGCGCCATGCCGAGCGGTGACGCGCCGACGGACGACTGAGGCCGCGCGTACGGCGGGCGGTCCTGGCGAGGGCAGTGCCCGCTGGGCATCGAGCCCCCTGGATCGCGGGATTTCAGAGGCTCTCGAGCCGGGCGTGCCCCTTCCACGCGTCGATCTGAGGTTTCCATGGCAACCTCAGATCGTCAGCGCACAAGGGCTCGCTCGGAACGCCGACGATGCTCTCACCCAACCCGCTGCGGAGACCCGGTGAGATTTGTTGGGCGTGGGGCGTATGTACCCAGTGGAGCCCGGTGCAGTGTCGAATTGGAACGTGAAGCGCTGTGCATGGGCAGCGCTGGTGCTGCTCGGCGCTGCGCCGGCTCCCGATTACGAGCAGGCGGATCTGGATCCGGGCAATGACCGCGTGGTGGCACCGCCCGCGCCCCTCGACGAGTGCGCCGCGCGGCTGCAACACGCCGGCATCTCGTTTCGACCCGCGCAGCTGCCGATGACGCGCGGGCCGGCGCGCGGCGGTGAGTTGATCTCGTGCGGTGCCGAGCAGGTGGTGACGTATCTCGGTGGGCCGGCGAAGATCCGCTACAACACGCCGCCGCTCGTCACCTGTCGGCTCGCGCTCGCGCTGGGGCGGCTGGAGCAGATCGCGCAGGAGGAAGCTGTGCGGCACCTGGGCAAGCGCATCACGCGGCTCACGCAGGGCGGCACCTACAATTGCCGCAAGATGGTGCGCTTCGATTTCGTGAGCGAGCACAGCTACGCCAACGCGATCGACCTGAAGGAGTTCTGGCTACAGGGCGGTCGGCGCGTGAGCGTGCGCCAGCATTTCGGAGCGCTCGGCAAGCCGCCGGCGACGCCGGAGGCCAAGTTCTTGCGCGCCGTCGCGGAGCGCGCGTTCGACGAGCATCTGTTCTCAGTGGTGCTCACACCGTACTGGGACGCGCTGCACGCCGACCACTTTCACTTCGATCTGGCGCGCTATCACGTCGACGGCACGCGGCCGACACCGTGAGCCCGGCTACGACGCCTTGTCTTTGGGCTTGCCGCCGCACAGGCTGCAGCGCTGCAGACGCGAGGGCAGGCTGGCCGCCGCCTGGCACCAGAGGCGCAGGTCGATCTGGGCCAGCGCGTCCATTTCGGCGCGATTCAGCTCCCAGCCCTGCTCGCAGAATTCACTGACGGTCTCGAGCGGCGCGCCGGCGAAGCGGCGGCGCAGCTCGACGTCTGTGAGCAAGCGGCCGATGAAGAGCTCGACGTTGCGTTGCGACATGTGGCCCCCGCCGTTCAGCCCTGCCAGCCGCCACCCAGCGCGCGATAGATCTCGATGAAGGCGGTGCGCTCGTTCAGCTCGGCGTTGATCAGCTGCAGCTGCGCCACGAACAGGCGGGTGTCGCTGTCGAGCACTTCGAGGTAGCTGGTCGTGCCGCCCTGATAGCGGATGTCCGCCAGGCGCCGCGCGTCCAGCGCGGCGCGCACCAGGCGCTCCTGGATGTCCCGCGACTCGCGCCCGCTCTGGTAGCCGACCAGTGCGTCCGAGACTTCGCGGAAGGCTTGCTGGATGGTTTTGCGGTACTCGAGCTCGGCTTGCTCGCGGCCGAGCTCGGCGCGCTTGACGCTGTTGCTGATGCGGCCGCCCTCGAAGATGGGCTGGAACAGGCTGCCCGCGACGTTCCAGATGATCGAGGGCGTCTCGAACAGCGTGGAGAGTGAGGTGCTGGCGACGCCGCCGGACGCGGTCAGGTTGATCTGCGGGAAGTACTGCGCCTTGGCCACGCCGATGCCGGCGTTGGCCGCGATCATCGCTTGCTCGGCTTGCTGGATGTCGGGGCGGCGCTCCAGCAGGGTGGAGGGCAAACCTGCAGGCACCTCCAGGCGGACGGCCTGCGACTCCAGCTCCTGCCCGCGCGCGATCGCGCCCGGGTACTGCCCGACCAGCACGCTGATCGCGTTTTCTTGCTGCTGGATGTCGCGCTTCAACCCGACGATGGTGGCGTTGGCTCCTTCCACGAGTTGCTCGGCCTGGCGCACGTCGGCGAGCGAGCCCGCTCCACCCTGGTCGCGCACCTGGGT
>JAICTU010000667.1 GCA_025936205.1 Polyangiaceae bacterium | reverse complement strand
GCCAGACGGTCGCGCCCGCCGCCGCCGCTATTCCGGAGCTGAAGACCGAGCCGCCCGGCGTGGAAACGGCCAAGGCCGGCTGAGGGCAGCGGCCCCTCCCGTGGGGACAGCCCCGCCCCGGGGCAAGCCCGGGCAACGCCCGGCGCGTTACGGCGGCGTGCAGCGCGGGGATGAGGGCAAGCGGGCTTTGCGCCGCGCAGTGCGGCACAAAGCCCGCTGAACCCCAGAATCCCAACGTCACTGCGTGGCAAGGATGCAACTCCGAGCGCCTCGTCGGCTCACCTTCAATGGTGACGGGACAAGGGCTGCTTCGTGCGTCACGCTTCCAAAACGGGAGCCTGAGGGAAATCACATGTCGAAGCACTTCTCGTGTCTGTCACGCCGTCGCATTGCCACGCCGCTGTTGTTGCTCGGCGCGCTGGCAGGCTCGGGCTGCGGCGGCACGGACGGCACCCTGTTGCTCCAGCCCGCTGGCGGCTCCGGCGGCTCGGGCCCCGGGGGTGCCGCAGGCGGCGGCAGCGCTGGCGCTGCAGGCACGAGCGGCAGCGGCGGCACCGAGCCCACAGATGCCGGCCCCGATGCGACCTCCGACGCGTCGAGCCCGGTGATCTCCTGTGTGGCGGGTACCCTGGAGCAATACTGCGCGAGCGGCGCCGGGGAGTGCCCGGCGAGCTACGCGGAGGCTCGCGCCAAATCGCACGAGACCGTGCTGACGCTGCGTCCGAAGCTGATCCTGCAGCAGGCGTGCAGCGCGCCAGACGGCTCGCAGCGCATCCGGGTGAGCACCATTTACTACTACGGTTTGTTCTCGCGCTCGTTCATCTTCGATCCCAGCGGCGAGCGGCTCGTCAGCGTATCCCTCGTCGACGATCTCGGTTACTGCGCCACCGGACCCGGCTCGGAGCGCGGCTTCTACGGAGAAGATTTGCCGGGCTGCTTCTTCGACTACTCCGACTATGAAGTCCCGCCCGCATGCAATCTCCCGTCCAACTGGGCGGAGCCAGACGCCGGCGCGCTGGACGCCGGAGCCGACGCCGGCACGGGCCCGTACGAGTGCATTCTCGCGCCGTAGCGCGACGACGGCGAGCGAGCAGGGTAATGCAAAACCGGTGAGGACCTGGATGGGGGCTCAGAGCTCCAGGCGAATTGCAGGCGTAGAGCCCACCCCGGGCATACCCGGGGCGGGTGCATCGAGTCGAAGTTGAGGTTGCGATGGAAACCTCGACTCGACGTCGCGAGAGCCCCCGCCCGGGGGGCGCCCGGCATACGACCTCGGAACGGCCAAGGTCCGTCTTTGCACCTACTTTTCGGCGTCTGCTTACTTCCCTGCTCGGAGCTAGGGCTGCTCGTGGAAGTTATCGAGCTCGTCGAATTCGTAGGTATCCGTCGCTCGATTCTCGAAGCGCGTGCAGGCGCCGTTGAAAGCGAGATGAACGGTGCCCGTGGGGCCGTTGCGCTGCTTGGCGATGATGATCTCGGTGTCGCCGGTGTCTTGGACTTCTTTGTTGTAGTAGCCTTCGCGGAAGATGAAGAAGATGGCGTCGGCGTCCTGCTCGATGGCGCCCGACTCACGCAAGTCGCTCAATTGCGGTCGCTTGCTTCCGCTACGGGTCTCCACCGAACGGTTCAGCTGACTGAGCGCGATCACCGACACGCTCATCTCTTTTGCCAGCTGCTTCAGGCCACGCGAAAGCTCGCTGATCTCCTGCTCACGGCTCTGCACTCCCGGCCGCCCCGACATGAGCTGCAAATAGTCGATGACGATGAGCCCGATGCGCTTGGCCTTGGGCCCATCGCCGGAGCCTCGTTGCACTTCAGCCTGCAAGCGACGCAGGCGAGCTCTCACATCGAGAAGGCTGATGGCCGGCGTGTCATCGAGCCAAAGCGGCAGGTAGCCCAAGCGCGACGCCGACTCCGTCAGGCTGTTCCAGTCCGCTGTCTGAATGTTGCCGCTACGAATCTTGGAGACATCCACGCGCGCGTCACTGGCGAGAAGGCGCGCAGCCAGCTGCTCCTTCGGCATTTCGAGTGAGAAGAACACCACGCCGTCGCCGGGTTCCTCCTCGACGCTGGCCCGGCCGTCGCGCTGGACACGGCGCGGCTCGGCAATCTGCGCGGCGATGTTCAAGACAAACGCCGTCTTACCCATGCCGGGTCGCGCGGCGACGATGTACAACTCGCCCGGGTGGAGGCCAGCCGTCATCTTGTCGAGATCGATGAAGCCGGTGGCCATGCCGGTGATGCCACCGCCATGCTTGGCCGCCTCGCTCAGGATGACGAAGGCGCCCTGCAGCGCATGCTTCAAGCTGCTGACGGTGGAGCCCTCGGGCTGCCGCGCCAGGTCGAAGATCGCCTGCTCGGCTTGATCGATGAAGCCCTGTACTTCCCCCGTGTCGCCGTAGCCGAGCGCCGCGAAGTCCTGGCACGTGGCGATCACGCGCCGCAGGCGCCACTTTTCTTTGACGGCGCGCCCGTGCGCCTCCACGTGCGCGATGGTGGGTATCGCGTCCGTGATCTGTGCCAGGTACGGCGTGCCCCCGATTTGCTGCAGCAGGCCCTTGTCCCGCAGCCAACCCGCAACCGTCACCACGTCCACTGGACGGCTCTCGCTCTGCAGCGACAGCACGGCCTCAAAGACGCGCTGATTGGCGCCCGAATAGAAATGCTCGGGGCGCAGAAACTCGGCGACGCGGTCGAATGCTTCGCTCGACAGCATCACCGCGCTCAGCACCGCGGCCTCTGCGTCCAAATCATGCGGTGGAACACGGCCCGCGCTGGGACGCAGCTCGCTCGTCACATTGCTGGAGTGCCGCTGAACGCCACCGGCCATGACGCCTCCCAAGCTTTCTTGCCCACTCCTGCGACCCCGGGCGTCGAGGGTATCACCCGCGACAACCCGAGGTGAGGGTCGCTGCAGTCAGCGAGCAGCTCCTAGATCACAGCTCCTAGATCACAGCTTCTAGATCACAGCTCCGAGGATATCAGGTCTGCTTGACGACTTCGACGCGCAGCGCTGCGGTGATGTCGCCATAGAGCCGGATCTTGACCTCGGTCAGGCCAAGCGTACGGATTGGCTCGGGCAGCTCCATGAGCTTGCGGTCCACTTTGATGCCCTTCTCCGCGTAGGCCGCCTCGATGTCCTTGCTCGTGACCGAGCCGTACATCTTGTTCTCTTCGCCGACCGCGCGCGTGATCTTCACGCTCACTGAGGACAGCTGATCCGCCGTCGCCTGTGCTTCCTTGCGCGCCGCATCGGTCCGCGCGCGAGCCAGGCGCCGGAACTCTTCCACGCGCGCCAGATTGCCAGCCGTCGCGGGCAACGCCAGCGAACGCGGATACAGGAAATTACGAGCGTAACCGGGGCGAACCTTCACCACGTCGCCGCTCTCGCCGAGGTTGTGCACCTCGCGCTGCAAAACCACTTGAATCGCAACCGCCATGTCTATGTCCCTTAAAGCTCGAGCAAACGCCGATCACTCGGCTTCTTCGGACTCCTCGCCGCCCTCTTCGGCTTCTTCCAGATCGCGTTCGGCATCTTCCATGCCGCCGCCGCGGAAGTCGTCACGCACGTCCTCGAGGCCGAGCGTCTTCGCGAGCGAATCTTCCGGAGCCGCGTCTTCCATCACGTCGAGATGCTCGAACTCAATCTGGTTCGGCTCGACGCTGGCCGTCGCGACCTCGTCGCTGACCTTCACGGTCTGGAACTTCAGCACCGCATCCTGGATGCGCAGGTTGCGCTCCAGCTCGGCCACCAGCGCGCCGTCGCCCACGTACTTGAGGTACACGTACACGCCACGCCCGTGCTTCTTCACCGGGTAGGCGAGCTTGCGGTAGCCCCAGTTCTCGACTCGCGTCAGCGCGCCGCGCTGCTTCGAAATCACGTCTTGCACGCGGCTCGAGATGCCTTCCGAGGCTTCACGGCCAGCATCGGGACGAAGCACGTAGATCGTTTCGTACTCCCTCGCGGAGCTCGCGGAAGCTCCTCCCAAAGTAGTCGCCTGTGGTTCAGCCATCGTTGTGTCTCCTCGGAG
>JAICTU010000139.1 GCA_025936205.1 Polyangiaceae bacterium | reverse complement strand
CGCGACGTGGGCTTCATTTTCCTGGTCATGGCGCTGGGCATGGCGGTGGGCACGCGCTTTTACCTGCTGGCGATCTACGCCACCGCCACCCTGTCGGCGTTCCTGGTGGCGCTGACGCGCTTCAACATGTTTGCCAAGGACGTGACGGAACGCATCTTGCGAGTTCAGTTTCCCGTCGATCGGGACTACGAGCGGGCCTTTGAGGCGCCGTTCCGCGCGCACCTGGACCAGCACCGCGTGATCTCCATCGAGACCGTGCGCGCGGGCGTGCTGCAGGAAGTCGTGCTATCCGTGGTGCTGAAGCGATCTTCCAGCCCCAGCGCCCTGCTCGAAGCCGTGCGCGCCTGCAACGACAACAATAAGGTGAGCCTGATCATCGGACAGCAAGCCGTGGACTTGTAAATGGAGCAATATCGTTTGAGCTGCGTGAGTCGTTTCTCCGGCGGCCCCATCCTCGCAGCCAGCCTGCTCGCAGCGCTGGCGACTGGTCTGGTCGCGTGCGACCAGAAGACACCGAGCCAGCCCTCCTCGTCCCAGGCACCGTACGACCCTCTCGTGGAAGGCGCCTGGTGGGACTACCAGCACGCCGACTGGACGGAACATGTGACGATGGCTTTGACCACGCTGGATGGCGGTGAGAGCGCCTTCGTGATGACGGATTCGCCCAACCCAAAAGACGGCATCCGCTCGGATGCCACGCTGGTGGCGCGCGAAGGGCGGGTGCTGCGCGTCTACAAGGAGGAGTACCTGATCGCGGCCAGCGGCGATGCCACCTTGAAGGACAGCGTGACGTATGGTGTCGGCTTCACCCGCTTCGACGAGGGCTGGGCCGACAAGCCCGTGGGCTTCCAGGAGACGCCGGAATACGAGCGCGTGGAGACCCCTGCCGGCGCTGCCGCCAAGCCGGCGCAGGCCCGGCGCCATACCTTCGAGGTCCTGAGCCTGTCCGAAGACGTGAGCACGCCGCTCGGCACGTTCGAGTGCATCAAGATCAAGCGCACCAAGGACTGGCAGGCGGAAGAAGAGGGCTTAGATGCATCCGATGCGCAGCCGAAGATCTATTGGTTCGCACGCGGCGTGGGCAAGGTGCGGGAGCTCAATCTCGAGTCCGGCAAGCAAGAGTTGCTCATCAACTACTCTATTCCAGAGCAGCCTATTCCAGAGCAGCCTATTTCCGAGCAGCCTATCCCCTAGCAGTCTGGCTCTCTGGCTAGTGACCGCTGAGGCCACGATGTGATGGCCGGTGACGCGAACTCGGCCTCCCGGTTGACGTTTCGCCGCTTGTCGCTGCTCGCGCCGCACGACTATCAGCTCTGGGTGCGAGCCGGCATCGCCGGCATCGGGCTGGGCTACCTGTTCGCCTTCATCAGCATCCAGCTGGAGCAGCCCTGGGCCAAGCAGGGCCATCCGCGCGAGCTCTACGTGGTGGCTGCAGCGCTGCTCGCCGCCTGGCTGGAGCGCAAGGGTCGGTTGCGCGAGGCGGCGGGATTGGTGCTGGTGGCGGTCTGGGCGGAGCTGCACGTTTCGCTGCTGTTCTCGGGGGTGCGGGCAGCAGTCGGGGGGGTGTTTCCGGCGGTGGTGACCGGAGTCACGTGCTTCTTCGGCATGCGCGCGGGCCAGGTGGCCGCGCTTTCTTCGCTGGCCAGCGTCACCGGAGCAGTGCTGCTCGGGCCGCTGCTCGGAGTTGGTCCCGGTCTCGGTCGCGGTGATCTGCTCTACCTGGTGGCCATCGAAGCCACCACCATCGGCATCGCCGCGCTGCTCGGTGTGCTGATGAAGACGCTGGATCGAGTACTGCAGAGCGCCGAGCGCGATGCCCGGCGCGTGCGCGAGCTGATCGACGGCGCGCCAGACGCAATCCTCGCCGTCAACGAGCGCGGCGTGATCGACGACTGCAATCCGAGCGCCGAGCAACTCTTCGAGCGCCAGCGACCGCGGCTGCTCGGCACGCGCTTCGCCGAGCTCGAGTTGCGGTCCACCGCCGAGCACCCGGGCAGCGGGTCGGTGGAGTTGAGCGCGCTGCAGGGGGAGGCCCATGAACTGTTTGCCTACCCGCCGAGCCGCGATCCCCGGCAGCCGATCCCGCTCGAGGGTATTTCCCGCGCCATGGCGCGCGCCGACGGGTCTCGCGATTGTCTGGTGGTGCTGCGCGACCTGACCGCTCGCAAGCAAGCGGAGGAGCGTACGCAGAGCCTGCAGCGCCAGCTCCAGCATGCGCAGAAGCTCGAAGCGCTCGGCAGATTGGCGGGTGGGGTCGCCCACGACTTCAACAATCTACTGATGGCGGTCGGCGCTTACGGCGAAGCGCTATCGCGGCACGCGGACGAGCGGGTGCGCGAGATCGCCGAGAGCCTGATCGGTCTGCGCCAGCGCGCAGCCGGGCTCACCGGGCACCTCCTGGCCTTCGCGCGCAAGGGCATGACCCAGCCGCGCAGCATGGACCTGGCGCGCGCCGTGAACGAGCTGCCGCGCCTCCTGCGCACCTTGATCGGCAGCCGTGTGGCGCTGGAGATCGAGGCGCCGGAGCCCGTGTACATCCACGCCGATCCGGCGCAGATCGAGCAGGTGCTGCTCAACCTTTCGTTGAACGCCCGCGACGCCATGCCCAACGGCGGGCTGTTGCGCATCAGCTGCGGGCGCGCTGGCGATCGGGTGTGGCTGTCCGTCGTCGACACCGGCCACGGCATGGATGACGCCACGCGCCTCTCGGCGTTCGAACCCTTTTTTACCACCAAGCCACGCAGCCAGGGCACGGGCCTCGGCCTCGCGCTGGTGCACGGCATCATGGAGGCGTCGGGAGGGACGATCCGGCTCGAGTCCGCCCCGGGCCGCGGCACGTCGTTCACCCTCAGCTGGCGCGCGCTGGCGCTTGTCGGGGTGCGGGGTGTCTCCGCAGTAGAGGTCGAGCCGAATGCCCTCGTCGAGCTACAACGCCAGGGAGAAAATTAGGCTGTACGTCTCGCTCTCGAGCCAGGGATTTTGCTGGCTCGCGCGACCGAGCGGGCGCACCAGCGCCACCTGAGGCAGCAGCCGAAAGCCGCCCTCGGCGAGCAAGTTGATGCCGAAGGCGAGCCGCGCACTCTCGCTCTGCGAGATCTGGGAATTCGCGTCCGCGACCTCGGCGAACAGCACCGGCTGCAGCGCCCAGCTCTCGCTCAGGTCGAGCACGTAGTCGACCATCGCGAGCACGCCGAATCCCTTCGGAGTCCCTGTCTCGAACGGCAGATCGCCGAAGTGACCCTCCAGCAGCACGTGCGCGTTCCCGATTTTCCACGCCACGTCTCCGCCGGCGGCAAAGTCGTGGGTCCACTGCCCTTCACTGCCCAGGCGCAGCACCTTGTACCCGCCATCGACGCCCAGGCTCAGACCCTTGACCGGCGAGAGCTGCACACGCCCGATCGCGTCGATGCCCCGGCTCTGCAGCGAGGTCGACCAGCTCGGATTGGTCAGGCTCAGGTACCAGCGCAGCTTGGCCAGCTCGAGCCGCCCGGAGAGCATGGCGCCGACGGCCCGATCGCCCCACTGGTTGTCCTTGACCAGCAAGCCATTGAGCAGCCCGCGGCGGATCACAGGCAGGTCCGCCGCGCTCTCCAGCTCGATGCGCGAGAAGGGCCGTTTGTAGCGCCCCACCTGCAAGCGCAAAGCCCTGGAGTAGCGATATTCCAGGGAGGCATCGCGCAGGAATGGAGGCGAATCGTAGCCTCCAGCGACGTCCGAGGACAGGGCGTCCGAGAGATCCAGGCTGAGCTCGAGCCGGAAGCGATCCAGCTCGGACTTCAGCTGCACGCGGGCCTGGCGCACGTCGAAGCCGAAGTCATTCTCGCCCGGGCGCGCCTGCGACCCGCTCGGGCGCTCCCGCTGGACCTCGAACCCGCTGATCACGCGGGCTTCGAGCTCGACGCTCGGGGTGACCCCCTTGGAGACAGCAGCGTCCGGCTTTTCGCTCGGCTCGGGCTCGATCTGGGCTGGTTCCGCAGCTCGAGCCTGGCTCGAGCCCAGCGCCAGCAGCCCCAACACGAGTGCCTCGAGCCGATGGCGGAAGCCGCGCGCAGGCGAACCGGAACGGAGCACGGCCCCAGAAACAACGGCAAAGGCCGGCCGACTGCAAGATATTTCTCTGCTCTCATCGGCGCTGCCTGGACTATGAAAGCCGCCGTGGCCGTCTCTTACGGGCGCGATACCTGCTACCGCTGCTTCCGTCCGCTCGGGTCGTGCCTGTGCGACGTCATTCCGGCGATCGACAACCGCATCCCCGTGCTGATCCTGCAGCACGCGCGCGAGCGTACCCACCCCTTCAACACCGCCCGCCTGGTCGCCCTCGGGCTGCGCCAGAGCGAGCTCATGGTGGACTACGCCGGCTGCTTGCGACGCGACCCAGCGCTGCTCGGGTCACTGGAGGGTTGCGGTGTTCTCTACCCGCATCCGAGCGCGCGCGACGTGACGGCGGTGCCCCCCGCGGAGCGGCCACGCAAGCTGATCGTCATCGACGGCACCTGGTCCAACGCACGCACGCTGTACCGCGAGTTGCCGTCGCTGCACGCACTGCCCCATTTCACTCTGCCCAGCGGCTCCAGCAGCGCGTTCGTACTGCGCCGGCAGCCCGCCGCGTATTGCCTTTCGACGCTGGAGGCGACGGTGTACGCGCTGCAGGCGCTGGAGCCCGAGACACCGGGGATCTCGGGGTTGCTGGAGACGTTTGCCCGCATGCAGGGCCGGCAACTCGCGCTGATCGACGCGCAGCGCGCGGAGGGGCCTGCCGGGCACACCGCCCGCTACCGCAAGCGCCAGCGCTCGCGCGAGAGCCGCGCCGTTCCGCGCGCATTGCTGGAGTCGTATGGCTCGCTGGTCCTGGTGTACGTGGAGTCGTGCTTCGAGGACAGCGCGCCGGGCGGGCGCGGAATCCTGTGCTGCGCGGCGCTGCGGCCAGCAACGGGCGAACGGTTCTTCCGGATGATCGCTCATCCCGAGCTGGCGGCCGAGCACCTGGAGTACCTCGGTCTCGGCGCCTCGGTCTCCAGCGAGGCTGTCTCGGCCGAGCAGTTCCGTAACGACTGGGCGGAATTCCTGCGTCCCGGGGAACAGCTCGCCAGCTGGAATACCAGCACCCTGCGCTTGTTGGGGCGCAACCAGGGCGCGGCTCCGGGCGGGGTTGCGCTCAAGGCGGCCTACTACAACCTGAAGCGCTTCCGGGGGTCGCTGGAGCAGATCCTGCAGCTGGAAGGGATCTCTGAAAAGAGCTCGTCCACCGTGCGCGCCCTGCAACGGCTCGAACAAGCCCGACAGCTGGCGGAGCTCACGCGCCGCCACGCAGGCGCTTGAGGCGGCTGCGGATCCCGGAGCACACTTCCCTACCCGAGCGCCGCGGCCGATTTGCGGCTCGCCAAAGCGCGGCGTATGAAGCAGCAGTGCGCCAGCATCCGGCCACGTCGCGCCAGCGCTTTGCGAATTTCACGGAGGGCGCTCGCACACCGCGGGCGGCTCTCGGGCAGCGGCTGGCGCGTCCGCTCGGGCAGTTGCAGCGGGATTTGCCGCGCCGCTACCTGGGCTGGGTCAAGCCCCAGCGCTGGGCGATCGCTCGCGTCTTTGCGCTGTCGCTGGCCGGCATCGGTATCGACATGGTCTGGCCCCTGGCCTCGGCCTACCTGATCGACCGAGTGATCCTGAGCTCCAGCCTCGACACCGGCGCGAAGCACACGCTGATCCTGGAGGTCGCGCTGGGCATGGTCTTGCTGTTCGGGCTCGGCTCCGCGCTCAACTGGGTGCGTACCTCGGCCCTGCAGATCCTCAGCTCCCGCTTCTCGTTCCGCTTGCGACAGCAGCTGTTTCAGCGCGTCCTGCGTCTACCGCTGAGCGAGCTGGACGAGATGACCACCGGCGGCATCCTGTCGCGGCTCTCGACCGATGTCGACAGCACGGCGGGGCTGTTGCAGCAGGCCTTGCTCAGTCCGTTGCTCGCCGGCCTGCGCCTGCTGGCGACGGTGAGCATCGTCTTCACGCTGAACCCGACCATGGCGGCCGTGTTGCTGCTGGTGCTGCCGCCGGTACTGCTGGTGCAGCTGCGCTACTCGCGCCGCCTGCGACCGATCTGGCGCTCGCTGGCGCAGGACCGACAGAACATCGACGGCCGCGTGAGCGAGGGCCTGTCGGGTGTGCGGGTGGTGCGCGCTTTCCGGCGAGAGAAGCTGGAGGAGCTCGCATATATGCAGGGCCATCACACCGTGATGCGCAAGCAGCTGCTCGCCACCCAGGTGCAGCGCGGCATCGCCAGCGTGTGGGAGCTGCTCTTGCCCCTGGCACAGCTGGTGATCGTCGGCTTCGGCGGCTACCTGGTGATCGAGGGCAAGACCAGCGTCGGCGTGCTGGTGGCCTTCCAGGCCTACGTCTGGCGCGTGTTCGACCCGATCCTGCAGATCGCCAATTCGATCAGCGGTACGCAACGCGGGCTCGCGGCGCTGGACCGCGTGTGCGAGGTGCTGGACCAGCCCGCAGAGTTTCCGGACCAGGCAGGAGCGCAGCCGGCGCCGGCGGTGGTGAACGAGCTGCGCTTCGAGAACGTGAGCTTCTCCTACCCACGCGGCGAGCCCGTGATCGTCGACTTCTCGCTGCGCGTGAAGGGCGGCAGCGTGGTCGCGCTCGTGGGCCCGAGCGGAGCCGGCAAGACCACGCTGACCGATCTGCTCGCGCGCTTTCGTGACCCCACCCACGGCAGCATCCGGGTCAACGGGGTGGATCTGCGCGACTTGCAGCTGCACAGCTACCGCAGCCTGATCGGAGTGGTGGCGCAGGAAGTCTTCCTGTTCGACGGCAGCGTGGCGGACAACATCGCGTACGGCGCGCGCCACGCCACGCGCGAGCAGATCATCGCCGCCGCCAAGCAGGCCAACGCGCATGAGTTCATCGAGCGCCTGCCCGAGGGCTACGACAGCGTGATCGGAGAGCGCGGAGTCAAGCTCTCGGGAGGACAACGCCAGCGCCTGTCGATCGCGCGCGCGCTGCTGGCCGATCCTCGCATCCTGATCCTGGACGAGGCCACCAGCAACCTCGACAGCGAGAGCGAGCAGCTGATCCAGCAATCCTTGCGCGAGCTGTTTGCGCACCGCACCACGTTCGTGATCGCCCATCGACTCAGCACCATCGTGGATGCCGATCTGATCATCGTGCTGGATCGTGGACGAGCGGTGGAGCTGGGCACGCATGCCGAATTGCTTCAGCGCAAGGGCGCCTACTACCGGATGATCCAGCGCCAGTGGCGCGCCTCCGAGGCGCTGCTCTCGCAGGTGGAGCCGAGTCGCAATGGTTCCGCCGAGGTGACGTCCTGAGCGAGCCAGACTGGAAAAGACGGCTGGTGCGACCTTCGGCCGGGCATTCCTGAACGTTTGCCGCGCTCGCTCCGGTGCAGCATCGAGGCGGAGTGGCCGTCATATTTCAGAGATGGTTCTCTGCTCGCTTCGCTTTCGATGGCGACGATCGCTCGCTGCCGGCTCGCTCCTCGCCGCCGTGCCGCTGGGCTGCGGAGATGCGCCCGAGAGCGCAGCCAATGGACCCACGGTGATCCGCACGATCCCGAGCAACGGGGAGAACGACGTCGACTCGGAGCTGGCGGTGCTCAGCGTCACGTTCAGTGAGGCGATGGGCGAAGGCTGGTCCTGGGTGACCGAGACGGGTCATGCCGCACCGGAAGTGCGGGGCTTCGCCTTCTACATCGACGAGGTGACCAACGTGCTACCCGTGAGGCTGGCGCCGCACACCAACTACGCGATCTGGGTGAACTCGCCGGATCACGCGGAGCTGCGCAAGTTCGCCAACCCGTACGGCGTCTCGGCGCACGCCTATCGCATGCAGTTCGAAACGCGCTAGTCTCGCTGAGCTGGCCGGCGGCGCAGGCCGCGCAGAAACAGCGCGCTGTCCTTCGGCGTGCGCTGTTGCGTTGCAAAGTCCACGTGCACCACGCCGTAACGCAGCGTGTAGCCTTCGGACCACTCGAAGTTGTCCAGCAAGGACCAGGCGAAATAGCCCTCCACCGGGATCCCTTGCTGGCGAGCCAGCAGCACCTGCTCCAGGTGATCGCGCAGGAAGCCGACGCGCACCGGGTCGCGCACGCCGCCGTCGCTGACCAGTTCGTCGGCGCTCGACGCGGCGCCGTTCTCGGTGACCACGATGCGCTGCACGCCGTACTGCCGGTGCAGACGCTCGACCACCTCGAACAGCCCCTGCGGGTAGATCTCGCGATCGGCCGTGCGCGGCAGCTCGCTGGTCTTGATCGAGCGCAGGCGCAGCCAGCCCCCGGAATCATCGTGCTGGATTCGACAGCGCTCGTAGTAGTTGACGCCCACCACGTCGATGGGTTGCGCGATCAGCTGCAGATCTCGATCGGGAAAGCGCGGCATGGCGGCGCCGCAGGCGCCGGCCAGCTCGCTCGGGTAACCGAGCCCCAGCACCGGCTCGATGAACCAGCGATTGAAGTAAGCGTCCTGCCGGCGCGCGGCCGCCACGTCGGCCGGCGCGTCGCTGAAGGGATGCGCCGGCATGAAGTTGGGCGCGATGCCCACCGCGGCGCGGGTAAGACTGCGCAAGGCCTGCACAGCCAGGCCATGCGAGAGCAGCAGGTGATGCGCGCAGGTCAGAGCCTGACCGAGGTCGCGCCGGCCCGGAGCGAAGATCCCTCGCTCGTACCCCAGGAAGGCCTGGCACCACGGCTCATTGTGCGTGAGCCAGAGCGCGACTCGATCGCCCAGGCGGCGCGCCAGCGCGGCGCTGTAGTCGGCGAACGCCTGCGCGGTGTCTCGCGCCAGCCAGCCTCCCCTGGCCTCCAGTGCCTGCGGCAGGTCCCAGTGGTAGAGCGTCGCGCACGGCGCAATGCCCCGCTCCAGCAGCGCGTCCACCAGGCGCTCGTAAAAATCGAGGCCGCGCGCGTTCAGCGCCCCCGTCCCCTCCGGCAACACGCGCGGCCAGGCGATGCTGAAGCGATACGCATCCACGCCGAGCCAGCCGAGCAGCGCCACGTCCTCGTCCAGGCGGTGGTAGTGGTCGCACGCCACATCGCCGGTGCCGCCGTCGCGGATCTTGCCGGGCGTGTGCGTGAACGTGTCCCAGATGCTGGGGCCGCGCCCGTCCTCGTTCGCCGCTCCTTCGATCTGGTACGATGATGTGGCTACCCCCAGCTGGAATTGGTCGCCGAGTGCCGCGCGGTTGACAGCCATGCCCGGATTCAAGCCGGTCCCGGTCGCGCCAGGCAAGCCCTGCGCAGTTGATTTCGATCTTTCAGATAGTGATACAGGATCTGCGCCTCGTCATAGCGATACTGCCGCCCCGTCGGGCAGGCGTCGCGGCACGCGAGCCACAGCTGCCAGTTGCGCTCCACGCCCTGCTGGTCGACCGCCCCCTGGAGCGCGGCGACCGCGCGCTCGAACGCGGGCTGGCAGCGCCCGGCGCAGCCGCCGCAGGGATGCTCGAGCTGTGGGGCGGGCCCCGGCGGCCCGGGTGCGGCGATCGAGAGGGCGGCGCGCAGCCCGATCCAGGGCCCGTACTCCGGGTGCACGCTGAGCTGGCTCCGGCTCAGGTAGGCGAGGCCCGCCGCGTGCGCGAGCCGCTGCATCGCCACCAGCTGATCGCCACCGGCGTGCGACCAGCGCAGACGCCAGGGCCGATCCAGCGTCTGCGCGGCGCGCCGGATGCATTGCTCCGTGTAGGCGTACAACGGGTGCGGAGCAGCGAGCAGGGCCGGCTCCGCGCGCAGCGCGCTCAGGAATTTGGGCCAGAGCGCTCGCGTGTTGCCGATCACCAGCGCCAGCGTGGCATCGGAGCCAAAGTCCTCGAGCCGCAGACTGCCCGAGACCTGGGCGTTGTACCAGCCCACCTGCAGCGGCTGAACCAGGTCGAAGCCGGCCTCGCTGCACTCGCGACGCAAGGGCGCGATGCTTCGCTCGAGCGCGTCGGAGTCGAGCGCCACGCTCAGGCCTTGCCCCAGTTGGCTCTCGCTTCGAACAGCTGCCCCAGCTCCGTCGCTTGGCGCGAGAGCAGCTCGATCAGCGCGTCGTCGAACGGCTGCTCCAAGCAGTCGCGCACCAGGCCGTGCGCGATCATGTGCTGCACGGTCTCACTCAACATCAGCTCGGGGGTACCGAGCGGCGCGTACCCCAGGCGCTCGCTCGCCTTGCCGCAGCTGTACGGGCGGTGCCAGTTGAACTGAGAAGGGGCCTCGAAGTAGCGTTTGAAAATCTGGGACGGCACCGGGTAGAGCGCGAGCTTGGCGCCCAGCACGGCCGCGATGCATTCATAGTAGCGCTTCTGCGTGATGATCTCACCGCCCACCGCGTTGAAGATCTGGCCGTCAGCCGCCGGGTTCTGGAAGCTCCTCACGACCCACTCGGCGGCGTCGACGGCATGCACGGGCGTGAGCACATTGCGCCCTCCGTCGATGGCGGGGATCGCCTTGCCGTGTTGCAGGCGGCTGACCAGATACGGCGTGCGCCCCCACAAGCTGGTGGTCAGAAACCCTCGCCCGAGAATGTGGCTGGGGCGAAACACCGTGGCTTTGGCAGCGAGCCCGCCGAGCACCACACGCTCTGCCGCCAGCTTGCCCTTGGCGTAGGCCGTCACGGGCTGCGGCTCGCGCTGCTCGGTGACGGGCGCCGCCCCCACCTCCTCGCCATATACGTCGACCGTGCTGACCAAGACCAGGCGCCGCACGCTCGGGAAGAGCGCGACCAGATCCTCCGCGTCCTGTGCGCTGAAGCAGATCGAATCGACCACCACGTCGGGCGCGAAACGCGCGAGCTCGGCCGCGTGCTCCCGCAGGGCGCGACGCTCGGCGCGGAAGATGCGCGCTTTCGAGCCCGACCCGAGCGGACGAATGCCGCGCGCGTACACGAGCACCTCATGCCCCAGGGCGAGCGATTTTTCCGTGATGCGAGAGGAGAACGAACCCGTTCCCCCGATGAGCAAAATACGCATGATGCTTCGCGGGCCTTCCGGGCGAACGAGCAGGTTATACGGTCTCGATCGTTCAGCGACAAGCGCCGCACGGATCCCGTGCAGAGTTGCGTCGAGAGTGCAACCAAGGAGCGGTGTCGGCGCTCAGGGCTCGCGCCGGACGCTGGGCGCGCCGGGCGCCTTCAGCCAGACCAGCACCTCGAGATGGTGCGTCTCCGGGAACATGTCGAACGCCTCCAGCGCGTCCAGCTCGAAGCCGAGATCGAGCAACGTGCGCAGGTCGCGCGCGAGCGTGACGGGATTGCAGGAACAGATCGCGAGCCAACCGGAGCTGAGCCCCGCCAGCTCGCGCAGCCCGTCCTTCACGCCGGCGCGCGGCGGATCGAGCAGCACCAGGTCGAAACGCCGCCCCTCGCGCGCGAGCTCCCGCGCGACGATCGCACAGTCACCGACCCGGAAGCCAAGCGCGGGCAACTGCTGGAGCCGCGCCGCTTCGCGCGCGGCGCTCACCGCCTGCTCATTGTACTCGACCGCCATCCCCGAAAGCCCCCGGCTGAGCAACGGCAAGGTGAAGTTGCCGGCGCCGGCGTGAGCGTCCAGAAAGCTGCGGACCCCGCGCGCCTCAGCGCCGCCGAGCACGCGGGCGATCAGCGCCCGATTGACCTCCCAGTTGACCTGCGTGAAACAGCCGGGGGGAGCGAGCAGGTAGCTCTGTTCGGTGAGCTCGAAGCGCTGCCAGAGCGCTCGATCGGCTGCATCCGCAGAGCCCAGCGCCGCCAGGAATCGTCCGCGCAGGCAGCCGAGGTCGGGGACTCGAGCGCCCGGCTCGGGATCCATGAAAAGTGACAGACTGCCGTCACAGGCCTCGCGCAGCTCGATCGAGCGCGCGCCCGCCAGCGTCCGCGGAGCGCTGCGCGTGAGCTGACGCAACTCGCTGAGCGCGGCGTTCAGTGCCGGCGAACAGACCGCGCAGCGTTCCGGCTCGACCAGCACATGCGAAGCGCGCGCGTAGAAGCCGATCCGGCCGTCCACGACCTGCAAGCGGACGCGGCGGCGATAGCCCTGGCTGGACGAGCCCGCCTGCAGCGGGATGGCGCGCGCGCTCAAGTCGAGCTTGCCCGTGCGCTGCAACACCTCGCGCAACACCGAAAGCTTGTTCGCTCGCTGTTGCTCGGGGCTCAGCATCATCCAGTCGCAGCCGCCGCAGGCGCCGAACACCGGGCACGGCGGCTCCACGCGCAAGGTGGAGGGCTCGATCACTCGAAAGGCCTGCACGCGCACCAACCCCTTGTGTTCGCTGACCTGCTCCAGAATGACGCGGTCGCCGGGCACGGCGCCTTGCAAGATCACGACGCGGCCGTCCGCGAGGTGGCCGAGTGCATTGCCTTCCGCGATCAGCTTCTCCACGCGCAGCTCGGAGCCCGTGAGGGCGGATCGAGCCGCAGCCGGGGCCGGCTTTCTGGGCGCCGTCACCAGGAAGCCCTCAGTGGCCCGTGGGCCGCGGGTGCACGGAGCCCGTGGTTTGGGGTGTCCTCACGGTGATTGCTCAGGCCTTTCATGGCATCGGGGGGCGGGGGTCCGCAGAAGTTTCACGCGGAACGTATCCGAGCACGCCAGGGAGGCAAGGCTTGGCGCAGGCCGCCGGTATCAGCTATATCAGGCCTACCCCGGAGGCTGGAATGTTCACCCGTGGCCCGGCGCAGCAAACGGCGTCTCCCTGCCGGCGCGGGGCAGCGCCGCCTGGCCTTTGGAGTCTGTTCTGGAGCCTGTGCGCGAGCGTGAGCTGTTTGCAGGTGCTGGGCCACGTGGAGCTCAGCGGCGACGAGCCCGCTCAGGTCGTGTACGGCACATTCCCGGCGAGCTGTGTGGACGCGGGCTCGACCCCGTGCACCAGCGGGAGCTGCACCCCGGGCAGCTTTCGCTGCACCGAGGCTCGACTCGAAGCCTGCAGCGCCTCGGGCGCGGACTGGCGCTTCGTCGAGCAGTGCGCGAGCGCGGAGCTGTGCGCGGCCGGTCCCGGGGTCTGCCTGCCGCCCGTGTGCGACGCGCTGGAATACGACTGCACGGAGGCCGGCGACCTGCGGTTGTGCAACGCCGACCGCACCGGCTTCGATCTCGTCGCCCCGTGCGGCTCCAAGGCTTTGTGCAACTCGGTGCGTGGTCAAGAGGGCTGCGAGCCCGCCGTGTGCAGCGCCGGTGCGCGCCGCTGTAACGGGGCGCAGCTGGAGGAATGCCGCGCGGATCAGAAAGGTTACAGCGCCGCACAACCGCCCTGCGTCAGCGCCGCGCTGTGCCGGCAAGACGCGCCCGGACAAGCCCATTGCGAGCCCCCCGCTTGCGTCGCTGGCGACTACTCGTGCGACGGCCGGCAGCTGCGCCGCTGCAGCGAGGATCGCAGCGCCTGGCTCGTGGTCGATCGCTGCATCAGCGCACCGCTGTGCAATGCCGGCGCGAAGCTGTGCGATCCTCCGCTGTGTCAGCTGGGCCAGCAGCGCTGCAACGGCAGCGTGCTGGAGCGCTGCAATGCGGACCAGAACGACTTTGCCGTGGTCGTCGACTGTCTGAATCCTGCGCTCTGCGATCCGCGCGTGATGGCGTGCTTGACCATGCCCGCGCCCGCGGCGACTCCGGCGCCGCAGTTCTCCAGTGCGCGCTCCGCGCAGTGAGCGCCGAGCTCCAGCGCCGGGGCGCTCCCGACGCCGGAGGCGGCCAGGTCCAGGGGCGCGGCTTCAGCCGGTGTTGCGCATGCCAGCCGCGATCCCGTTCACGGTCATCACGAAGGCTTCCCAGACCTCTTGCGGCGGCTCGTCGCCGGCCTGGCGCAGGCGCCGCAGCAGCTCGATCTGCAGCAAGTTGATTGGATCGATGTACGGGTTGCGCGCCTCCAGCGAGAGACGCCCTTCCGGATAGGTCTCGAGCAGTAGCTTGTGCCCGGTCACCTCCAGCAGGCGGTCGATCGTGGTCTGCAGCTCGGCGCGCAGCTGCGCACCCAGCGGCTGCAGCTCGGTCGGCACGAGCCGCCGATCGTAGCGCGCGGCAGCGGTGGGATCGCACTTGGCCACCACCATCTCCAGCAGATCCACGGTGGCGCGGAAGAAAGGCCACTCCGCGTACATCTGCTGGATCTCCTCGCGATGGCCCTCGGCGAACGCGCGATCCAGACAGCGACCGACGCCGAGCCAGGAGGGCAGGATCAGGCGATTCTGCGTCCAGGCGAAGATCCAGGGAATCGCGCGCAAGCTCTCGATGCCGCCGCCGCGCTTGCGGCGCGCCGGGCGGCTGCCGATGTTCAGGGCACCCAGCTCCTGTTCCGGCGTGGCGTGCCGGAAGTACTCCACGAAGCGCTCCGTGCCGCGCACGACGGAGCGATATTGGTCGCAGGCGACCCGCGCCAGCTCCTCGATGGTCCTGCGCCAGCTCGCCTCGGGGGCGCGCGGAGGCGCCAACGTGGCATCGACCGTGGCCGCGACGTAGGTCTCCAGCGTGCGCACGGCGATGCGCGGATCGGCGAACTTCGCCTGGATCATCTCGCCCTGCTCCGTCACGCGCAGGCTGCCGTCGATCGAGCCCGGCGGCTGCGACTGGATCGCGAGGTGGGTGGGGCCACCACCGCGCGCGACCGTACCGCCGCGGCCGTGGAACAGCGTGGGATGCACGCCATGCTCCTGGCAGATGCGCACCACTTCTTCCTGGGCCTTGTACAAGGCCCAGTTGGCCGTCAAACGCCCGCCGTCCTTGGCGGAGTCCGAGTAGCCCACCATGATCTCTTGCTGCCCGCCGATGTGCGAGCGGTACCAGGGCATCTGGAACAGCTGGCGCATCACCGAGCCGGCGCGCTCCAGATCGTCGAGCGTCTCGAACAGCGGCACCACGCGCTGCGGCGAGGGATTGCCGACGGCCTTCTGCATCAGTTCGACCGCCAGCACGTCCGACGGCTGGCGAGCCATCGAGATGATGTACGCACCGAGGCCCTCGGGACCGATCTGGCGCGCAACGCGGAACGTGTCGACCACCTCGCGCGCGTCTTCGGAGAGCGGGATGTCTTCCGAGATCAGCGGCCGCCGATTCTGCAGCTCGCTGAGCAAGAACGCCTGACGTTCCGCCTCACTGCACTCCAGGTACGGCTTGTACCCGAGATAGCGCGTGATCTCGTCCATCGCCTCGGCGTGGCGATCGGAGTCCTGCCGCAAATCCAGCCGCACCATCGTCAAGCCGAAGCAGCGCAGGCGCCGGATCAGGTCGAGCAAACGCCCGCGGGCCACCACCTCCTGCCCGACGTCGCACAGCGAGCGGTAGCAGAGCATGAGCAGATCCCAGAGCTCCCTCTCGTCATGGTAGTACGCGGCAGGCCCCGGGGCGGCGCCGTCGAGCAGCGCTTGCATGTGCTCGCGCGTGGCATGCAGCTTGTCGCGCGCTTCGCGCAGCAGCGCGCGATAGGGCTCGCGCGAGTCGCCGACGCGCTGGCTCAGCTCCGGGCTGCACGACTGCATCGACAGCTCGCCACGCAGCACGTCCACTTCCTTGTAGAACAGGTCCGCAGCCATCCAGCGACCGAGGCGGTGGCACTCGAGCGTGCGCTTCGCGGTCACATTGGGATTGCCGTCGCGATCGCCCCCCATCCAGGAGCCGAAGCGCACCGGCGCCACTTCCAGCGGCAGGCCCAGCCCGGTGTGCTGGCGCAGCGCCTGATCGACGCGCCGCAACCAGACGGGCAGCGCGTGCCACACCACCTGCTCCAGCACGTTGAGACCGCCCTTGGCCTCGTCCGCGGGCGAGGGCTTCTTGCGGATCACCTCGTCCGTGTCCCAGATGATGGTGATCTGGCGCCGCAGCTCTTCCTCGAAGTTGAATTCGGCGCCGGCGTCGCGCCGCTCCAGGATGGCAGCGATCTCGTTGTGGCGTTGCAGCAGGCTGCGCCGCAGCACCTGCGTCGGATGTGCCGTGAGCACCAGCTCGATGCGCAGCTGCGAGACGGTGGCGTGCAGCTGCTCGGGCGCAATCCCGGACTTGATCAGCTCGCCGAAGGTGACGCTACAGTCGCCCGGGCCCGGTCCTTCGTGCGCCACCGGGCGAGAGCCCTTGGTCGGAGCCACGTCGGAGCGCAGGCGATGGTGCGTCTCCGCGATGTTGGTCAGCATCAGGAACAGCGAAAAGGCCCTCGCCACCGGCAAGGCCTCGCCCACGGGCAGCTCGCCGAGCACGTTGCTCAGCGATTCCGCCGCCTTCTCATCACCGGCGCGCGCCCGCTTGGAGAGCGCCCGCACCTGCTCCACGCGCTCGTACAGGGTGTGCCCCGCCTGCTCTCTCAGCACCTCGCCCAGCAAGGATCCGAGGGTTCGCACGTCATCTCGCAGCGCTTCCGGTAGGGACATGCCGCATGGACTAGTCTAAATACGCGCCATTTCCAACCTCGGCCCGGCAACTTCAAACCGAGCCCGCCCCCCTCCTGAAACACTATGGAAGGATCTTGATCAACTGCACGTCGAATACGAGCGGGCCATACGGCGCTCGCTGGCCCCGGTAGGCAAGCGCTTCTGGAATCCAGAGCCGCCGCTCCTCGCCTTCCACCATCAACTGTAGCCCTTCGGTCCAGCCCGCGATCACCCCGTTCAAGGGAAACTCGATGGCCATTCCCTTCGCCACGGATGAATCGAAGCGGGTTCCGTTGGTTTGCCAGCCCGTGTACTGCACCCGGACCGTGTCTGTCGCCTTGGGCGAGCGCGTGCCGGTGCCGGCCACGAGTACCTTGGAGGCCAGCCCGGAAGCGGTCTTTTCGGCGTCGGCGGGGGGTGCGGCGACATCCGGGGGGGCATCCAAGCTGGGCAGGCCCGGCGTGTCCGGCGTGTCCGACGTGCCCGGGGTGCTGGCAACGGCGGAATCCGCGGGGTCCGACTCATCCGTTCCGGAACAGGCGAGCGCGCAAATGCAAGCGAGGGTGGCGAGCCGAATTTGGTGCATGACCGGCTCTAAGCCGGCGGCCGGTCCTTTGTCGAGCGGCGCTTGGCCTGGTTGGCGCAAATGCCCCGCGCCTTCACCCTTGCTCGCCCCGGGGTCGCGTGCGAGCTTCCGGGGCCGCGCTGCCGGCGGCGCGGCCTCTGCGGGGATCCCCCCTGCACAGCCAGTCCCCGCTCATGGAACTCGACCACATCGAAATCTTCGGGGCGCGCGAGCACAACCTCAAGGGCGTGGACGTGCGCATCCCCAAGCGCAAGTTCGTCGTCTTCACGGGCGTCTCCGGATCGGGGAAATCCTCCCTGGCCTTCGACACGCTCTACGCCGAGGGGCAGCGCCGCTACGTGGAGTCGCTCTCCGCCTATGCGCGGCAGTTTCTCGGGCAGATGGACAAGCCGCGCTACGATCGCATTCGCGGTCTGACGCCGACAATCTCCATCGAGCAGAAGACCACGAACACCAACCCGCGCTCGACGGTCGGTACCATCACCGAGGTGGCCGACTATCTGCGCGTGCTCTACGCGCGCGTCGGCACTCAGCACTGCCCGAAGTGTGGCAAGCCGGTTCAGTCGCAGAGCGCGGAGCAGATCGCGCGCGAGCTCCTCACCTATCCTTCCGGTACGCGCCTGCTGCTGCTCGCGCCCTTGCTGGAGAATCGCAAAGGCGAGCATCGCCAGCTGATCGCGGATATGCAGGCGGCCGGCTACGTGCGGCTGCGCATCGATGGCAAGGTGGTGCGCACCGAGGAAGTCACGGCGCTCGACAAACGCAAGAAGCATGATGTCGAGGCGGTGATCGACCGCATCAGCGTCGGCAGCGATCAGCTCTCGCGCGTGACCGAGGCCACGGAGGCAGCGCTGCGGCTCGGCAAGGGCTCGCTGATCGTCAGCGCCGATGGGCAAAAAGATCGGCTGTTCAGCGAGAACGCCAGCTGCTGCGGGCACTCCTTCCCCGCGCCTTCGCCGCAGAGCTTCTCTTTCAACAGCCCGCAGGGCATGTGCGAGGCTTGCAACGGGCTGGGCCGGCGCATGAGCGTCTCGCCGGAGGCGCTCGCGCCCGACGAGAGCAAGACCATCGACGAGGGCGCGATCCTGCCCTGGGGCGCCGAGGTCAGCAAGAAGACAGGCTGGGCGGGGTTTCGCTATCAGATCCTGGTGGCCATGGGCGTGCCGGTGGATACCCCCTTGCGCAAGCTGAGCAAGAAGCAGCGGCAGATGCTGTTCTGGGGCACGGGCGATCGCAAGTACGAGCTGGTCTGGAAAGGCCGCTCCGGGCAGGGCTCCTGGGAGACCACCTGGGAGGGCGTGGTGCCGCGCATGGAGCGCCGCTTTTCTCAGACCAAGAGCGAGAAGGAGCGCCAGCGTTGCACGCAATTCATGTCGGAGACGACGTGCTCCTCCTGCGCTGGTGGGCGCCTGCGGCCCGAGAGCGCGGCCGTGCGCGTCGGCGGCACGACCCTGGTGGAGCTGTCGGGGTACACCGTGGCGCAGGCAAGCGGGTTCTTCGAGCAGCTCACGCTGCAGGGCTCGAGCGGCCAGATCGCGCTCGAGGTGCTGAAGGAGATCCGCGCGCGCCTCACCTTCTTGATGGCGATCGGGCTCGGCTATCTGTCGCTCGACCGCTCCGGGCCGACGCTCTCGGGCGGTGAATCTCAGCGCATCCGCCTGGCGAGCCAGGTG
>JAICTU010000575.1 GCA_025936205.1 Polyangiaceae bacterium | reverse complement strand
AATGCCCTTCGCCAGACCGGCCTTCTCCTGAACGCGAAGTAGCGCCGCGGTCAGCGTCGTCTTGCCGTGATCGATGTGACCGATCGTTCCGACGTTTACGTGTGGCTTCTTGCGTACGAACTTCTCTTTGGCCATGGTTCTTCCTCTAATCGGTCCCCTGGGGCTGCGCGGCTTGCGGAAAACTAGCTGTGCCCGTCAACTCGGGCGCTAGCGCAGCTCAGCCGCCCCGTACCCTCGCGACGATCTGCTCCTGGATTGCGTTCGGCACAGCCTGATAGCTGTGAAATTGCATGGTGTACGTGGCTCGCCCCTGGGTCTTGCTGCGCAGGTCGGTGGCATAGCCGAACATGGTGGCGAGCGGTACCTCGGCGTCGATCACCTGGTTGGGACCGCGCGGGTTCATGCCCACGATGCGCCCGCGCCGGGCGTTCAGGTCCCCGATCACGTCGCCCATGTTGTTGTCCTGCGTGACGACCTCGACACTCATCACCGGCTCGAGCAGGTGCAGGCCCGCCTCCTTGGCGCCGTCCTGGAAGGCCAGAGAGGCGGCGATCTCGAAGGCGGGCCCCGACGAGTCCACCTCGTGGAAGCTGCCGTCGAGCAGCGTCGCCTTGACGTCGATCAGCGGGTAATGGGCGAGCACACCGCGCCCCAGCGCGTCACGGACGCCCTTCTCGATCGAAGGGATGAACTCGCGCGGGATGGTGCCACCGACGACTTCGTTCTCGAACACGAAGCCGCTGCCGCGCTCCAGCGGCTCGATCGTCATGATCACATGGCCGTACTGGCCGTGGCCGCCCGTCTGCCGCACGTATTTGTGCTCGCAGCGCACCTTCTTGCTGATCGCCTCGCGGTACGCCACCTCCGGCTTGCCGACGTTGGCCTCGACCTTGAACTCGCGCTTGAGCCGGTCGACGATGATCTCGAGGTGCAGCTCGCCCATGCCGGCGATGATGGTCTGGCCCGTCTCCTCGTTCGTGTAGGTGCGGAACGACGGGTCCTCGTAGGCAAGCTTCTGCAGGCTGATGCCGAGCTTGTCGATGTCAGCCTGCGTCCGGGGCTCGATCGCGATCGAGATCACCGGATCCGGGAAGACCATCTTCTCCAAGATGATGGGGTGCTTCTCGTCGCACAGCGTGTCGCCGGTGCGCGTCTCGCGGAAGCCGACCGCCGCGTAGATGTTGCCCGAGTTACACTCGCGCAGCTCCTCGCGCTTGTTGGCGTGCATGCGCAGGATACGCCCCAGGCGCTCGCGCTTGCCGCGGATCGAGTTGTACACGAACGTGCCGCTGTTCACGTGCCCGCTGTACACGCGGAAAAACGTGAGATTGCCGACGAAGGGGTCGTTGGCGATCTTGAACGCGAGCGCGGCGAACGGCTCGTCGTCGCTGGCCTTGCGCGTCAGCACCTTGTCACCCTTGCCGGTGTCTACACCGTGCACGGGCGGGATGTCCGTCGGCGACGGCAAGAGCGAGCACACCGCGTCGAGCGCGATCTGAACGCCCTTGTTCTTGAAGGCGGACCCGCACAAAACGGGTACGATCTTGAACTCCAGCGTGCCCTTGCGCAGCGCCGCGTAGATCGCGTCGTCGCTGACGGCGGCCAAGTCGTTCTCGAGGAACTTGGCCATGATGGCCTCGTCGAGGTCGGCGCATGCCTCGATCAACGCCTCGCGCTTGGCCTTGCACACGGGCAGCAGGTCAGCGGGGATATCCTCCCAGGTGTACTGCGTGCCCTGGCTCTGCTCGTCGTAGAAGGCCGCCTTCATGCGGATCAAATCCACGACGCCGCGGAACTGATCCTCCTGCCCCACGGGCCACGTGATCGGCACGGGCACGCAGCCCAGCCGCTCGCGCATCGAATCCAGGTTCATCTGGAAGTCGGCGCCCGTCTTGTCCATCTTGTTGACGAACGCGAGCCGCGGAACCTTGTAGCGATCCGCCTGACGCCAGACCGTCTCCGTCTGCGGCTCGACGCCGTTGCCGCCGTCGAACAACGCGATCGCGCCATCGAGCACGCGCAGCGAGCGCTCTACTTCAATGGTGAAGTCGACGTGGCCCGGAGTGTCGATGATGTTGATGCGGTGGGACTTTTCCTTGGAAGGTCCCGAGCTCGGCGTCCAGAAGCAGTTGGTCGCGGCGCTGGTGATGGTGATGCCGCGCTCTTGCTCCTGCTCCATCCAGTCCATGGTGGCCGCGCCATCATGGACCTCGCCAATCTTGTGGCTGGTGCCGGTGTAGAAGAGGATCCGCTCGGTGAAGGTAGTCTTGCCCGCATCAATATGGGCCATGATGCCGATATTGCGCGTGCGCTCGAGGGGATATTCGCGGGCCATGGGGGACTCTGGGCATTAACTCTGGAGAGCCAACTGCCCACGAATAAAGCATCCAGCGACTACCAACGGCCAGCTACTACCAGCGCCAAAAACTACCAGCGCCCAGACTACCAGCGATAGTGAGCGAACGCCTTGTTGGCGTCCGCCATGCGATGCGTGTCGTCCTTCTTCTTCACGGCTCCGCCACGCAACTGCGACGCATCGACCAGTTCAGCGGCCAGACGCTCGCGCATGGTCTTCTCACCGCGCGTGCGGGAGTGCTGGACCAGCCAGCGCATGCCCAGGGCGACGCGGCGCTCCGGTCGCACCTCCATCGGCACCTGGTAGGTCGCACCACCGACGCGGCGGCTCTTGACCTCGAGCTTGGGCTTCACGTTGTCGAGCGCCTTGCGGAAGATCTCCAGCGGATCCTCCTTGAAGCGCGACTTGATGATGTCGAACGAGCCGTACAAAATGCCTTCGGCCGTCGACTTCTTGCCGTCCACCATGAGCGAATTGGTGAACTTGGTCACCAGCTTATCGCTGTAGATGGGATCCGGGATGATTCTGCGCTTGGGGACTTCTCGCCGACGGGGCATCGATGGGCTCCTCTAACTGACTTCTACCGAACAAAAACTTTGGTGAGCGAACGCGGGCTCACGCCTTCTCCGATCAGGACGCTGCGATCAGGACTTCGGGCGCTTGACGCCGTACTTCGAACGCTTGGCGTTGCGGTTCGCCTTGTTGGTGCTGCTCGGGCCGGACGCGCCCGAAGAGTCGAGCGTGCCGCGCACCACGTGATAGCGGACACCGGGCAGGTCCTTCACGCGGCCGCCACGGATCAGCACCACGCTGTGCTCCTGCAGGTTGTGCCCCTCACCGGGGATGTAGCTCGTCACTTCCATGCCGTTGGTCAGGCGCACGCGGCAGACCTTGCGGAGCGCCGAGTTCGGCTTCTTCGGGGTCACCGTGTAGACGCGAACGCAGACGCCACGCTTTTGCGGGCAGGAACGAAGCGCGGGCGAGTTCGTCTTGAAGCTGGCGGCAAGGCGGCCCTGGCGAATCAGCTGCTGGATGGTAGGCATGCGAAAGTAACGTAGAGTGAGAGGCGTGAGAGAGGCGCGCGATCGAGGCGCGATTCAGCGACCCGTCGCCCCGCTCCGTGCACCCTTCGATCTGCGATCCGCAGATCTCGTGTAGACGGTTCGGGCCCCGGTGACTCGGCGGGCTCGCAACGAGCGAACGAATCGCGATCGTGCGGGTCCCCGGTTTCAGGGGAGGTGGAGGATAGGCAGCGCGGGTCGCTTGTCAAGCAAACCCTGACCACCCCGACAACCCTCCATGAGCAAAGGTAGAAACCAGGGGGTCACACGTTCAGCAAATGGCGCCGAAGGCTCGGAAATACGGCCGTTGACCCGACTCTCGAAGGCTCATCCCAAAGGATGTTGGCCCTGCGGGGCGACCGCCGCAGGCGGGCGCGTCTGCGCCGGCGGTTGAGCCAGGCAGCGCTCGACCCCCTCGGTCAACTCACGGGGCATCCCGTCCGGCAGCTTCGGCGCGCCCATGATCGGCAGCATCATCCTCGAGAGCGGCAGCCAGATGCGGCTCGCGCGGCCGCGCAGGTTGGCGTCCGGCACCCCTCCGCCCGCACCGTGATGCCAGCGCCGTGAATCGAGGCTGTCGTTGCGGTTGTCGCCCATCACGTACACCTCGCCGCTGCCGACGTGGAACGGGCCCTCGTGCTCGTAGGCGGGGTCACCTTCTTCCCCGTACAGCGTCAGATACGCGTGATCGTTCAAGAACTCGACATCGAGCTCGCCCCACTCGAAGGCGCGGCCGTCGTTCTCTCCGTAGTGGTACCGCCCGGCGCGACAATAAGGCACGGCCCAGCCGTTGATCACCGGATGGCCGCGATCGGCCTCCAGCGTGTCGCCGGGCAGCGCGATCACGCGTTTCACGAAATCCTGCCGCTCATTTTGCGGATCGTCGTCGGGGAACTCGAACACGATCACGTCCGCGCGCTCGGGCGGCAGCTGCGCGAAGAGCCGCGTCTCGCTGAACGGCAAGAGCGCGCCATAGCGCAGCTTGTTCACGAAAATGTGATCGCCCACCTGCAACGTCGGCAGCATCGAGCCGCTGGGGATGCGAAAGGCTTCGAACACGAACGCGCGCAGCCCGAGCGCGATCAATGCCGCGGCAGCCAGCGACTCCAGCGTGCGCCGTGCCTCGCTCTTTTGCGCACCGGCCAGTTGCTCCGCGGCGAGCTGCTGAGCCGAGCCGTACGCGGCCCGGAATGCTGCGGCATCGGGGGGCTCGCGCTCGAGCTCCGTGCGCAGCGATTCGAGCGCCCCGGCGAGCTGCGGGCTCGGGGCAAACGCCAGCGGCGAGTCCGCGGCACCAGAGCGCGCGGGCCGCTTCAGCGTGCGCTCGCTCTGCTCCAGGAACGCCTGCGCGACCTGGAAGTCTTCCCGCGCGTCGGGCGGCAACCCGAGCGGACCGAGCGACTCGACCCGGTTCGCAAAGGGCAGCCGGTAGCGCAGATGATACGCCGCCATCTCGGCGAGCGTGAACACCAGGATGGCGACGGGTACGCGCTGGTCGCGCACCACCTCGGCCAGCTCCCCCGCCCAGGCGCCTGCGGAATCCGACCAGGTCACGACCACCAGCACCAGCGCCGCGGGCAGCGCGAGGAACCAGAGGGCGCCGAAGCACCAGCCGACGAGGGTAGCTTTGAAGGACGCCGGCGGTGGGGCCACGAAGATCACGGGATGTTAGCCCCCGTGCGAGGAAACACAACCCGCAGCCCTACCCCGCCGCAGTCGGCCGCCGCAGTCGGCCTCAGGAGTCGGCCTCAGGAGTCGGCCTCAGGAGTCGGCCTCAGGGTTTCCCTCCTCACCCCCGGGCCCAAAGCTAGGCGCTGCCGACAGCGCAGGCTGCGGCAGCGGTTCCGGTGCAGTGATTCGAACACCGATT
>JAICTU010000447.1 GCA_025936205.1 Polyangiaceae bacterium | reverse complement strand
GCCCACGAACATCTCGATGAACTCGGAGGCGCTGATCGAGAAGAACGCGACGCCCGCCTCACCGGCGACGGCACGCGCCAGCAACGTCTTGCCCGTGCCGGGCGGCCCCACCAGCAGCACTCCGCGCGGTACCTTGCTGCCGAGGCGGCGGAACTTCTCCGGCGCCTTCAGGAACGCGACCACCTCCTTCAGGTCCTGCTTGGCGGCGCGCAGCCCCGCCACGTCCTTGAAGCTGACCGACACCGCCGACTGCTTGTCGAAGCGCCGGCTGCGGCCCTTGAGCACCCCCGCGAGCGGCCCACCCCCGACCATCATTTGCTGCGCGCGCCGCGAGAGCCAGATCCAGACGCCGATGATCAGCACCCAGGGCAACAGCGCCCCGGCGATCTGCAGCGGGAGAGGCGCCTCCTGGCTGCGCACCTTCACGTTCACGCCGTTCTTGCGCAGCGCCGGCAAGAGCTCCGTGTCGGCCTCGGGCAGCACCGTCTGAAAGCGGTCGAAGCTCTGGTTCTGGCGCTGCTCGGCCTTCTTCAGCTCGCCGATGACCGTGTCGCCCTTCCAGGTGATGGTGGCGACCTTCTGCTGCTCGACCAGCTGAAAGAACTCCGAGTAATCGATCGCGGGATACGCCTGCTCTTGATTCATCGACTGCCACACCGCCATTCCGCCCAGCAGGAGCGCCAGGAACACCCAGGCCTTCCAGGAGAACGGTTGGGTCGGCGGCAGGCTGGGGCGCCCTCCGGGTGCCGGCTCTCCCGAATTGCGGGTTCCCCCGGCGGGTGCGCGGGACGAAGGACGGATGGATCGATTCATGCGGAGACGAGGGTTCTATCACGTGGCTCGGGACCTCGCGCCCCGACACGGCCGGCCCGGTGCCCGAAGCCCCACCGCCAGCTGAGGAGAGGTCAGCCGTCGGAGCCGGACCCACGGCGCTCGCGCTTGGTGTCGCCGCGCGCTCGCTTGGCGGCCACGCGGCGTTGCTTCGCCGCCCGGCTCGGACGCGTCGGCACGCGCCGCGGAGGAGCACGCCGCACCGAGAGCAGCATCTGCGCCAGGCGCTCGCACACGTCGCGCTCGTTCTGGACCCGCGAGCGAAAGCGGTCGCCGCTGAGCAAGAAATCACCCGCCCGCGTCACGTAGGACGGGAACGCCGCGGCCAGCCGCCGCTTCTGCGCGGGCGAGAGCGCGACCGTCGCGGCCAGCGCGAAGCGCAGCTCGACCTTGCTCGAGACCTTGTTCACGTTCTGGCCGCCGGGGCCGCTGCTGCGCACGAACTGGAACTGCAAGTCCTCCGATGGAATCACCCAGTCTGGAGCCACCTGCAGCATCTTGGTGCGGAGAAAGGTAGCAGTGGGTCATGCCGGTGCAATGCGCGTCTCGCCTGCGGGCGAGTGAGCGAGCACTTCGGGCGTGGTAGGCTCGCCGCATGTTCGAATCCCCACTCGGAGGCTCGCTCGCGCTGCTCGCGATTCCGCTGCTCGCGCTGCTGCCTGCCGGGCTGCTGGTGGGGGGCTGCGCCGACGATGCGGCGAAGACGAGCACGAACCTGGCCGTCGACGCAGGCGCGCCCAGCAGCTGCGCGCTCGGCACGCGTGCCTGCGGCTGCACCAGCTCGGGCGGTTGCGATCCCGGCCTGCTCTGCAACACCGGGCGCTGCTTTTCCGCGGAGGGCACGAACAGCGAGCCCGACGATTCCAACCTGCGGCCACCGACACCGGCGCCCGTGATCCAGCCGCCGCCCGAATCCGCTCCCGACGCCAGCACCGACTCGGGACCGAGCTCGAACGGCTAGAGCCCGACATGGGCTCTAGGGAAAGCTGGCGGAGATCCCCAGCTCGGTCGTGGGCTGCACGAAGTTGCGGTCGCCGTAGTCGTACTGGTGGATGGCGTCGCCGGCATCGTAGGCCATGTTCGAGAGGCTGACGAGCAGCGTCTGCTGCAGGGTGAGGTTCAGTTGATGGCGCGCATCGAGGCTGAGCTCGCCGCCCAGCTGCCCGCGCCAGCGCCAGTCCTGGCGGTTCTTCTGGCTGGCGAGCACTCCGGGGATGCCGCTCGGATCGAGGTAGCCGCGATACTCCAAGCGACCGAGCGCCGAAAAGCGCAAAGCGGACGTGGCTTGCCAGGCAGCGCCGGCGCCCACCCCAGGTGAAAGGTAGCTCTGGGGATTGCGGTAGCCCCTGCGGTCGCAGTTGGGACTGCAGGCTGTGTACTCGCTGGGCAACAGCTCGACCTGCTGGGTGCCCGCCGCGTTGTAGCGCAGGGAAGCCTGCAGCGAGAGCTCCCAGGCGCCGAGCGACCAGAGCTCGCTCGCGAGCAGCTGCAGCCGGTGGCCGTCGAGATAGGAGAGCGCGCTGGCTTGCACCAGACGTTCACTGAGCTGGAACCTCGCACGCGAGCGCTGCCCCGTCGCCAGGTCCGCTGCCAGCGCGAGTACGCCATCCCATTCGAAAGCCAGCATCGGGTCGAGGCCCGTGAGCACATAGGCAGCGCCGGCATCGAAACGCAGCCGGACCCCGGGATTGGGAGCCCATTGTGCGCGCCCCACCAGCTCGTGGCTCTGCAGGCTCAGATCGGTCACGCCGGTCGCCAGCAGCGCGAGCAGGTCGCCGGAGTAGTTCAGCCCGAGTGCGGTGCGCCGCGAGGCCCGAAACATCCAGCCGAGCTCCACGAAGCTCGACAGATACGGGCTGGCGCGCGTCTGCGCGGCGCTGGCCGCGAGCACGTCCGCCGAGCCCGATTGGGTGGCATTGCCGTCGACCCCCGCGGCGAACGAGCCAAAAGCGGTCGCACCGGTCAGGGGCAACGGATACAGGCGCCGCAAGGAGCGCTCCGTATCCTCGACCTGCGCTGGGGGCAGCGACAGCTTCAAGGCAGTGTCGTAAGCGGCCTCCGCACGGCTCGCATCGGCAGCCTCCTCGGCGGCGCGGCCCAGCGCAAGCAGCGTGCGCGCGTCGCCGGGCCGCTGCGCGAGGCTCGCCTCGAAGTGCAGCTGGGCGCGCGCCCAGTCCCCGTTCGCGCTCTCCACCATGCCGAGACCATAATGCGCGTCCGCGAGGTCGGTCTTGGCGTCGCCGGGGGCGAGCGCGATCGCCTTCTGAAAGCTCTCGCGCGCCGCGGGCCAGCGCTGCTGCGCGACGGCGTCGAAGCCGGCGTCGATCAGCGTACCCACCTCATGCTGCCGGCGCGCTTCGCGCTCGTGGGCCAACTCCTGGATCAGCTGCTGCCGGCGCTGTTCGACGTCGGCTTGCTGACACTCGGCGTTGGCATAGTTTTGTGCGGCATCGAGTTCTCCGACGCGCAGCGCTGCAAACCCGGCGTTGACCCGTGCCAGCTCAGCGAGCTTGGGGAAGTCGCGGCGGATCGCCTCGAAGCGCGCCAGCGCGTCGGCATATTCCTCCAGCGCGTAGCTCGACACTGCCGCGTTGAAGGCAATGGTGGCACGATCAGGAACTCTTGGGTCTCGAGCCAGGACCTCATCGAACAGCGCGCGCGCCTGCGCGTAGCGCCCGGCGCGAAAGTGCTCGGTTGCCTCGCTCAGGCGCTCGGCAGTTTTCGTGGCTGCCTTCGAGGCGGCGGCAGCCTTCGACGGTGCCGCAGCCGCTGGCGCGGGCGTGCAAAAGAGGCTGGCAGCCGTCGCTGCAGCTGCCAGAAAGGACCGATCGAGAGCCTGTCCTCTACTTGCGCTCACGGGCTTCCCTGGCCCGCTCCTGGCCGCGCTCGGCCTTCTCGCTCGCGCGCTCGCGGGCGATCTCGAGTCCCGGCGGAGCCGCTCCGCGCTCGGACGCCGAGTTGTCGGGGCGCGAACGGCGATCGGCACGGGCGGGTAGCCCGGGTACGGCCCGGTCGGCGTTGGCACTGGCGGTCGAGCCGCGCGGCTCCGGAAGCTGCAGGCGGTCGAGCCGCGAGGGCCGCGCCGGCGCGGCGCCATCCGCACTGGAACGCTCGGCGCCAGCTCGGGTCGGCAACTCGAACGGCACCAGCGCCGTCGGCGCGCGCTCGGCGGGAGTGGACTCCGGGTTGGCGCTGGTCCGCGGTTTTTCTCGCGCGGATGTAGCCCGGGCCGGATCGGTGGCGCGCCCGGGGGCATTGGCAGGCTCGGACGGCGGCGTTACCAGGCCGGACTGCGCGGCGCTCGGCGACTCCGCGGCACTCGGCGGCTCCGCGGCACTCGGCGGCTGTGCCGGAACCGTCGGCACTGCGACCCGCTTCACCTCTGCCGTGGTTGCTTCGGGAGCCGCGCGGGGCACCGAGGATTCCGAGGCGGAGCGCTGCGAATAGGCCACGGCGGCCCAGATACCGCCCGCGGCGGCCGCGGCGGTCGCGCCGCAGACGATCATCATTCCGAGCCCGACGCGGCCACCGAAGCGCCGCACGCGCCGCAACGAGCCGCCCCCCTGCGCCGTGAGTTCCACGCCGCGCGCTCGTTCCGCACGCAACTCTCCCGCCTCGCGCCACAGCGCCTGCTGCAAGCGCTCGTCAAAACCGTTGCGCGGCGCTGGCTCTCGCAAGGACCGTAGGCGTTCGCTCAGCACTGCTTCGTTCATCCGTGCGTTCTCCCGATGGCGGGTGCCAACTCTTCGTCTCCGCGCAGCCCACTCTTGGGCTCGCTCTCCGCAAGCCACTCGCGCAAGGCTTGGCGTGCCCGGCTGATGCGCGAGCGCACCGTGCCGACCGGCACGCCCTCGATCGCGGCGATCTCGTCGTAAGACAGGCCTTCGACCTCGAACAACACGAGCGGGATGCGGTTCCGCTCCTCCAGCCGCCAGATCGCCTGCCACAGTCGCTCGCGGTCTTGTCGCTGACTGGCGGCCTCGTCGAGCCCGGGATCCGCAGCGGGGTGCGCGCTGGGCAGCGGATTCTCGCGCTGCGAGGCCTTGCCCAGCCGGCTGCGATGCCAATCGATGCTGGCGCTGCGCGCGACCGTGTACAACCAGGTCGAGAGCGCGGCACGCCCGTCGTAGGTCGGAAAGGCACGGAACGCCTTGATCAACGCCTCTTGTGCGATGTCGTCCGCGTCCTGCCAGTTCTTCGACAGCGAATACACGAATCTTCTCAGCGAATCCAGGTGAGGCCGGATCAGCTCCTGAAAGGCCAGCGGATCGCCCGCCTTGGCCTTTTGAAACACATCTGGAGACACGCTCTCCAAAACCAATCAGACGAAGATACGGGCGAAAAGTTCCCGCGCGTGAGCCCAGCTGGATGGACGGCGGGCGCCCACATTGGGCGCCACCCAACGACAAGCGCGCGGTGGCAGTGAATCTTCAGCCACGAGGGACGCGGGAACTCGCGCCCCAGGTGCCTCGTCTGATGCCCCGACTGCCGCGCATCCCTCGCCCGGCGTCGATCGAGTTCTTCAGGGGAAGGGTAGCTTCATGTCGCACAGGTCTCTGAATCTTGGCTTAATCGCCGGTCTTTTCGGCTCGTGCGCGCTCGGTTGCGCGCACGATGTGAAGAGCCCCAAGCTCACACTCCAGAGCGTGGGGCCCGATCTGCTGTGCAATGCGCAGCGCCTCACGCCCGAGACGGCGCTGCTGCTCAGCGGCAGCGGATTCGCTCCCATGCCCAGCAACGTGCTGGCAGAGCCACCGATCCTGCAGCTGCCCACCGTGAACGTGACGCGCAGCGCGGACCTGACCGGCGCTGCCTCGAGCGGCACGGCGGTCGCCTTCTCGGGCAAGCCCGATGGCGAACACGCGGGCGAGCTCAGCTGGCAAAGCCGCGATCAGATGAGCTTGCGCATCAGCGATCCCGATGAAGCGAGCGGCACCGGCATGTTCCTCGACGCCGGCCTGTACGACGTGCAAGTGACCAACCCCGACGGCAAGAGGCTGCAAGCCTTGCCGCGGAGCCTGGCGGTGATCGATCCGCCGAAGGTGAGCGCGCTCTCGATCGACGACTCGAGCGTGAAGGCGCCACTCGCCCTGTGCACCGATCAGAGCAACCGCAGAGTGAGCATCTCCGGCAGCAGCTTCCTCAGCCTGGACGGAACCGCTCCCCAGGTCGCGCTGAGCGGGAAAGCGGCCACCACGGTCACCACCAAGAATTGCCAGCAGGTTCCCGGCAACTTCGCCGCAGGACAGATCGAGCTCTGTGACGGGCTCACCCTCACGTTAAACAAGGGCGAGTTCGCCGCGGGCGTGCACGACGTGGTCGTGAGCAGCACCGCGCCCGCCGACTGCGCCTCGATCGAACACCAGCAGCTAGTCGTGGTCCCCGCTCCGGCCGTGAGCAGCGTCACGCCCGCTGCGATCTGCATCGATCAGAACGCCCAGCAGATGATCGTCACGGGCGGCTCGTTCGCGCGTGTCGGCGGCACGGTGAATCCGATCGTCACGGTCACCAATGCCAGCGGCACCGCTACCACTTTCCAACCAGACTCGCTCACCAACTGCGCAGCGCCCGCCGGCACGCCCACGGGCTTCGGGCTCGAGCTGTGCGATGGCTTGACCTTCACGCTGCCGACGCAGGCCTTTCCGGCCGGGACGTACGCGCTGCACGTGACCAACCCCGACCCGATCGGCTGCACCTCGACCGCGGACATCGATTTCAAGATCGAGCCGCCGCCGAAAGTCGATAGCGTCGCTCCCGGCACGGTCTGCGCCGGCGGCAGCGTGCTGGTTGCTTCGGGCTCCGACTTTGTCGCAGGCGCGACCGCCCAGCTCTCGTGCAACAACGGCACGAAGCTGCAGTCCTCGCTCACCTCGATCTCCGGCAACGGCAGCCAGCTCAGCATGACCTTCGGCCCTGGCGTCACGCCCGGCGACACGTGCACCATCACCGTCCAGAATCCGGATGGCTGCCAGGATCGCCCCCTCCCCCATCAGACCGTGGTCGGCACGGACGGACCCGTGCTGTTCAACGCTGATCCCAGCGTCGCCTACAACGACATCAACACCAAGGTGAACCTGTTCGTCACGGCGCTCCAGCCGCCCTTCACGGTCACGATGTGGCCGAGCGGCAGCACCAACGCTACGCCGATCACGCTCACTGCCGCGCTCGCACCCGGCAAGACGACGCAGATCCAGGCCACCGTGCCCGCGGGCACGGCGCCCGGCGACTACGACATGGCCGTCAACGACGGCAGCGGTTGCGCGGCGATCATGACACACGCGATCAGCGTCACCAACAACCTGAGCATCAACGCCGGCACCGTGACGCCGCCGTTCGGCCGCGACGCTTCGTCGCAACCGCTCCAGATCGTGCTGGGCAGCCCGTCGACGGCGAGCGGCGTGCCGCGCGCGTTCCTGAATCCGCCGGGTGATGCGCCGGCGGTGCAGCTGCAATCCGTCACGCCCATCAATGCCACGACGCTGACCGCCGTCGCGCCGGCGGGGACGCCCGCGGGTCAGTACGACCTGGTGCTGGTCTGGCCCGACGGCGCCGTGGCGGTGCTGAGCGATGCCTTCACCTCCGTGGCGGGAGCCTTGCCGGCCATCAGCGACGCCGTGCCGCAATCGCTCGTCAACGGCTCGGGCCAGACCCTCGAGCTGCGCGGCACGGGCTTCGATGCCTCCGAGCTGAGCCTGCGCTGCAAGCACGCCAACGCTGAGCTGATCATCCCCGGCGACAGCTTTGCCGAGAGCTGCTCGACCGGCTGCACCCAGAGCGCCACCTT
>JAICTU010000506.1 GCA_025936205.1 Polyangiaceae bacterium | reverse complement strand
TTGTCGCTGCTCGAGCCGACGGCGCCGGAGAGCGAAAGCGCCGAAGGCAGCGCAGCCGGCGCCGAGCTGCGCGCGGGCGAGCCCGCAACCCCGGAGGCAGCAACCCCTGCATCACCGGAGCCCGCCGCGCCCGAGTCCGCTGCAGCTCCGCCGGCACCCTCGCCATCGCCCCAGCACGTGGCATCTCCGCAGCCCTCCTCTGCAGTGCAAGACAGCGGCCCCGAGCCTTCTGCCCCAGCGCGCCGCGCTTCGCGCGCCTGGAGCCTGCGCGTCAGCTCCCTGTTCGGGCTCGCTGGCAATTCGACACCCGAGCTGGGCGCCGCGCTCGACGCCGGCGCCTGGTGGAATGGCTGGGGGACCCGCGCGGGCCTGAGCGCGCGCCAGCCCTTTGGATCGATCGGCGCCGAGCATGGGATCTCCGTCGATCTGCAGCGCTTCGACGGCTCGCTGGAGCTGTGCGGGCGCACCGTGCGCGCGATCCGCTGGGGTCTGTGCGCCGGTCCGCGTCTGGAGCTGGTGCGCGGCATGTCGCTCGGGCCCAGCCGCCCCGCGAGCGATCTGATCTGGCTCCCCCAGCTGGGCGCTGCCAGCTGGCTGAGCTTGCCCGTGACGTCGCGCTGGGCGGTGTCCGCGGAGCTGCGCAGCAGCTGGAGCGCGCGGCGCGCCTTCGCCCGGGTCGCGCCCTGGGGGCGCGTCTACGAGCTGCCGCAGCTGGATTCGGCGGTCCTGGTCGGCGCCGAGTGGTCGCTCTGAGTGGAGCCGCCGTTCCGCTTCCGCACAACCTGGCGGCCGGAGCCGGCGTGGCTGACCGCTGCATTTTCGAGTTCCGGCGCCTGCGCTGCCGGCCACTCACGGCGAGAAGGCCCTTTGCTCGTGCCGCTGCCGACCGCTCCTCTCTCGACCTCCGTGGCGACCCCAGCGCTCGGCAGCAACGAGCTCGACCTACTCTATGCCGACATCGTCGATCTCGCCTGGCGTGCCCTGCGCCGTCTCGGGGTACCCGAGCTGGTGCTGCCCGACGCCGTGCAAGACACACTGCTCGTGGTGCACCGCCGGCGGGAGGAGTTTCGCGGCGAGGCCAGCTTCCGCACCTGGGTGTACGGCATCGTGCTGCGCGTGGCGAGCGGCCACCGGCGCAGCGCGCGGCGCGCGAGCCGCGTGTTCGATCGACAGCGGCCACAGGCGCTGGACGCGGCGGCGAGCAGCACGCCGAGCCCCTTCGAGCAGCTGGAGCAACGCGCCGCGAGCGAGCTGTTGCACGAGCTGCTCGACGAGCTGCCGGCCGCCGTGCGCGAGGTGTTCGTGCTGGTGGAGCTGGAAGAGCTCTCCGTCGAAGCCGCGGCGGCCGCGCTCGGGCTGCGCGCCAGCACTTGCAAGAGCCGGCTGCGCAGCGCCCGGCGCGAGTTCGATGCGGCCGTGCGCCGCGAGCGCGCGCGGCGCTGGCCCGGAGGGCTGAGATGAAGCCCGAGCGCGAGCTGCTGAGCGACGACGCGCGCGTGCTGATCGGCGCGGCGCGCGGCGGCGACGAGGTCAGCCCCGCCGAACGGCGCAGCGTGCTGGCGGCGTTCGAGCGCCGGCTGGGCGACGAAGCCGCGTTCGTGGCGCGCCCCAGATCTGGTGTGCGGCCCCGCCCGGCGGCGCGCTTCGCCTGGGCGATCGCGGCGCTGGTCTGCACGGGCAGTCTGGCGGCGTTTGCGCAGCACCGCGGCGCCTTCGCGGAGCTGGGCGCGGCCATCGAGCAGGCGCTCGGAACGCGCACAAAGTCAGCGCCCGTGCAGCAGGCGGTGCCGCCGCCCGTGTTGCCGCCGCCCGTGTTGCCGCCGCCCGTGTTGCCGCCGCCCGTGTTGCCACCGCCCGTGCAGGCCCTGCCGCCGGTGTTCGCCGAACCGCCGCCCCTCGCGCCGCCCGATCCGCTGCAGCTCGACGCGCAACACCCGGCGCGGCGCGCCCCGCCGCCGAGCGATCTGAACGCGCTGGAGCTGCAGCTGATCAGCCAAGCGCGCGATGAGTTTCGCGCCCGCCGCTACCGGTCGGCGCTGCAGGCCGCCTCGCTCCATCGGCGGCGCTTCCCCAGGGGCGTGTTGAGTGAAGAACGCGACGCCCTGCTCGCGATGATCGACTGCCAGCTGCGCATCAGCCCGCAGCACGCGCAGCTCTTTCTCGACAGTCATCCCCGATCGCTGTTCGCCGAGCAGGTGCGGCGCAGTTGCCGGCTACCGTCGATTGCAGTTCCGCGCTCGGAGGCTCCGGACACGAAGTGATCGGCCCTCGTTCTCACTACGGGGACACCCCGCGCCCCGAGTCGAGGTCGCCAGAAGGAGAATCTCGATGAAACACTCATGGCTGAAGACCTCGCTGCGCGGTTCCGCGCTTGCGCTGCTGCTGTTCGGGTGCAGCGCAGCCGAGCTGGAGCTGGGCGCGGAAGAGCTGCTCGGCAGCGGCAACGGCACCAGCAGCGGATCCGGCAGCAGCAGCGCCGCGCCGTCCCCCGGCTACCCCACGGCACCCAGCACTCAGGCCCCCATGCCCGCGAACGATGATCCCCCGCTGGCCTCGCCCCCGCTGGCGCCCGACGGCACGCCGATCGTGTGCCCGCCGATTCCCGTCGACGCAGCCGGCGTGCCCGCCAATGATCCTCCCGTTCCGCCGCCGCCCCCTGCGCCCGACGGCAGTCGTCCGACGCGCGCGCCCGACGGCACGCCGCTGCCATACCCCACGACGGGTGCCGCCGCTGGCCCCAGCACCGTTCCCGCTGGCTGTCCGATCGGCACCGGTGAGACGCCGGCGCCCGCCGGTGAAGCCACTCAGCCCGCGAACGAGACGGGCGAGCCCGTACCCCCCGGCAAACCCGTACCCGGACGCGACTGAGCAAACAGGGCTGGGGATGGGCTCGGAGCCACACGGCCCCGAGCCCATCAGGAGAGCCCACTCCACGGCTCAGTGCGCGGCACGGCCGCGCTCGGGCCAGGGCGTGCCGATGCAGACATGGCGGCCGTCGGGGTCGCGCACGGCGAGGAACGACATCGGCCCGATGCGGTTGCGGGCGACGACCGGCACGCCCTGCGCCGCGCAGCGCGCCTCGAGCGGCTCTAGCGCCGCTGCCGTGAAGCTGACGACGGTGTCGCCGCTGTCGGGGGCCGATGGCAGCCAGAAGCCGGCGCGTGCATGCAGCGCGAAATGCAGCGTCCCGACCTGGCCGGCCCAGTGAGGCTCGGTGCCGCGGTGGCGCTCCAGCTCGATGGGCAGCTCCAGCACCTCGCGGTAAAAGCGAGCAGTCGCGTCCAGATGGTCGGTGGTGAGCACGATCGATTTGAAGCCGCTGATCTTGTCCATGATTTCCTTCCGACGGACCGCCGCGCGGCCCGTGCTTCACAAAGGCTAGCCAGCGCCGCCGGGGCTGGCCATGGCCGCTCGGGCCAATTCCTTTTGCCGGGCGTGCCATACTGCGCGTGACCGATGTCCCGCCTCCGCCATGCCCCGATCTGCTAAGGCCGCCGCGGCGAGCACCCGCGTGGTCCCCCGCGTGCTGCGCCTGCTGTCGGAGCGTGGCGTGGAGCTCGCCCCGTTGCTCGCGGCGCTCGGTCTGCCGAAGCAAGCGGCGCGCGCCGCGGAGCTGGCGCTGGCGCCCGACGACTTCGATCGCTTGATCGCTGCCGGCGCGCGGGCGCTCGGCGATCCGCTGCTGGCGCTGCACTTGCCGGAGCTGCTCGAGTGGCCGAGCTACAACGTGGGCGAGCTGGCGGCGCGCGCCAGCCCGACCTTGCGCGCTGCCTTCGAGCGCGTCGTGCGCTATGCCACGCTGTTCTATGCGCACCTGAGCTTCGGCTGCGAGGCGTCCGAGAGCGAGTTCGTGCTCACGCAGCGCTTGCGCAATGGCACGCCCGGTGGTCGCTATGGCAACGAGTACGGGCTCGCCACCGTGCTGTTTCACGCGCGCAGCCTGTCGGGCGCCTCGATCCAGCCGCGGCGCGTGTTCTTTGCGCACGCGGAGCCGCCCGAGCTGGAGGCGATCCGGGCGCACTTCGGCACGCGCGACGTCGGCTTCGAGCGCAGCGAGAACGGCATCGCGTTCGCGCTCAGCGATGTCGATCGGCCCACGCTCGCGCCCGACGCGCGCTTGCTCGCCACCGCCGAGCAGCTCGCGGAGCGCGCGCTCGCCGACGCGCCACCGGCGCACGATTTCGTCGCGGCGCTGGCCGCCCAGATCCGCGCGGCACTGCCGGACGGTGCGCCCTCAGCGAGCGCGCTCTCCCGGCAGCTCCGGCTCGGTACGCGCACGCTGCGGCGCCGGCTGGAAGCGCACGGCACGAGCTATCAGGAGCTCCTGGAGCGGGTGCGCAAGGATGCGGCGCTGGAGGCGCTGCGTGACCCGCACGCGCCCCTCGCGGAGGTCGCGAGGCGGGCGGGCTTTGCCGATCAGGCGGCGTTCAGCCGCGCCTTCCGGCGCTGGCACGGCGTTGCGCCGGGCGCTTACCGCCGGGAGCGCGGCGGGCCAATTGAATGATTTCGCTGGGTTGTGCGCATGCCGCGAAGATCTTTTCGTTGCGTGTCGATCCAACGCCCGCTGCTTCGTCGTCCGACTGGAGGCACGACGATGCGATTCATGATGTTGATGATCCCGAACCTGCCCGAGGAAAACTGGAATCCCGACGCCAAGACCATGGCGGCCATGATCAAGTACAACGCCGAGCTGCAGCGAGCCGGGGCGCTGCTCGCGCTCGATGGTTTGCAGCCGCTCTCGAAGGGCGCGCGCGTGAGCTTTTCGGGCGGAAAGAGCAGCGTGAGCGACGGCCCCTTCACTGAAGCGCGCGAGGTCGTCGGCGGGTACTGGATGATTCAGGTCAAATCCAAGGAGGAAGCGGTGCAGTGGGCGCGGCGCTGCCCGGCCGCCGACGGTAACGTGATCGAGCTCCGGCAGGTGTTCGAGCTCTCAGACTTCCCGCCGGAGGTGCAGAGAGCCGCCAGCGGAATGACTCAGTCCTGACCGGCGCAGAAGGGATTGTCTGCGTCGGCGTCGAGCCCGTTGCGACACACCCGCTCCACGTCACCGATCACGATGCCGTCCGCGAGCGGCTCGGTCGACAGGATCGTGCCCGCCGCGTCCTCGGTGCCGAGCTGGAGCTGTGTGAACTTCAGGCTCAAGCGCCCCGCGCCCGCCCTGGACACCGTGACTCGTCCGGCGGTGACGGACTGCGGCGGACCGCGATCGATCAGGTTCAAGTGCCCGCGCTGAGCCAGATCGATCGGAGTCGCCTCGTCCGTGTAGTCGATCTCGAAGTCGAAGGTGATGCCGAGCTTGGTGTCGAGCACGGTCGCGGCGAGGAAGACGCGATCCGCCGAGACGCCGGGATTGCCGCGCAGGAAGATGTGCTTCATCGGATCGGCGCTCAGCACGTCGTGCATGGGACCGAAGTTGACCAGCACACGGCCGCCGGCGGGCACGATGTTGCCCGTCCACGCCCCTTCTTCCCCGAACGGGATCTTGTTGATGCGGGCCGCGCTGGAGGGGCCATTCGTGGAGGAGGGGGCCAGGTCCACCTCCGGCGCGGAGGGATCAGCCGACGTCGCCGTCTCGTCGGAACCGCCCGTCGCCTGCGAGCCGCAAGCCGCGAGCGAGAACACCAACACTGCGCCAGACCCGAGTTTCTTCATGTCACTCCTCACCGAGTTCGAAACTAGACGGGGATCGTCGATTCGAATTTCACCCCTACGGTCAGGTGAGGAATTAGTTTCGGGCAGAGCTCATGTGACCAGTTCCGGCGGCGTTTCTTCCACGCCCTGGCGCCGCGAGATCGGTGGGGAATTTTGCGGAGACGCCGCGGCGCGAGCTCGCCGCTCTGACCAGCTCCAGCCGGCAAGCGTGAGCAGCGCGAGCGCCGCCAGCGCGTTGCCCGTGCGCGCACCCCGCGGCCCCGCATAGCCGGCTTCGATGCGGAAATGGCCCTGCTCCGCGCCGGGGGGCAAGAGCGCCCGGAAGCGCATCGTGCCATCGCTGCGCACGTCGCGCTGCAACTCCTCATCCGGCACGCGCACGCCGTTGATGGTCACCTGCCAGCCCGGCAGATAGAGCTGCTGCAGCCGCACCCAGGTGCCCTGCGAGGTCTGCAGATCGGCCACGATCCGGCTCGGATTGCTCTCCGGAGCGAACGACAGCAGGCCATGGTCTGCCGTCATCACCGGGGCGTCGCCGAGCGGCTTGGGGCGTACCCGCGCCGTCCTCGGGCGAAACTCGTCGGCGCCGTAGTGCTGGAGATCGTGGTGCGCCGCCGACAGTTCGGCGCGCAGGGCCTGCTCGGCGTCCCGGATCTTCGGGCCCACTCGAAACTGGTCTCTCTGCCACACGCCGATGGCCGCCAGCAGTGCGCAGGCAGCGAG
>JAICTU010000360.1 GCA_025936205.1 Polyangiaceae bacterium | reverse complement strand
CATCGCTGGCGTTGCTCGCGACCGGGTCGTATTCGGAGTAGCCGGCCAGCACCAGGCGCTTGGGCGGAACGCCATGCGCGATCAAGGTGTCGGTCACTTGCAGCGCGCGCGCCGCGGACAGCTCCCAGTTGCTCTTGTACTCCTTGACGGCCGGCACGTTATCCGTGTGCCCGCCGACCAGGAAGCGATGGCGCGGCACGCTGCGCAAGATCTTGGCGACGCGCACCATCGTCTCTTTGCCGTCCTTCGACAGATCGGCGCTGCCCGAGTCGAACAGCACCGCGGCCGGCATCTCGACGATCATGCGCCCGCGACGGATCGTGATGTCCAGCGCGCCGCTGTCGATCATGCGCTGGAACTTGGCGCGCAGATCGCGGAACTCCTTCAAGCGCGCGTCGTTCGCGGCGCTCGCGTCCTGTAGCTCGGTGAGCCGTGCCGTGGCAGCGGCCAGCGCCTCGCGCAGCTGGTCGCGCTCGCTGGTGGTCGCGGCAGCGAGCTTCTCTTGCTCGCCATTCTTCTCGATCAACTGGGCGACGCGCTGCTGCGTCTCCTGGCGGACCTGCTCCAGGCCGGCGACATCACCTTTCAATTTTTCGGTCTCGTTCAGTAGCTGCCAGGCGTAGGCACCAACGCCCACGGCAGCCACCGACAACAAGACGGCAAAGACATAGATGCCCACGCTGGAGCGACGCAGCGGACGCAGATCGGACTCTGGTTCCAGCTGCAGAAACTCGTCGGGGGGCGGATTGGGCTGAGAACGTGCGCGAGCAGGATCCATGGGGATATGGATCTCACGGGACGAAACGGCGCCCGCTAAATGTAGCCGTGGCGCGCACACGCGGCGGCCGTGCCGTCAGCGGTCGACACTGCCCCAAAGCGAAGCGATCGCGCGCTTCAACAGCACACGATGGGAGTCTGCCCGCGGTCCGTCCAGCAGGTAGATGATGCCACCTGCTACCACGATGGCAGCGAGCGCGAGCACACACACCGCCATGGCACCCGCGCGCAACACGCTGCCCGCACGGCTACCTTGGCGGCTCCGGGCGCGCAGCGTGGTGCCGGGGCTCGTCCTGCGCGCGGACATGGTGCCGGCGCCGGTCGTGCGCGCGATCTCCGGGCGCAGCGGTAGCGCCGCGCGCAGCGCGTCGGCCATCTCGCGCGCCTGAGCGAAGCGCTTCGTCTTGTCCTTGTCCGTCGCGCGCTGCAACACCGGATCGAGCGCGGCGGCGAGAGCCGCCGGTGGCGGCGACTTCAACTGGCTGAGCCGTGGCAACGGATCCACCAGGTGCTGGCGCAGCAGCTCGGCCTCGTGCCCCTGAAACGCGCGCCGCCCTGCGATCATCTCGAACGCCACCAGGCCCACCGAGTACACGTCGCTGCGCGCGTCGATGCTCTCGCCGGTGATCTGCTCGGGCGGCATGTACGCCGGCGTACCGAACACCTCTCCGCTCAAGGTGACGGCGACGTCTTCGGTCTGCTGGAGCAACTTGGCGAGGCCGAAGTCCAGCAGCTTGAGCCGCTCCCGCCCCTGCGCGTTGCGCTCCAGGAACAGGTTGCCGGGCTTCAGGTCCCGGTGCACCAGCCCACGCTCGTGCACGTAGGAGAGCCCTTCGAGCAGCTGCAGCAGCAGGTCGCAGGCGAGCTCTGCCGGCAAGGCGCCGCGCTCCAGCCGCGCCGCGAGGCTCTCGCCTTCCAGGAGCTCCATCACCAGGTAGGGCACATCGCCGTCCACGCCGCAGTCGGACACCGCCACGATGTGCTCGTGCGAGAGCTGCGCCAGCGCGCGGGCCTCGCGCTCGAAGCGCTTGCGCGAGCCCCAGCGCTCTCGCGTGCGCAGCACCTTCAGCGCGACGGCCCGCTCGAGACCGAGATGCCGCGCGCGATAGACGGTGCCCGCGCCGCCCGCGCCCAGCTGCGCTTCGATGCGGTAGCGCCCATCGAGGCACTTGCCGATCCAGGCGTCGCCGGCTTCAGAAGCCGGCTGCGCGGCGCTCGCTCGAGACATACCGGAGCGTAGCATGCGCCCGCGTCGTGGAACTGCCGAGCCAGATTCCGCTGCTGGCGCAGCTCACCCGACAGGGTGACAACTGCTCGGATTCACTCTGCCTGTCGCCGAGCAGCGCGGCCGATCGCGACGAAACGAAGGCAGGGGGTTCAGCGGCGTGAAGCACGCGCCGTTTCTCGGGCCGCGGCACGTTTTGCCGTGAGGCTCTTCTCTTGAGTTCCCGAGCTGCTTCCTTGGCTCTTCGCCTCCTCCCCGCTCTGATCGGCGCGTCCAGCCTGCTGCTCGCGCTGCCGGCTCACGCCGCCACGTGGACGGAAAACCGCACCACACCCGCGGTCTCCGAGCTCGTGGCGGTCGATCAGACGGGCGAGGCAGGCTGGCTCTTCGGTTCCGAAGACCTGGCCGGCGACGGCGCCAACACCTTTGGTGAGGCCGAACAAGCCGCCGACGTGCGCAGCGCGTACGCGGAGACGCAGCGCAACCAGCTCTGGCTGCGCATGTACGTGTCTGCACGCACGGCGCCGACAGCGCTGAAGGCGTTCGCGTTCGTCGATGCCGACAATGACACGCGCACGGGCGGCCCCGCGCGCGCTCCGGAGGTCGACGCTTCGCTCGACGCGGACGGCTCGCCCGGCGGCTACGACTACGTGCTGGCCTGGACGGGCACCGGTTTGATCGGCGCCTGGCGCTGGCAGCCGCCGAACGGCATCGGCGCCGGCATGGGCAACATGGGCTCTTACCAGGCGCTGACGGACGTTGAGCCGCTGCATGCCCAGCCGGAGCTCGGCATCGATCTCGATCCCCTGCGCTTGAACGCGGAGCAGAACGGCTACGTACAGCTCGCGGTCGACCTCGAACCGATCCATCTCGGCGTCCGCTGCGAGGCCCAGCTGCTGTTCCGCTCGATCAGCGGGACCCTGCGCGATCGCGATGTGGGCAGCGCGGGGCCATGCACTCCCGGCGACGACAATCACAACGGCGTGGCCGACGTGGCCGAGCCGGATGCGAGTTGCACCAGCGACAAGCAGTGCCCGGCCAATGGCACGTGCACGGATGGCAAGTGTGTCGCACCCGACGACGACTCGGGCGTCGCACTGATTGATAGCGAAGTTGTGCAAGGCGGCGCTTTCACCTGCGCGAGCGCACCCGTGCCCGCAGGCCGTGCACGCTGGCTGGGCATCGGCGCGCTGGGCGCGGCGCTCGCGCTCAGCAGCTGGCGCCGGCGAGGGCGCGGCACATGTTGAGGCGCACGCGAGCGACCTCCCTGCTGAGCGGCCTCGGGCTGCTCTCGCTCCTGCTCGCACCCTACGCGCGCGCGCAGGTCGACGCGCAGCGCTTCAAACCTGCCGTCACCCACGACGGCTTCGTCAATGCCGAAGGCACGGCCGTTCGCCACCCCGACGATCGCTGGGACCTGGGGCTGTGGCTGAACTACGCGCACAACCCGCTGGTCACGGCCGACGCAAACGGCAACCTGAGCCGCAGCTTCGTGGGCGGACGGCTCGGCTTCGACGCCGTCGTCTCCGCGAGCCTGACGCGCAGACTGGCGCTGGGCGCCGCTCTGCCGCTCTACGTGCTGCAGTCGGGCGACATCAACCCGTCCGGGGGCGGCATCGGCGATCTGCGCCTGGTGCCCAAGCTGGAGCTGCTCTCGGATCTGAAGAGCGGCGTGGGCCTCGCGCTGCTCGCCGAAGTGCGCTTGCCGACGCACAGCGGTGACTTCTCCGGCGGCCAGCGCGCGGTCGAGCTGGTGCCCAAGGTGGCGCTCGAGCATCGCTTCCTGTCGGGCGTGCGCATCGGTTTCAACCTCGGGGTCGCGGTGCGCTCCACGTCCCGCTTCCTCAACGTCGACGCCGATGACGAGCTCGCCTATGCGGCGGCGCTCGGCTACCGCTTCGGCGGCATCTCCGGCAAGACCGAGATCGGCATCGAGCTCGACGGCGGCATCGGCCTGCACGAGCACGACACCGAAGAGCTGCCGCTCGAGGCGCTCGGCTTCCTGAGCCACAACATCAGCTCCGACTGGCAGCTCATCGGCGGCCCCGGTATCGGCGTGATCGCCGGCTACGGCGTGCCCACGGTGCGCGGCTTCCTGGGCGTCCGCTTCACACCTACCAGCCACGACCACGACGGCGACGGCGTCAGCGACGCCGACGACGAGTGCCCGCAAGATCCGGAGGATCGCGACGGCATCGAAGACGCAGACGGCTGCCCCGAGGAGGACCCGGATTCCGACCACGACGGCGTCGCCGACGTCTTTGACAAATGCCCGGACGCCAAGGAGACCATCAACGGCGTCGATGACGACGACGGTTGCCCCGACTCCGGCGACCCGCGTGTCACCTACGAAGACGGGCACTTCACGGTGCTCGACACGATCCGCTTCCGCACCGGTTCGGCCGAGATCGACCCCGAGTCCCACGGCTTACTCGATCAAGTCGCGCTCACGCTCAAGGCCAACCCGGAAATCGAGCACATGCGCGTCGAAGGCCACACCGACGACACCGGCCCCCGCGCCTTCAACATGCAGCTCAGCGAAGAGCGCGCCCACTCGGTGCGCCGCTACCTGATCCAGCACGGCGTCAACCCGCTCCGCCTGCGCGTGCGCTCCTACGGCCCCGATCGGCCGAGGGACGAAGGCAGCGACGAGAAGGCGCGCGCCCGCAACCGGCGCGTCGAGTTCGTGCTCGAATAGCGAATCGAGCTGCTCGGAATCACGTTCGGGACCGAACGAGGCGGGTCTACGGAGACGGATGTCATGTTCCTCGAGGAACCTGAATTCGTCCTCGCGAGAGCGCCTTGTTCCTCGGGAAACCTGAAGCTCCGGACAACTCGAGGGGCCGGGCCCTCCACACGCTGACATTCGCCCGACGTCGCGATTACGCGTCCTTTGCCCGGTCCCACTCGCGCCCGGATTCGCGGCGTGGCATCCTCGCGCTGCGAAAGAAAAGGGCGGCGACGGAGGACAATATGATCACACTCTATGGCTTCGGCCGTATCTTTCCCGAGGGGGTCGGCGAAACGAAAGACCTGCGCGCGCAGTGGGCGCTCGAGGAGACGGGCCTGCCCTATCGCGTCCGCGCGCTCGACCATACGGCTGGAGATCTCGACAGCGACGAGTACGGCCGGATGAGCCCCTTCCGCCAAGCGCCGGTCATCGAGGACGATGGCTTCGTGGTGGCCGAGTCCGCGGCGGTGGTGCTTTACCTGGCCGAAAAGGCCGGCAAGCTGATCCCCGGTGATGTCCGGGGCCGCACCCGCGTCATTCAGTGGTGCTTCGCTGCGGTCGGCACGGTCGAGCCAACCCTGACGTGCCTCGACCTGCTCGGGATCTTCGACAGCCGCAAGGCGGCGCTCGCACTCCACGAAGAAGTGCCCAAGCTCGCTCATCGCTGGCTCGAGGGCGTCGAGCGCCGCCTGGATCAGCGCACGTGGATCGCGTGCGCCGATTTCACCGCCGCCGACATCATGATGGCGGGCGTTCTGCGCACCATTCGCAAGAGCAACCTGATGGTCCCCTTCCCGAGGATCAGGGCCTACTACGAACGTTGCTTCACGCGCCCCGCCTGGGAGCGCACCCTCGCGCTCTCTGCGGAGCGACTCGGCGTGAACGTGGACGACATCCGCTAGCCCTCACTGCCCCGGCGCCCGCCTGGCAGCCCCCGTCAGATCACGGTGCCGTCCGGGATGACGCCGGACTTGGGGACGATCACGATGCCGTCCCGCACGAAGAAGGAGTCGCCGTCATGGTCGCGCAGGCCGTTTGCATTTTGGATCCGGACGTTCTTGCCGATGCGCGCATTCTTGTCGATGATGGCGTTCTCGATCCAGCTGTTGTCTCCGATGCCGAGGTGTGGGTGCCGATTCACGCCCGGCTGGTCCTCGACGGCGATCTCATAATCGTCGGCGCCGAGCACGAGGCTATTCTTGATGGTGACGTCTGCCCCGATGCGGCTGCGCACACCGATGATGGCCCGGTCGATGTTCACGCGGTCGAGGAAGCAGCCGTCCGCGATCAGCGCATCATGGATATGACAGGAGTAGAACTGAGTCGGCGCCAGGAACGGCCGCTGCGTGTAGATGGGATAACTCGGATGGTAGAAGTTGAAGGCCGAGCCCGCCTTCGTCAGCGCCAGGTTGGCCTCAAAGTAGGAGCGCACGGTCCCCACGTCCTCCCAGTAGCCATCATACAGATAGCCCTGGACGCGCGCGCTGGACAGCATGCTGGGCAACACATGATGGCCGAAGTCCATGTGCGCCGCATTCTCGACCGCTCGCACCACGGCCTCACGTGTGAAGGCGTAGATCCCCATGGATGCCAGATAGACCGGCGCACGTGCTCCCGGTGGCGTCGATTCCAGGCCCGGCAAGCGCGAGGCAGGCGGTTTTTCGTCAAAGTGCAGGACGCGACCGCTCGAGTCCACCTTCATGATCCCCAGGCCGTGAGTCTGCTCGGCAGGGACGGGCTTCATCGCTACCGTGACGTCCGCCGAGGTCTCACGATGGACCCGCAGCATGGCCTCCAGATCCATGCGATAGAGCTGGTCTCCGGAGAGGATCACGAGGTGGTCCCAGGTCTCGCGAGCCACGTGCTTCATGGTCTTGCGCACGGCGTCCGCGGTGCCACGAAACCAGTCGCTCTCCTTGGCGTCGGTTTGCTCTGCCACCAGTACTTCGATGAAGCCCGAGGCAAAGGCATCGAACTTGTAGGTGTCGGTGATGTGCCGGTTGAGGCTCTCGGACTGATACTGCGTGATCACGAAGATGCGACGCAAGTTGGCGTGGATGCAGTTGCTCACGGCAACGTCCACCAGCCGGTAGCTCGCGCCGATCGGTACGGCCGGCTTGGAGCGATACTGCGTCAGTGGGAACAGCCGTGCGCCCCGCCCGCCCCCGAGTACCACGGCGATCGCATTGTTCATGGTCGAGGGCTAACATTCGGGGATCGCTGCCGCCAGCCCAGGCGCTCTAGAGCAGCAACGCGCCACGGTCGGAGTTTACCCGCGGGACCGCCGGGCGTGCTCACAACTGCAAGCAGTAGAGATGCGAGTACGTCGAGTCGCAAGCGTTCTCCGGGCCCGAGCCGAGACCTGGCTGAAGGCGGAGAACTGCACGGTGCCAGCGGTGCCGGACGAGCTGTTCGCGGCCGATCGCCAGTCATTGCAAGTGCTGCCGAGGTTGCCGGGCGCACCAGGGTCCCCACTGCCCGTCCAGGCGGCATGGTTGAGCAAGTTGCCGCCCGCTGCGGTCACCTGTAACGGCGCCACGAAGCGACCTTTGCTGCGCCCGAGGTCGCTCGCAGCATGGACGATCGGGATGCCGTCGACGCGGACCCAAGGCGCAGCGCTGGTCTCGAAGCGAGAGATCGCGCTCGCTGCGCTGGTCGCCAGAAACGCGCGGTAGGTGCCCGGCAAGCCCTTGCTCTGTGCGTCGTCCTGGCAGACCGCGTCGGCCGCCGCGATGCCAGCCGCCAGCCCGCCCGTGGGATCGCCCGCCGGCACGACCCCGGCGCTGGCGCTACCCGACGGATACCAACTGCGCGGACTGGACGAGCACCAGCAGTTTCGCCACGCCGATCTGCGACTCAGTGGCGTTCCAGCGGGCTGTCTCGCAGCGCCTGCGCCAGCTGATGGCCGTGGCGGAGGGTCTCCGCGGCATCGTCGAAGTCGTCATCGTCTTCCTCGAACGCATCCGTGTGCTGGTGCTCCGACGGGTCTTCGTGCTCCGCCAGTTCCCGAGCGCTGGCAGCCGCTTCGGCGCTGTCCGCCTCGGTCATGGCTCCGCCGCCGCCGATCCGCAGGTGCTGGCGCCGCCATTCGAGGGAGAGGTTCAGCCGTTCACGCTCTCCGCAGCGCTCCGCGTGCAGCGTGAACTCGAGCGGAGCGTCCGGCTTCAGCAAGAACAGGAGCCGGCGGTCGCCGCGCGCGATGGTGAGCGCACCCGAACGGAGGCCGTCCACCAGGCTTTGCAGCTGGTCCACGGTGCTCTCCAGCGAGCGCCGTTCGTCGTATTCAATCTCGAGCTTTGTCATCGCGAGGCGCTGAAGTGCAAGCCAAGTGCCAGCGCCAAAGGGGCGCGTCGTTCGCGCGCGGGGCCCGAGGCGTTCTGGTCTGCCGAGCCAGAATGCGCCTCGGCGACGTTTCTGTCTCACCCTGGTTCGACCTTACGCACTCTCCTAACGTGGGCTGTTGATCGCCTGCGGCTGCAGGCGGTCGCCGCTGCGCGCGAGCAGATCGGAGAGCGCGGGAAGCGGCAGCGACTGGGTGTCCTTGTCCTTCTTGTTGCCCTGGATCACGGTCTTGGTGATCGCCTTGCTCACGTCGATACTGCTGCCGCCCTGTACGTTCACGCCGATCGGGTTACCGGTGATGTTGCCGGCGATCGCCGTGACGGTGGCGCCGTCGACCAGTTGCATGCCTGCAGCGCCGCTGCTGGCGTGAATGTCGAAGGTGTCCATGTCGAGCGTCGTCCCGGGCAGCACCGCCAGGCCGCCCGCGCCGGTATCATGCACGCTCAGGTCATAGAGGTTGAGCGTGGTCTGAGCCGGCAGAGCCGCCGGCTGCGGGAACTGCGCGAGGAGACCGGCAGTCTTGTCGTCCGGGCCCGAAGCGAGCACCGCATAGTCTTGGCTGCCGGTGATCGATACGACGTTCAGCTCCACAGTCGATCCGGAACCGACCTCGACGCCGCGGCCCGCGATGCTGGCCGCCAGCGTGCCGGAGATGCTCACGTCGTTCAGCTGCACCTGAGAGCCCAGCGCCGCCGACAGACCGAGTCCGTGACTGTTGCTGATCGTCACGCGATCACCGGTCAGGTTCGCTCCGATCACGTCGATGCCTACACCGGAGCCGCCCGCCGGCGCCTGGGTCTGGTCGATCGAGACGTCATTCAGCTCCACCGTGGCCGCCTGCGCCGCCCAGACCCCGGCTGCGGCATTGCGCAGGAACGAGGCATAGTCGATCGACACGGAGCCACCCACCACCTTCAGGCCCTCGCCGGAGGGGCCGCTCGGCGAGGCAGGCTGCGTGTCGTTCACGATCAGATCCTGCAGCGTGACCTCGGTGCCGGTGCCCTCGACCGCCACGCCGGTATGCGCGTTGTTGGCCAGCTGCACGCGCGTGCCTTCGATCACGGCGCCGTTCTGCGCGAGCAGGCCGGCACCCGCCTCACCGCTCGCCAGGGGCTTGGTGTTGCTGATGCTCACGTCGGTGAGGTCCAGCTCGATGTGGGGACCGCTGACGCTCGCGCCCGAATCTACGTTGTCATCGAGCCTGGTGCGCTCGAGGGTGAGCAAACCATCAGCCGCTTGTGATGCAGGCGCCGGGTTCACGAACAAGACCGCGCCCGAGCGCGCCGGCGCATCCACGGCCTCGGTCCCGGTCACGCTCAAATCCGTGAGCACCACCTGCGGGCCAGGGCCATTCACGAGCACGCCATATTCGCGGCTCTGCGAGATGATGCCGCGGGTCAAGCCGATCGACGGAGCTCCCGCCGGATCGGTCACCACGAAGCCGATGCCGT
>JAICTU010000198.1 GCA_025936205.1 Polyangiaceae bacterium | reverse complement strand
TGCGCTCAGTCCATCGTAGAACGCGAAAAGTGCAGCGGCATCCCTGTCTGCAATAGGCCGCACATGAGCCACGCCCTCATCGTACCTCGCCGCGGGGGGATGTGCACTCTGTTTGCGTGTCTGCCGAACTCTCAATTATGCCGCAACCCCACGCCGCCTCTCCCCCGAAACCGCGACCAACAAACGTCGACCATCGACTCCTCCCGAATCATCTCCCCCGCTGCGCGTTAGGCAGTTCCGCCATCCCCCACCCCGGCCCCGACAAACACAGCAGAGCACCCCACCCTCCTCGAAAATCTGCATTCTCAGCCATCGCACCCAGCCTCTCTCGCGTTGATCCACGCCAGCGCTACACGGTTCATCCTTTCCATACTAAACCCGTCGATTCCGAGCACGACACCTGGCCACCACCGCGCCAGCGCCAGGCGCTCGCTGCCTTTCCCTCCTCGGGCAATCGCAGCTGAACTGCACGACCGGAGTCTTCCGCAGCGCTGAACACCGCGCTCGTCGCCGCTGTGCCTGACCTGGCACATCCCATGCTCTCCATCCCGCGTGCCCTCCGAGCTCACGTCCTCGATTGACAGCAGCCCTTTCCTCCAAAGCGTCCGCGATGCTCTGCTCCTCCGCCACTACAGCGCCAAAACGATCGATGTTTACATCAGCTGGATACGTCGCTTCGTGCTGTTTCACGGCCGGCGTCACCCGCGCTCACTGGGCGCTCCTGAAGTCACCAGCTTCTTGTCGCATCTCGCCAGCCAGGGCAGCGTGAGCGCTTCCACGCAGAATCAAGCGCTCGCAGCGCTGCTCTTCCTCTACGCGGAGATCCTCGAGCGTCCACTGGGCTCGCTTGGTGCAGTCGTCCACGCCAAACGTCCGGCTCGACTCCCCACGGTGATGACCCGCGCGGAAGTCGATGCCGTCTTGTCTCAACTCGACGGCGTGTGGCGCCTGATGGCGTCCCTTCTCTACGGCTCCGGCCTGCGTCTGCTCGAATGCGCGAGTCTGCGCGTGAAGGACGTGGACTTCGGAGGTTCCCAACTGATCGTCCGCCGCGGGAAGGGCCAGAAGGACCGGGCCACGCTCTTGCCGAAGAGCCTCACGGAACCACTACAAACGCATCTCGCCCACGTCCGTGAGCGCCACGATCTCGACCTGCAAGAAGGCGCCGGTCACGTAGTGCTCCCCGGCGCTCTCCGCACCAAATACCCCAACGCCAGCCGCGAATGGCCCTGGCAGTGGGTCTTCCCCGCCACACGGCGCTACGTCGACGCAGCCACCGGTGAACACCGCCGTCATCATCTGCATGAAACAGCCCTGCAGCGCGCCGTCAAAATCGCCGCCAAGGCCGCGGGCATCGGCAAGCCCGTGAGCTGCCACACCTTCCGCCATTCGTTCGCGACCCACCTGCTGGAAGCAGGCTACGATATCCGGACGATCCAGAAGCTCCTGGGCCACCGGGATCTGCGAACCACCATGCTCTACACCCACGTGCTGAGCCGCGGCCCCCTCGGCGTGAAGAGCCCGCTCGACCGCTGACCACCTCACCGCCCCAGCGCTTCCGGCTACCAGCCCGGCCCCCCGCCGCGCATTCCCCCCTACCAACCGCGCACCCCGAAAATTCTTCGAGCGGGAGACGGGATTCGAACCCGCGACCCCAAGCTTGGGAAGCTTGTGCTCTACCAACTGAGCTACTCCCGCGCGGGGGGCGGACTCTAGCGCCCCTCGCGCCGCCGCAAAAGTCCAAACTTGACCAGTCGCCTCCCGATCGATAAGAGCTGAGGCCCGTCGGGCCCAGGCGATCCCCGTTGGGATGCCTCCCCCTCCCCGAGCTAGCGCATGAACCAGGCAACGATTCAGTCCAGGTGCGAGTGTCAGGCAGGCCTTTGGGCGTCGCTGAACCAGCAGCGGCTCGTGATTGCAGGCTGGGCTACAGACCCGCGCCGCGGTCGGCAGGAGCCCTGTACGGCTCACAGCATCGACATGGAGAACGATAACTTCCAGGTCGCCTGGCTGTGCCCCTATTGCGGGCGCAATACGCTGCGCAGTTTCTACGCGGGCGCGCTCATCTGGCGCGCGGCACGCGTCAGCGAGCGGCCGCCAGCTCGCCCGTCCATCCCGCCGCGCTGACGCGCCGGGAGGCCCCATCGACTTCTTGCTGCCGGGCCGGCGCGAGCCGCCCGGCAGCGTTTTGAGTTTTGTCCGAAGCGCCCGCTTCAGAGCGACGCGATGTACATCGCGCGGAAGTCTTCCTCGCGGCACGGCCGGGGGTTGCCGCCGTGGCAGCCGTCCTGGGTCGCGAGCTGGGAGAGGCGCTGGATGTGGTCTTTGGTGACGCCCGCCTGAGCGAGGCCGCCGGTGATGCCCACCTGCTGGCGCAGTTCCTTGATGCGGCGGGCACAGGCGCCGGGCTCGGGCGCCGCGCCAAACAGGGCGCCGATGCGGCGGACGCGCTCGGGGACAACGGCTTCGTTGAAGTCGATCACCGCCGGCAAACACAGGGCGTTGGCAAGGCCGTGGTGTAAGCCGAGCTCGGCGGAGAGGGGGTGCGAGAGGGAGTGGCAGGCGCCCAGGCCCTTCTGAAACGCCGCCGCGCCCATCATCGCGGCCTTGAGCATGGCGCCGCGCGCTTCGAGGTCGTGGCCGTCCTGGGTCGCGCGCAGCAGGTGGTTGGCGATCAGCTCGAGGCCGCCGAGCGCGATGCTGTCGGCGATCGGGTGGTCGCCTTTGGCGAGGTAGGCTTCGAGGCAGTGCGTGAGGGCGTCGAAGCCGGTGGCCGCGGTCGGGCCCTTGGGCAGCGAGACCGTGAGCTCGGGGTCGAGGATCGCCACCTTCGGCAACATGGAGGGGTGGAACACGACGGTCTTGCTGCCCGTCGATTTGACGGTGAGCACCGCGGCGCGGCCGATCTCGCTGCCCGTGCCGGCCGTGGTCGGGACGGTGAGCACCGGGGGCAGGTCTTTGGGAATGAAGCGATCGCCGCCTTTGTTGTCGTCCAGCTCTTCCCAGTGGTTGGCGACCTTGGAGCGCAGGACGATCAGTTTCGCCACATCCATCGGCGCACCGCCGCCCAGCGCGATCGCTCCGCGAGCTTGGCTCGCACGGTAGGCTGCAGCGCCCGCTTCCACCTCAGCCTCGGTGGGATTGCTGGAGAGCTGCGAGAACACGCTGAAGTGGATGCCCTCCGCGGCGAGTGAGGCCTCGATCGGCTTGTTGAGTCCGGCGCTGATCACGCCGGCGTCGGTCACGAGCAGCACGCGGTCGAGCCCGAGCGCCTTGGCTTCGGCGCCGATGGACTTGGCGCTGCCGGCGCCGAACAGGATGCGGGTGGGGTAGGACCAGATGGAAGTTGGCATGAGTGTGCCGGATTATAACGGCCCCCCGCGGGCGGCACAGTACCGCCCTTCCCCATTTCGCGCGCTCCGCCGCCGGCGGCCTACACCATCTCGAAGTAACGGCGGGTTTCCCAGTCCGTCACCGCGCGTTCGAACTCGGCGACTTCCCAGGTGCGCGTGCGCACATAGTGATCGACGAACTCCGCTCCCAGGATCTGCGCGGCCGCCGCGCTCTGTGACAACAATGCGGTGGCTTCCTTGAGTGTGGTCGGCAAACGCTCGGCGCCGATGCCGGCGTCGCCCGCGCTGGGCTCGCCCGGGTCGAGGTCGTGCTCGATGCCCCACAGCCCGGCGCCCAGGCACGCCGCCATGGCGATGTACGGGTTGATGTCCGCGGCCCCCTGGCGGCACTCGACGCGCGCGGCCGAGGGGCTGTGCGGATCGATCACGCGCAGCGCGCAGGTGCGATTGTCGATGGCCCAGGTGGGCGAGAGCGGCGCCCAGAGGCCGGGCACGTAGCGCTTGTAGGTATTGATCGTCGGGGAAATCAGCGCGGTGAACTCGCGCATCAAGGCCATCTGTCCGCCCAGGTAAGCGCGCAAGGTCGGCGAGATGCCCTTGCCCTTCGTCTCGGCAAAGACGTTGGTCTTGCCCTTCCACAGGCTCTGGTGCAGGTGGCCGCTCGAGCCGGGCAGCTTGACGCTGTTCTTGGCCATGAACGAGACCGACAGCCCGTGGCGCGGCGCGATCTGTTTCATCGCCGTCTTGAACAGCGCGGCCTTGTCCGCCGCCACCAGCACGTCATCGTGGCGGATCGCCGCCTCGTACACGCCCGGGCCCGTCTCGGTGTGGAAGCCCTCGAGCTCGACGTCGTGCGCAGCCAAACTGTCGAGGATGTCGCGCACCAGGTCCGAGTCCTGTCCGGTGCGCAGCCAGCTGTAGCCCATCATGCCCGGGTCGAGCGGCTGCAGGTTGGTGAAGTTCTTCTGCTGGAGCGTGTCGCGCGTCTCGCGGAAGAAGAAGAACTCGAACTCGGCAGCGAAGCGCACCTGGTAGCCCAGGCTCTCCGCGCGCGCCTTCACGCGCTTGAGCAGCGAGCGCGGGCAGGCGGGGTGCGGATTGCCCTGAGCGTCGCGGAAGTCACAGAGCAGCGCTGCAACACCGGGCTCCCACGGAATGCGCCGCAAGGTGCTCGGGTCGAGCACGCTCAGCGTGTCGGGGTAGCCCGTGTGCCAGCCCGTGACCTTCGAGTTGTCATACAGGTTGTCGGCCATGTCCCAGCCGAAGATCACGTCGCAGAAGCCGAAGCCCTTCTCCAGCGCCGAGCGCAACTTGTCGAGCGCCACGTATTTGCCGCGCAGCACGCCGTCGATGTCGAAGCCGCCGATCTTCGCCCAGCGCACGCCTTCGCGGTCGAGCCGCTCCCAGAACTCGGGAGGTACCGCCGGCAGCTCGGGCTTCTTCGCCGCCGTGTCCGCTTTCTCTGTCTTCTCGGCCTTGGTCGCCGTGCTGGCGCTCGCCAACGTACGCCCCGCCCCTGCTCGCTTCTTCTTCCGGTCCGCCATCGTGGGTCACTCCCGTCGCTGTCGCCCCACCGACTGATTAGCCGAAAGCGCTTGGGCATCGCCAGAAAGCGTCGGAGCGGCCGCACCCCGCGCCGCGCACCCCTACCAGCGCTGGGGATTGTCGACGCTAGTGTGTCGCACAGCGAGCTGATAGCGTGAGCACCATGACCCGCCGTCGTGAGCTCTCACGAGTCTCGGCCTCGCAGCCGACCGTGCGCCCGTTTCGCAAATCCCTGACGCTGCTCGTGCTGGCGGGGCTCAGCTGCGTTGCCGTCGGCGCCCTCAGCCTGCCCGCCGCCGCCGATGAAGCGCAACCCCAGCCAGCGGCCAGTGCGCCCGCTGCTCCCTCGTCGCCCGCGGCCAATCCTGCCGTGGCGGGCAAATCCGAAGAAGAGCTGGAGCGCGAAGCGGAGTCGATCGCCCGCAGCGTGATGAGCCCATTCTGCGAGGGCCGAACCATCTCGGCCTGTCCCGTCGCCGGCCCCTTGCGCGACGACATCCGCAAGTGGGTGCACGAAGGCGTTCCCGCGCCGGAGATCCGCGATCGCCTGCACAAGATGTTTCCCGAGCACAACCTGCTCGGTGTGCCACCGAACCGTCTGGGCGCGGCTCTCCCCATCGGCGCGGCGCTGCTCGCGGCCGCGGCCTTGTTCTTCGCCTTCCGCTACCTGCTCAAGCCGAAGGCCGGTGCTCCCGCGAAAGCCGACGGCGCCGACCCCCAGCCGGCCCCGGCACAGAAGCCCAACGAAGACTACGACGCCCGCCTCGACGAAGAGCTCGAGACTCTGGAACCCCGCTGACCCGCGCGGTTCGTCGTCGCATCTCTATTGTTTTTGGGCCGGGCCTCCCCCACACGTCAGCGCCCGGCCCCTCGGGGCACTCCTCGGAACACGCCCTTCAGGGCGCGTATTCGGCGATGGCGTCGACGGGATGGAGCGTCTCGAACACGCGTGTCCCGGAGATGCGCACGCGCTGATCGCTGATGCGCGCATCGGCCACGTCGTACAGCCAGCGCGCCAGGCGCTCGGAGGTCGGCGAGAACGGAAACACCGACAGCTTGATGCCGCCGGGGCGCTCGTTGCGCGCGCCACCCAGCACGTCGGCGAGCCCGGGTTGCGGGCTGCCGAGGCCGCCGCTGATCTCGCGCCGGGCTTCGATGATCGAGCTGCCGAGCTGCTCGAAGGCCTTGCGGTTCTCGTTGAAGCTCTGCTCGCCCATCGCGAGCGAGTGATCCAGCAAGCTGTGACAGGGCGTGAGCACGCGCTCGTACAGGTCGTCGAAGTCGACGACGAAGCCTTGTGCATCGAGATCCGACGAGGTCTGGCTGACCTCGAACTTCCAGGTGTGCCCATGGATCGACACGCAGGGCCCCGCGTGTCCGCGGATGTGATGGGCGAAGTGAATGTGGATTCCAGTCGTGATCTTGTACATGGCGATGCGTCACCCGGCGGCTCGGGTGCGGGTGCCCCGCAGAAAATGCGGCGCTCGAGCCGGCAGCCCAAAGCGGGCCGGAAGACCCTACCACAATCGGATCGCACTGGCGTGTGAGCACCGAAAATCCGCGATCAACGTTTCATTCCGAGGCGCTCACCCGAGCATTCCCTTGCCGATCGGCTGGAAGACGATTAGGTACCCGGGCTTTCCCCAGTTTTCCTCGTGAACACGCCAGATCTCATTACCGACGTTGCTCCCGGGGGGGACATCCCAGACCCGGAGGCGGAAACCCCACCGCCGGATCCGTTTGCCGGCGTGCCCGAGCCGCTACGCCGTGCGCTCGAGAAGCGCGGCTTCACGCAGCTCACCGCCGTTCAAGCGGCCGTGCTGAGCAGCATCGTGGAAGGCCGCGACGCGGACCGCAACCTGCGCATCTCGTCGCAGACCGGCTCCGGTAAGACCATCGCGCTCGGCCTCGCCCTGGCAGCCCGCGTGCTCGAGCCTCCGGCAGACGCGCCAGGTCCGGTGGCATTGATCATCACGCCCACCCGCGAGCTGGCCGCGCAGGTCCAGTCCGAGCTCGGCTGGTTGTACGAAGCCGCGCGCAACGTGCGAGTCGAGGTCGTCACCGGTGGCACCGACGTGCGCGGTGAGCAGCGCCGTCTGCGCGCCCGCCCCGTCATCCTGGTCGGCACTCCGGGCCGCCTGCTCGATCACATCCGCAGCCGCGCGCTGAACCTGAGCGGCGTGCGCGAGGTCGTGCTCGACGAAGCCGATCAGATGCTGGAGCTGGGCTTCCGCGACGAGCTGGACGCGATCGTCGCCCAGCTGCCCGAGGAGCGGCGCAGCCACCTGGTCTCGGCCACCTTCCCTCCCATGGTGCGGGAGCTCGCGGAGAGCTTTCAGAAGGACGCGCTGCGCCTCGAGGGCACGGCGCTGGGCCAGGCCAACGCCGACATCGAGCACATCGCGTACCTGATCCGCCCGCGCCAGCAGTACGACGCCATCGTCAACCTGCTGCTGGAAAACTGGGGCGAGCGCTGCTTGATCTTCGTGCGCACGCGCGCCGACACGGCGGAGCTGTGTGAAGCGCTGGCCGGCGACGGCTTCGGTGCCTTGCCCTTCAGCGGTGAGCTGGCTCAGGCGCAGCGCACGCGCACGCTGGACGCCTTCAAGAACGGCATCATCCGCGTGCTCGTCGCCACCGACGTGGCAGCCCGTGGCATCGATGTGCCGGACATCGCCACGGTGATCCACGCGGATCTGGCCAAGGCGCCGGACGTGTACACGCACCGCAGCGGTCGTACGGGCCGCGCAGGCAAGACGGGCCGGAGCTTGAGTATCGTGCCGGTGAACGCGCAGGCGCGCATGCATCGCTTGCTGCGCGACGCGCGCATCAACGCGCGCTGGGAGCCGGTGCCGAGCGCGAAGAGGATCCGCCAGGGCGTGACCAAGGCCACGCGCCGCGTCTTCTACGAGAAGCTCGCCGAAGCGGAGTTCAGCGAGGCCGAGCTCAGCTACGCCAAGAACCTGCTGGAGAAGCAAGCGCCCGAGCGCGTGATCTCGTTGCTCCTGCGCATGGCGGAGCCGCCGCTGCCGCGCGAGCCCGCCGACGTAGCGCCCACCGAGCCGCGCGCCTGGGGGCCAGCGAACGGCGCTCGGCCGGGCCCGCTGCCGCCGCGCCCCCGCGCGAGCAACGGCAGCTCCAACGGCTACACGCGCTTCTCGATCAGCTGGGGCTCACGCCATGGCGCCAATGCCGCGCGCTGCATGTCTCACGTCTGCCGCCGCGGCGGCATCACGCGCCACGCCGTGGGCGCGATCGAGATCGGGGAAGAGACGAGCAGCGTCGAGGTCAGCGACGAGTTCGCCGCCGAATTCGAGCGCCGCTGTCGCAGGCCCGATCCGCGCGACAAGCACGTGCACATCACGCTCGAAGGCGCTCCTCCGCCGCGCCACTCGGCACCGCCGCCGGAGCGGCACGACGCGCGCGGCTTCGCTCCGCACGGCTCGCGCACCGCTCCTCCGCCGGGGCCGCGCGTGAAGCGCGCCGCCCGCGGCCCGCGTGGGGCTGTGACCCACGGAGGGCCCCACGGCGGTCAGCGCCGCGGCCCCCATTCACGGGGTCCAGCCGTGGCCAGCGACTGAGCGCCGCGCGAGACACGCGGCAGCGGCCGTTTTTCGGCACAAAAGCGCTGTTTCACGGCTGCAGCGAGAGCAAAATCACCCCGCCGTTCCGCGCGTTCCCCCTCAGGGGTGCGCGCGCGTCGCCCCGTTGTGAACCACGCAATTCGCCGTGAAAACACGGGTTTTGGGCGCACGTATCGGATCGGGGCGCGGCCGCCAAAGGGTAACGGTGCTTAACCTTCAGGCTGAAAAGCTGCTCGCCGTTCCCGTCGAGTGAACAGCTTTCACGCCCTGAAAACGGAACATTAGCCGCCAATGGTCAATTCCTCCTCCGCCTGGAGCGACACGCAGAAGGCAGCCCTGGTTCAGCAGATTGTATCCGGGGAGCTGAGTCTGGAGCGTGCCTGCCAGGAGTACGGGCTGTCCGTCGACGAGATCAAGGACTGGGTGGGCGTGTTCCGCCGCTCGCTGCGCGCCGCGCTCGACCGGCAGCTGCGCAGCACGCTCTCGCTGCAGGGGTTGGAGGTCGAAGAGTTCGCGCGGCCCGAGTTCTCGGGGGAGCTCGGCGCGCTGGATGTCGCCGATCTCGTCCAGACCATCCAGCTCGGGCGCAAGGACGCCCGGATCACCATCTCGCACGCCGGCGGCCACGGCTACATCTGGTGCTGCGCCGGAGAGATCGTGGACGCGGAGTTCGGTCAGCTCACGGCCGAGCCCGCGCTGTTCCGCCTGCTCAGCCTGGAGCAAGGCAGCGTGGTGGCCGATTTCGGCGCGTTCGAGCGCCCGCGGCGCATCTCGACCGGCACGCCGCAGCTGCTGCTCGAAGCCGCGACGCAGCGCGACCGCCGCGTGCGCGCTCTGCATCGCGTCGGCGATCCCAGCCGCGTGTACAGCGTCGCCTCGGATGTCGCCGCGCGCCACGCGCGCGATCTCGGCCCCGAGGAGCTGCTGGTGCTCAGCCTGTTCGATGGCGCGCGTTCGCTGCAACAGGTCGTGGTCGCCACCGAGCTGCCCGAGCACGAGGTGCTGGAGATCTCGGCGCACTTCCTGGAAGCGCGCATGCTGTCTCCGAACAGCGCCGCGCCCCCCTCGCGAGCTCCACTCTCCGCCGGGACGGGGTCGATGGCGATGAGCTACCGGCCCTCGGCCGGCGCGAAGCCGCAGCGCGAGCGCCCGCCGCTCTGGGTGCTGGCCAGCGGAGCCGTGGTCTGCACCAGCCTGGGGGCGGTGACCGCCATCGCCTACGCCGACGCGCTGCAGCGCACGCCAAGCGAGGCGAACCCAGCCGCCGCGAGCGCGCAGGGCCTCACAAGCGACAGCCTCACGGGCAGCAGCCTCACCGCAACCAGCGTCTCCAGTGCGGCCACGAACGCCGCGCCCGCCAGAGCGCTCTGCCCCTCCGGTATGGCACTGATCCACGCCGGGCGCTTCTTCATGGGCTCGGACTCCACGCACCCGGCGCTGCAATACGCTCGCCCCGCGCACCTCGTGAATGTGGACAGCTTCTGCATCGGCACGCGCGAGGTCACGGTGCAGGAGTATGCGCAGTGCGCGGCCAGCGGCGCCTGCGAGCCCGCCCACCAGGACAGCGACCTCGGCGAGGGGGCGCACAGTGTCAGCAGCGCTTCGCGGCTCCAGCACGATGATCAGTGCAACGCCGGCAAGCCCGGGCGCGAGAACGATCCCATCAACTGCGTGTCGCATGGCCAGGCGGCGAGCTACTGCGCCTTCCGCCAGGGCCGGCTCGCCAGCGAGGCCGAGTGGGAGTTCGCCGCGCGCGGGGAAGACAACCGCATCTATCCCTGGGGCAACACGCCGCCCACGGCCGATCACGTCAACGCTTGCGGCAAAGAGTGCGCGCGCTGGCACAATGAGGTCGGGCTCAGCACGGAGCTGCACGGCCTCATGTACGATGAGGACGACGGCTACGCCGGCACGGCGCCCGTCGGCTCCTACCCGCTCGGCGCCACCAGCGACGGCGTGATGGACCTGATCGGCAACGTCTTCGAGTGGACCGCGGACGGCCTGTACACGTACGACCATCAGCCGCGCGCCAATCCGCGCGGCCCTGCGGACAGCGGCTCCTTCGTGATCCGGGGCGGCAGCTTCAACAGCGGCACGCCCGAGTACAGCAATCCGTCGTTGCGCTTCCCGATGGCGGCCGAATCGTACTCGCACGGCGTCGGCCTGCGCTGCGCCGCCGACCCGGAGCGCAGCGCCGCCGGCGGAATGCGCTAGTACCTCGTGCCCCAAGTTCGCGCCGGGTTTCGCCGTCCCCCGCTGCGCTGTGAAGGGCACGACGAAACCCGGCAGATGCGGCGCTCTGCACTCGGTACTTCCTCTACATTCGGAGAAACCGGGCGCGGACTTCGGGTTCTCCTACTAGTTCGGCAACGGAGCCGCCGCCGAGACCTCCGTCGTGGGCACGAACGCCGGCTGTGCTTCCAGCGCGGCCTCGCGCTCCTTCGTCATCGTTTCGATGCGGTCCATGACCTTGGCCCAGCGCCGCGCGCGCGCGGTGCTGGCCTTGGTCGGCGCACAGCTCAACCCATGCTGATACGCCGCCTCCATGCGCGCCAGAGCCCACAGATTTGGCTTGTCCTTCATCTTGCAGCGCCGGCCCTGCATGGCGAGCACCTTCATCGTGGCGCGCGCGCAGCGCCGAGTGGCCTCCAGATCCGTCCCTGCCAGGTCCTTCCAGACGGACTTTGGAACCCACCCGGTCTTGTGCAGCTGGCCCAGGCAGCGCGCCTTGCCGGCATCCTCGCCGAAGCGGCTCTTCCGGGAGCCATTGTGTACCTCCAGCGCGAAGCGAGACTCCGAGTACCAGGTCACGAACGTGGCCGCCGCCAGGCTCGTGGAGTCCCACTGCCAGTCCTCGTTGGCCTCCGCCTCCAGGGCAATCGCGGTAGCGATCGTCTGCAGGCGCTCCCGGTACTCCAGCTCCGTTTCGGGAGCCTTGCCCTGCCCGTACCAGGGCGTGGGCAGACTGAGCGCAATGGCGAGGAGGATCTCAGCTAGGTTCATACGTTCTCCAAGGTGCTGGAAAAGCGATCTTTCCTGAGCCAGCGCTGCCGTGCCGTCGCGAGCCCCCCCGTGGGGCATTGCCCACCCGCCACACACAGCGCCGCATCAGGGCTTGTATCGAGTTGGGTCCGCGGCGGGAACCCGCCCCGGACATGCAAGGTCAAGTTTTCTGCGGGTATTTCCTGAAGATCCCTGCCTTTCCCGGCAGCCTTTCCCGGCGGCCCCAAAGCAGCCTGCGGGTATGGACGGCCTATCGAACCTCTCCGGAACGGCGGATCGAGCCGCAAATGCAATCATTCGCAGCTCGGTGAAAAGATTCAGTGTGTCGAGGTGGGCCTTGCGCACTGCCGCAGCGCCACCCAGCCGCCGGCAGACGCTTGCCGCCGGGCGTGTCGGCACGGGGAAGCCCTCGTGGCGACGCGGCGGTAACGCCATGCTCTGCTTCGGCACGGCTTTCTAGCGCTGGCGCTCCAGCCCACGCGTTTTCCGCCGCTCAGTATCATGTTGAAGCCCCGAGTTTGGGTCACGATCATGATCTGTCACGACGTTGCTAGTTTGGGGATTCTTGGGGGGAGACTGAATGAGACAGCCTCCGGGCAAAGGCGCTGACGTGTCGAACGCGCCGCATCGCCCTGATGGGACCGAGCTCGAGCTGTACCGCGCTGTGATGCACCGCCGCCTGGCAGGGCTGCGACACACCGCACCGGCGCTCTCCGTACCCACGGGTACGGGCCCAGACAGCCTGACGCCCGACACGGAACTCGATGCCAGCGAGCCGCCGCGCGATCCGCTGGTCTGGGAAGCGGGCACCGTGCCCGGCAACATTCTCCTGGTCGAGGACGAGCAAGCGCTGGCGCGCGCCTACTCGCGCACGCTCAAGCTGCATGGCCTCGAGCCCACCTGGGTGAGCGACGCGACCTCCGCGCTCGGCGAGCTGCGCGTGCGAAACTACGACGTGATCGTCAGCGACATCATGCTGCCCGACCACAGCGGCCTCGATCTACTGCGCCACGTGCGCAACTGCGATCCGGATCTGCCGATGGTGCTGGTGACGGGCATGCCGAACCTGGACAGCGCGATCGACGCGGTCGCGCTCGGCGCCTTCCGCTACCTGGTCAAGCCGATCTCGAACGATCGTCTGATTGGCTGCATCGCGCAGGCACAGCGCACGCGCCAGGTGGCGCGCTTGCGCGAAGAGGCGCTGACCAAGAACCACACCTTCAACGCCGCCGGCGACGCCGAGCTGTCCCGCGCCTTCGAGCGCGCCCTGGAGCCGCTCTGGATCGCCTACCAACCGATCATTCGCTGGCCGGGCCGCGCCATCTACGGCTACCAGGCCCTGGTGCGCTCCGACGAGCCGTCGCTCGCTCTGCCGTCGGCCCTGCTCAGCGCCGCGGAGCGCCTCGGCCGCAGCCAGGAGCTGAGCCGCGCGGTGCGGCGCAGCGTCGCCAAGACCGCGCGCGGTCTGCCTTCGGGCACGCGCGTGCTGGTGAACTCCAGCGCCAACGACCTGCTCGACCCGGATCTGTACTCGGCGAGCACGCCGCTGGGCGCGGTCGCCGGGCGCGTGACGCTCGACCTGCCGGGGAGCGCCGCCGCCCTGCATCTCAACGAGCTGGGCGATCGCATCCGTCAGCTCAAGGGGCTCGGCTACCGCATCGCGGTCAGCGTCAGCTCCAACGCGATCTGGGATTTGTCTCGCTACGAGGTGCTCGAGCCGGACATCGTCAAGGTCGACGTCTCGCCCAGCGATGGTGTCAACCAGCCCGCCACGCAGCGGCAGGCGCTCGAGCATGCCGCCCAGTGGTGTGACGAACGGAGCCGAGACCTGGTGATCGAAGGCGTGGAGCGTGACGAAGAGCGCAACCGCCTGCACGCCCTCGGCTGCAGCCTGTTCCAGGACTGCCTGTTCACCCATCCCGGCCGCAAGCTGAGCCGGTCCTGAGTTTTTCCGGCCAAATTCGCGCCAAAGCGCACGGTTGCAACGAGCCAGTTGCGCCGGCAGGGCCGCTCGGGAAATCGCCGCGCGGGAAATCGCCGGGTCGGGAATAGGCTCACCCGGGAGCGGGTACAGGCGGCAATGGCGCAGAGCCGCCCACCCGCCCGGGAGCTCCCACCACCCCATCCAGGTTGTCGTAGCCCGGTGAGGCAACACGGCATCTCGCGTCGTGCTGCCGGCACTCCGCGCTCGCAGGAGTCGCGCGCTGTGCTCCGTTCGAGCCGCCACCCGCGCGGCGCGGCTCGAGCGCTGGCGCCCGTCATCTCATGGATTGCGCCATACTGGCCCGTAGACTACGGTGGTGCTACCGCGCTAATCACAACCGACAGGAAACTTCGATCATGGTGCTGATGAAAACACGCTGGCACGCGCTCACCGCGCCCCGAGCCATCCCCTTGATCGCCATGGCCGCCATCGCGATGGCATCGAGCAGCGTTGCAGCGGCCGGCGACAGCAAGTCTACCGCCCCCGCCTCGACGAGTGCCGCAGCCACCCCGGCTGCAGGCAAGCCCCACCTCCCCGCCGCCGGCTCCGGTGGAGCTTCCAGCAGCGCGACCGACCCGGAGCAAGCGGACAGGCTGGCCAAGCGCAAGGAGCGCTTGGAGCAAGGCGCACAGCGCCTGCGCGATCGCGCGGCAGAGCTGCGCAAGCGTATCGCCGCCGGCGAGACGACGGAGCCGGCGAGTCCCAACAGCAAGCGCCCGCCGCGCAGCCTGGAAGAGCAGGCCGCCCGCTTCGAAGAGCAGGCCAAGCGCATGGAGGAGCGAGCGAAGAACATCGGCTCCGAGAGCGCGGGCGGCGCCAGCAGCCCGGAGCGGTCCCCCGAAGCGGCGCGCCAGCGCCGGCACCAGCTGCGCAAATCCCACATCAACCGGCGCTGGGGTGGCGCCACCTTGCGCGACGCCGAGGCGCAGGCGGAGCTCAAGACCCACGCCGAACGTGTCGCCCGGCTCAAGCGCATCCGCAGCCTGGCCATGGAAAAGGGGAAGGATGATCCGCTGGCCAAGCGCGCCAAGGATCTGCTCGCCAAGGAAGAAGACCGGCACGAGGCGCACATGAAGGCCATTCAGACGCGCGTGGCCCCCGCTGCTGCCGCGGCGGCTGCTGCTGCCGGAGCCACTACCCCTGCCAGCACGGCCCCCGCGGCCGCCCCTGCCCCTGCCGAGGAATCGAAATGATCACGCTCCCCGATTTCGTCGCTTCGCTTCGGCGACTCGCCGCAACCCGAGCCGGCGCTCCGCTTGCCTGCGTCGGCCTGTCCCTGGCGCTCGTCACGACCGGCTGCCACAAGGACAAGCCCCCGGAAACCAAGACCGAGGCCAAGCCGGCTGCCCCCGTCGCCAATGAGGCGCGCAAGGGCTCCCAGCGCACCCAGCCCGACGAAGGCGTCGAAGTCCCAACCGAGGAAGACTTCGAAGAGCAGTCCGAAAAGCAAATCACCGCGGACAGCAATCTGCAAAAAGAGCTCGATACGATCGAAAAGCAGATCTCGGGCGGGTGATTGCCGAGGGGGGTTGAGGCAGCCCCCCCTCGTATCATTTGTCGGGGCCCAAGGCCCCGAGCTCTGCAGCCTCGCTGCGGCGGATTTTCCCCCAACTCCCCCCGCGCGGCGCGCGGGGCCCCAACCTGAGGACTTCGTCACATCTCGGTGCGGCCGGCGCTGCCCTCTGAGCCTTGATTTGGGCCGGACCTCACCTGCACGGGCGATGCCCGAGGCCTCGGGGCGCCGGGCGCCAGCACCGCACGAAGCCACGCGGGCGCCGGGGCGGGCCGCGCGGGGTCGATGGGTGCCGTCCGGCTTCGGGGCTTCGGGGCGGTTTTGGATCGCGCCGTCGGGCGCGCGCATCACGTGCGCCGGTGCGGAGCCGAGGAGTGTTGGGCGCCGGGCGCCGCTGCTCTCAGCGAGGGCGCGCAGGAGCTCGATGCAGGCGCTGCA
>JAICTU010000182.1 GCA_025936205.1 Polyangiaceae bacterium | reverse complement strand
TGCCAGGTGGTGGTGGGTAGCGCGCTCACGAGATAGTAGCCGAGCGAGCTGCTCACCCCGAGCGCGGCCGCCCGAACGAGCGCCGTCCACAGCCCCCGCCGGGCGAATGCCAAGGTGACCAGCGCCACGATCGGGATCTCGTGCGCGCCCAGCGCCCAGAGCACCCCATAGCCGTGACCATCGACGGACATCGCCACGCCGTCGCCAAAGCGATGCAACAGCAGCCCCGAGTAGCCGAGCTCGAGCCTCATCGCCTCGGGATCGGCGCGCCGGAACAGGAGCAGCCCCACGCGCTCCAGCGCCGGGATCGCCGCGTAACCCAGGCCTGCTCCCAGCAGCCCGGTGATGCCCTCGCAGGCCAAGGCGTGCGGCAGCAACGAGAGGCTCACCACCAGCGTGGCGGCGACGACTGCGAAGGTGCGGATCGGATCGGTGACGCGAGGCGCCCAGCGCTGACCGATCCCGAGCGCAGCGCCCAGCGCGACAGAGAACCAGATGGCGGCCAGGGCCGGGTGCACGGCGCCATACGAATGCAACAGTGATGCAGTTGCAAGTCAGATGTGATCAGCCCCGGCCGGCGGGCGCGTGAATCGCGACCCCTGCAAAGGCGGCGGGCCTCAGCTGCTGCAGGAAGGACAGCGCCCCACGAACTGCACCTCGGCGGAGCGCAACGATTTGCTCCAGCGCGGGTTCTTCTTCTTCGTCACCACTTCTGCTTCGGGCAGACAAGAGACGACGCCGCAATCGTCGCAGACAAAGTGCGGATGCGCGCACTCCTTGGCCTCTCTGACGATCTCGTAACGACAGATCCCGCCCGCGTGGCTGGAGATGCGCACCAGCTCGACGCCGACCAACGCCACCAGGTTGCGGTAGACGGTGGCGCGGTCCCAGCCGCTCGCCGTGCGCGGCGTCCCAGGCGAAACGACCGGAGCGAGCAGGCCGCCGCCGACACGGGCCACGACTTCCGCGTGCGAGAGGGGACGCTCCGCTTGCTCGAGTACACGCAGTACGGCAAGCCGCGGCGCGGTGACCTTCAACCCCAGACTCCTCAGGCGCTGCCTCGCCTCGGTCAGCCCAGCCGCCGTCGTCACCCGGATACGATAACGCAATTTTTCGGGAATGGGTCGCAAGCCGCAGCTGCCGGAAAGAGCTCTGTGAGCTGAAAATGTTCTTGATACTCAGTATCAATTCTGTCAGGTTGAGATGCAGGTGAGCGCAAACGAAAGGGGGCGGGAGACAGGCAACCCTCCCGCCCCCTGCGTTTTCAGCTGTCGTCCCGCGCCCCGAGGATTCGGAGAGCGCCGCGCGGCGCAGGACCGGCCCCAAAGCTGCCCCAGCGTTCTGAGGGCTCGTAGTAAAAACCCGAAGTCCGCGCCGGGTTTCTACAAATGAAGAAGAAGTACCGAGTGCAAAGTGCCCGGCACGAGACTTGGGGCACCAGGTACTAGCTCAAAAGCGCTCATGGCCGATGCTCCGCACGCCATCGGGGAAGTCGCGATACAGCGCGAAGCTCACGTCCTTCACCAGCAAGTTGACCGCATGGTGCACTTGCTCGACAGGATCGGTCCGCGACGCGACGGATGAAAATGCCGCGTCGAGTTGAGCGAGGTTGTCGAACTCGAGCATCAGGTGGAACTCCGGCAGCGTCGCCGGACGTAACCCCAATTTGCAGCGCATGATGCGGTATTGCGCGAGCTGGCCGTGCTGCTGGAGCCGGTCGAGATACGTGCGGGCATTGCGCACGAACTCCACGTCCGACACGCCCGGCTTCAGGTTGCACCAGATGTGATAGATATCCATTTCGTGCTTCGAGCTCGCTGCGCACGCAGGTGCGCTTCGCTCGACGGGACACTCCCACGAAACGGCGCTCAGCGAACAGGGGGCGCTGTCAGCGCCCTGGCAGGGATTGCGGCTTCACTGGGCATGCGAGCTTCCCCCGTGCGCGGTTCTCGGCATAGCGCTCATTTGAAGCCGTTCACCGATGAAGCGGGGTCGAAGAGAGGGCGTGGCGTCCGCTCAGCGAGATTCAGGGACGGAGTCCTCACTGACGGCTTCGATCACCGCGTCGACCAGCGACGCATGATGTTCGAGACGTGACGCCAAGTCCTCGGCGTGCACCCGCACGGCCTTGTTGTCGCCGCGTTCCGCCGCATTCCGCAGGTACTTCACCTCGCGCCGCAACCGAGTTTGCTCGCCCTCGAGCTTTTCAATGACCTGCTTGGATACGAACATGGTTCCCGTACCGCCTGAGCTCGGGGAATGCGGGCCCTTCCGTTAGAACAGGTGCGAGGTGCCCCCCGCAAAGCATCCCGAAAGCCGTGATGCAGGACCAGCAGATGATTCCCCGGGCGCACTGCAAGAGCACAGGTTGTGCCACCGTGACCGCCGCCGGAGGTCGCGGGCGCGCGCGCCGGGAAATTGCCCAACGGCTCTTGCGCCGGCGACCATCCGACCCGCAGGCTTGTGGATAGATTGTGCAGAGTTTGCGCTCGACGCGATGCAGCTTTTGCACCGCCTGCACAGTCCCGCGCCTCTCGAATTCGCGCACAATGTTCTCCCTTCAGGGGAGTGTTCCGGCCTGGTCGGGCCGGATCATGGGTGTGCCGGGCTCGTGCTATCGCCCCGATCAAACCGGCGTTTCGAATCGTGCCCGAAGCTCCGGGTATCGCAAGTCCAAAAGCGTCGACGGAGCAGGGGTGAAGCCTGCCGGCCGCTGGGTCAGGCGCTTCGCGGGGATCTGACTCGAGCACGGAAGCGGACTTCATGCTCGGTTTGCCGAGCTGCCGGTTCTTCAGGTCAGAGAGAGCAGCGCTTCGGTCAGGCGCAAGGGATGGGCGTGCGGGCTGCTGCTCTCCGTTACCAGCTCGAGTGACGCGACCTGCACTCCCATGCGCTCCACGCGCTCGAAGTCCAGGGGCATGCCGTAGTGACGCGGGTCCCGGTCGAGCAGCACCAGATTGACGATGCGCCCGAGCGGCACGTCCTGCCCTGCATCGGCGCGGACGTAGCGCACCAACGCTTCGAGAGTATCGGCGACGCTCATGCCATGCTGCTCCGGGTCATGCCCGGTATTGGGGACGTAGACGCGGGGGGCACTCGCGCTGACGATGGCTCGGCCCACGCCCTTCGGTAGCAGGTTGGCGACGACGCTCGAGTAGAAGCTGCCCATCGGATAGCAGATCAGATCTGCAGCCTCGATGCTGCGCCGCACCTTCTCGTTGATGATGGTGGTCGCGCGCTGAGGCGAGTCGAGGCGGTCGACCAAATAGAGCTCGCGAATCATGGAACGGATCGGCGCCACTTCCTTGCCGGTGAGCAGGTGCTGGCCGACGATGCGCGTGCCGTCGGCCAGCTCCGCGCACAGGTGCAGATCGTCATCGACGATGCAGCGCACCATGCCGCGCACCTCGAGCAGCTTCGAAAACAGAAACAGTACCGATTCCAGATCGCGCGAGTGGCTCAAGTATCCGCCTGCCAGCAGCAGGTTGCCGAGATTCGCGCCGCGCAAATCGAACTCGGCGGGCATGTGCTCCGCGAACAATCGCAGGTGAGTTTTCACGATGCGCCGCATGGGTTCTGGAATGTCCGCCACCAGCGGTGCGACGCCAGAGACCAACCGCTCGAGCTCGTATGCCAGGTCCGACGCGGGCGCGTTGTTTGGCAGGCGGTGAGTGAACAGCCGATAGATCTGCGGGTTGCCGCGCACGCTCTCATCGGCCAAGGCCACGATCCGGTTCCGCAGGTCGCCGATCGCGGGCATGCCGAAGGCGCGCCGTAGCTGAGCCGAGCTGCCGCCCGAATCGAATGCCGTGATCAGGTGCTCGGAGTTGTGGGTGTACTGCTTGAGCACGCGGCAGAGCGACCGCAGCGCGCTGCCGCCGCTCAGGAACAAGATGCGGGGACCGAGCTCGGGAGCGCTCAGGCTGCGCGACACGCGCCGCTCGTCCGGAAAGGTCGGGCTGCGCATGATCTGGAAAGGCATCCCCATGGAACTTCAGGCCTCGAGCAAGCGCCGACAGAAGCTCACGCCGAGATCGAACTGGGGCCGCCCAGTGGCCTCCCAGAACCGCGCGTGGCGCACGGCCTCGAGAGATAGCCGGCACACTCCGTGCGCGCGGCCTCCGACGCGGTCTGCGCCGAGCTCTCGTTCCAGCTCCAGTAGAGGATCACGAGTCTCACGAGTCAGCCCGATACAGGCCCGATCTTTGCCATACACCTTGTCGACGAGCACGTCGTTTCTTCGAAGTCCCAGGGCTTCTCCCGCGCAAGCTGCTCCAGCTCGCGCTGCCGTTCGGGCGGCAGAATGGCATGGCGCAGCGCATGTGCGCCAGTTCCGGGACCTCTTCCGGCCGGCCACGACTTGGCCCGGGATAGTCCCGCCTGGATTTGCCAGGGTGTTGCACGAGTTCCCCATGAGCACGCCTTTTGTTACGAAATTGACGGCGGATGTGCTGACGTCACGTGGGCGCCACGTGGATCCTGTACGGAGCAGGCATATGTCAGGTGTGATCTTGATGATTGAAGACGAGAAGGATCTCGTCGCTACTCTCGAATACAATCTCGAGCGCGAGGGTTATCAAACTCGCAGCGCCCTGACCGGGCGCGCAGGGCTCGAGTTGGCGGAACAGGATCCAGCGCCCGATGCCGTCGTGTTGGATTTGATGCTGCCGGATATCTCGGGCATCGAGGTCTGCCGGCAAATCCGCGCCAGCAAGCGCACGCAGCAGGTGCCCGTGCTGATGCTCACCGCCAAGGGCGAAGAGATCGATCGCGTGGTGGGCTTCGAGGTCGGCGCCGATGACTATGTGGTCAAGCCGTTCAGCGTGCGAGAGCTGATGCTGCGCATCCGAGCGCTGCTGCGGCGCCAACAGCGCGATGAGCCGGATGGCAACGAAGTAGCATTCGGTCGTTTGCGGCTGGACAGCGGAGGGCACCGCGCGTGGGTGGATGACCAGGAGGCGGTGCTCACGGCGCTCGAGTTCCGTCTGCTCACGACGCTGTTGCTGCGCCGCGGGCGCGTGCAGACGCGCGAGCGGCTGCTGCAGGACGTCTGGGGGATTGAGGCAGACGTGACGACCCGCACCGTCGACACACACGTGAAGCGGCTGCGGCAGAAGCTCGGAGGGGCCGGGGAGTACATCGAGACGCTGCGCGGTGTCGGCTACCGGTTTCGCGAGTCGCCTGCGGGGAATGGGGCTTGAACGCAGGCGTTCGTCTCAAGCTATTCGCGATCTCATTGGCCCTGGTGGTCGGCGTGGGATTGGTCAGTGGCGTGTATCTGGAACGCCAGCTCCGCGATTGGCTGATCGATCGCATCGAGCTGGAGCTGCTCGGTCAGGCGCGCCTCGCTCGAGACCTGGTAGAGACGGCGCCGGGCGTGAGCGACGGTGCGGTGATCGATGCGCTCGCCGATCGCATGGGCAAGTCCGCCGGAGTGCGAATCACGATCGTGGGCGGCGATGGAAAGGTGCTGGGCGACTCCGGATTGACCCCGGCCGAGATCGCGCGTGCCGAGAACCACGCGCAGAGATCGGAGATCCGCCAGGCGCTCGCGCAGGGCGAAGGTGAGGCCACTCGCTACAGCGTGAGCGTGCACACGGACATGTTCTACATGGCCGTGCCATTCCAGCGCCCGGAGATGCGCGGCGTGGTGCGGGCCGCGATGGCGTTGTCCGATGTCGATCTGGTCGCCGCGCGTCTGCGCCTGGTGGTGTTCCTCGCAGGGCTGCTCGGTCTCGGTTTGGCCGTGTGCATCAGCGGGATCGCCTCGCATCTCGCCCTCCGTCCGTTGCGCAGCCTGGTACGCAATGCCCGGCTCGTCACCAGCAGCGGAGAGTCGATCAACAAGCGCCTGCCGGTCTCGTCCAATGACGAGCTGGGGCGCCTGGCAGGTTCATTCAACGAGCTCGTGGATGAGCTGGATCAGACCTTGAGCAGTTTGGCTGGCGAGCGCGATCGCCTGGAGACCATCCTGGGCGGCATGACGGAGGCTCTGCTGGCGCTCGATCCGAACGATCGCGTCACGCATGCGAATCAGGCTGCCGTGGATTTGCTCGCGCTCACCGAATCGCCGGTCGGCCATCTGTTGGTCGAGTTGGTGCGGGTGCCGGCGCTGGGCGAGTTGATGGAGCGAGTACACGGCGCGCCGGCCGCGTTGGTCGAGTCCGAGCTGTCGCTTTCGCCGGCCCAGACGGTGCTGGCGCGGGCTGCGTCGATCAAGTCCACGGGCGGGACGATCCTGGTGATGCTCGACATCAGCGAGATGCGACGCCTGGAAAAGGTGCGCCGGGACTTCGTCGCCAACGTATCTCACGAGCTACGTACGCCGGTCAGCGTGATTCAGGCCAATGCGGAGACGCTGCTGGACGGCGCGCTCACGCACCCCACGCGCGGTCCAGAGTTTCTCAACGCGATCTTGCGTAACGCACAGCGGCTCTCGCGATTGGTGTCCGATCTGCTCGATCTGTCGCGGATTGAGTCCGGGCACTTCAGCCTGGAGATCCAGCCGACGGCAGTGTCCGCGGCTGTCCAGCGCGCGGTCGAGTCGATCCGGGGCCTGGCCCAGCGCAAGCGCTTGGTCGTTACCGCCAATATCTCCTCGGAGCTGTCCGTCCTGGCGGACAGCACGGCCTTCGATCAGGTGCTCACGAACCTGATCGTGAACGCGGTGAAGTACACGCCAGAGGACGGCCACGTCGAGATCAGGGCCGATCGCGCGCCGGCGGAGCATGCGGGAGCCCCTGTGATTCACATTGAAGTGTGCGACGACGGCTCCGGCATCGAGCCGCGGCATCGGCTGCGCATCTTTGAGCGCTTCTACCGCGTCGACCCGGGGCGCTCCCGTGAAATGGGTGGGACTGGGTTGGGGCTGTCGATCGTGAAGCATCTCGTCGGGGCCATGCACGGCGAGGTCGGGGTGAGCGACAATCCGACCGGGGGCTCCGTGTTCCGAGTTACACTGCCGGCGGCGTCATGAGCCCAGCGGGCGTCAGCGCAGCCTCAGCGCGCGGCCGCTGCCGGGGCCCGGCGGGCTGGCTCGCCGCGCGGCCAAGGCCCGAGGGCCCCTGAGCCGCGCCGGGAGGCCGGTAACGACTGGGTCCGATTTGCAGCGGGCTGGGCTGCTGGGGACAGAAATCGAGCAGGGCGTTGACCAAAAGAGAGGCCAGCAGACACAGATCCTTCGATGGCGAAGGAACCTGCGCAGTCCCGCGGCCTAACCACACCTTCTACGGCAGGATGGGCGCTCGGGATTGTCGCGTTGTTGTGGGGATGCAGCGCGGGCGGTAGCCGTGTGGGTGTGCCGGTGGAGGGGACGGCGCCGGCGGATGTACCGCCCCAGCGGGATGGGGTGCCGGAGCTGAACGCGACGCCGCCGCTCTCGGCGCAGACGGTGGCGCCGACCACCGCGGATTTCATCGGTGATTCAGAGGTGGCCGTGAGCAGCATGCCTGCAGCGGCGCGGCGCCGGGGGCTCACGCCGCGGCAAGTCAGCTGCAACGGTGGAGGCACGACGAGCGTTTCGGGCACGGTCTACATCCCGTCCGGCAAGCTGCCCCTGTACAATGTGATGGTGTACGTGCCGGACGGCACGCTGAAGCCATTCACGCCAGGGGTGAGCTGCAACTGTGAGGTATCGGGTGAGCCGATCGCCACGGCATTGACGGATGCCAACGGCCATTTCGTGCTCGAGAACGTGCCCACCGGACCGAACATTCCGCTCGTGATCCAGGTGGGCGACTGGCGTCGCGAGTTCAACATCGGGACGGTGGAGGCCTGCACGGACAATCCGGTGCCAGAGCAGACTTTGCGCTTTCCCGCGCGCAAGTCAGAGGGGGATATCCCGCGCATCGCCGTGGCCACGGGCCGTTTGGATGCGCTGGAGTGTCTGGTTCGCAAGCTCGGTATCGCCGACTCCGAGTTCACGGGGGAGCGCGGCGGGGGGCGCGTGACGTTGTTTGCCGGTGACGGGGGGACCGACCGCTACGCCACGCTCAACCGCGGAGAGGGCTTCCCCCCGGCGGCGGCGCTGTGGAACGACGTCGACTCGCTCTCACAATACGATGTCGTGCTCATGTCCTGCGACGGGGATCGCGAGAACGTCAGCAACAAGAGCGAGCAGTCGTTCGAGGCGATGTATGATTATCTGAACCGCGGCGGCCGCGTGTTTGGCTCGCACTATCAGAGCGTCTGGTTCTCGGAAGGGCCTGCGCCTCTGCCGGCCATGGCGGAGTTCACCAATCCGAAAGATGGCAACGCAGGCGATCTGGGCGACGTGGATGCGCAGGTGGTCACATCATTCCCCAAGGGGGAGGCGCTCAGTCAGTGGCTGGCGCACGCCGGCGCGGCTTCCACGGAGGGCGACGTGGTGATCGAGGGCGCGCAACACAACATCCTGCGTGAAAATCCGGAGTACGCGCAGCGCTGGATCGCCACGGACGCGCCCAAGGAATCTGTGCAGTACATCTCCGCCAATATGCCGCTCGGAGTCTCGGACGCCGAACAGTGCGGACGTGCCGTGCTCAGCGACATTCACGTCTCCGAGGGCCGCCAGGGCGACGACATTTCGGACTCCAACCCTGATTTCAGCTTCCCCAACGGCTGCGTCACCTCGGAGTTCACGCCTCAGGAGGCAGTGCTCGCCTTCATGCTGTTCGATCTCTCGGCGTGCATCGTGCCCGACGACGTCGCGCCGGTAGCACCTCCGACCATCCTGCGCTGAGCCCTCGGGGGTGCGGGTGTCCCGCAAAAGGCGTCAGATCCGATTCCAGGCCGTGTCGTCGTCCCAGCTCTCCAGGGCGATGTCACCGACCGCGACGCGCGTCGCCGGGCCGGTCTGCGTGACCTGAAATCGTTCGTCGACTTCCACCTCGAGCTCCCCGCCCGGCATGTGCACCGTGACCGAGCCGCCACACAGCCCGAGCCGCTTGGCCGCGCAGGCCGCGGCGGACGCTGAGCTACCCGAGGCCAACGTGTAGCCGGCGCCGCGCTCCCAGATCTGGATCTCGATGTTCCGGCTGTCGAGCGCGCGCATGAGTTGCACGTTGGTGCGGTTCTGAAAGCGCGGATCTCTCTCGATACAGGGGCCCAGGGCGAGCGCCTCCGCCTCGGTGACGGCCGCCTCCACGATCACGCAGTGCGGGTTACCCACGCTCACGCCGGTGCACTTCAACTGCCGTCCGCCGAAGTCCATCAACTCGGCCACGACCTCGCGGCGCGGTCCGGAGATGCCGACGACCTGGCTGTCGAAGCTGGCCTGGCCCATGCCCATCCGGATCAGCTTCGCGCCCGGGGTCACTCTGGCCTCGGCCAGGCCGCCCTTGGTCTCGATCACGAAGCCCGCGTCCGACACCCGCCCGGTGTCCCAGAGATAGCGCGCAAAGATGCGCAGCCCATTGCCGCTCTTCTCGGCCTCGCTGCCGTCCGGATTGATGATGCGCAGCCCGAAGTCCGCGCGCCGGCTCGGCAGGGGCCCGATCAGCAGGCCATCGCTGCCGACGCCCAGATTGCGGTGACAGAGCCGCGGCGCGAGGCGAGCCAGCTCCGGCACCTCGAAGGGAACGCCATCCAGGACCAGGTAGTCGTTCCCTAAGGCCTGATATTTCGAGAACTTCACGCGCTGGACACGGTACACCGCGCCACGCCGCAAGTCATGGTCGAAACAATTTGGTGTACGCTGGGCCCATGTCCGCGCCCCTTTCGTTCCGACGTCTGCGTTCTTTCGCCTGTCTGCTGGTGCTCGCCGCTGCTGCCTGCCATCGGCCCGCTCCGGCGGGTGCTCCCGCCGAACCCGCCAAGAGTCCCAGCGCAGCGCCGGCGGCGAGCGCTGCCCCGCAGACGCCGCCGGATCCCGAGCACCCGGGCACGCCAGCGCCTGCAACTCCGGCAGCGGCGCCGGGCGTTGCCATCGGCACCCACGGCGCGGTGAGCAGTGCCGAAGGGGCGGCGAGCGATGTGGGGGTGGACATTCTGAAGAAGGGCGGCAACGCGGTGGACGCCGCTGTCGCGGTCGGCTTCGCCCTGGGAGTAACTCATCCCACGGCCGGCAATATGGGCGGTGGTGGCTTCATGGTGGTGCGCTTTCCCGACGGCACCAGCACTGCGATCGACTACCGCGAGATGGCGCCGCACGCGGCGAGCCGCGACATGTACGTGGACGCGAGCGGGCAGGTGACGAAGGACGGCCGGATCGGGCCGCGCGCGGCCGGCATCCCGGGTGTGGTCGCGGGCCTGGCGCTGGTGCACGAGAAGTACGGCAAGCTGCCCTGGGCGGACGTGCTCGCGCCCGCCATCGCGCTGGCTCGAGACGGTTCGAAGCTGGATAGCTTCCATGCCGACGACATGAAGGGAGCGCTCCAGCGCATCGGCGAGTACGCCAAGGATCCCAATGCGAAGAACCCCCAGCTGCAGGCGGCGCTCCAGGGCACCCTGGCTGATTTTGGCAAGCCGGACGGCAGCGCCTACGCGGAGGGCGAGGTGTGGAAGCAGCCCGACCTGGCGCGCACGCTGGAGGCGATCGCCAAGAATGGCCCGAATGCCTTCTATCGCGGCGCCTTCGCGGCGGACATGGCCAGCAAGGTCAAGGCCATGGGCGGCATCTGGACCGCCGAAGATCTGGCCAACTACAAGGCGATCGTGCGCGAGCCGATCAAGTTTTCGTACCGCGGCTACGACATCGTGACCATGCCCCCGCCCTCGGCGGGAGGGGTGGTGCTGCGACAGATCCTGGCGGCTGCGGAATACCTCGAGATGTACAAGCTCGACTGGGACTCGACCGCACGCATTCACCTGTACGTGGAGGCGCTGCGCCGCACCTATGCCGATCGCAACGAGCTGATCGGTGACCCCGATTTCGTCAAGATTCCGCTCGGCGAGCTGCTCGACACACGCTACGTCGCCAAGCGCATGGCCGGGATCGATCCCAAACACGCGACGCCGTCGAGTGAGATCAAGGCTGGCCTGCAGCTGAAAGAGTCGGAGCACACCACGCACTTCTCGGTGGTCGACGCCTCGGGCATGGCCGTGGCGAACACCTACACGCTCAATGGCGGCTTCGGTGCCAAGGTCGTGGTGCCCGGCACGGGCGTGCTCCTGAACAACGAGATGGACGACTTTACCTCCAAGGTGGGGGCGCCCAACATGTTCGGTCTCGTGCAAGGGCCGCAGAACGGGATCGAGCCGGGGAAGCGCATGCTGAGCAGCATGACGCCCACCATCCTGGTCAAGGATGGCAAGCTGCGCGCGGTCATCGGATCGCCGGGCGGTCCGACCATCACCACCACGGTGGCGCAGATCGTGATGCAGCTGATTGACCACAATCGTTCCCTGCAGCAGGCTGTGGCGGCGACGCGCATCCACCACCAGTGGCTGCCCGATCAGATCTGGCACGAGCCGAACCTGCCCGCGAGCACGGTGGCGGAGCTGGAGGCGCTCGGGCACAAGCTGGGGAGCCGCGGTCGCATCGGGCACGCCAACTGTATCGAGATTGACCCCAGGAGTTCAGCCGTGATCGCCGTGGCCGATGTGGCGCGCGACGGAGGCAAGGCCAGCGCCTACTGAGATGGCAGCGCAGGTCCAGGTCGGCATCATCGGTGCAGGCCCTGCTGGGCTGTTGCTCGCGCAGCTCTTGGCCCGGCGGGGTATCCGCTCGCGAGTACTCGAACGCTCGAGCCGTGAGCACGTGGAGAAGCGCGTCCGCGCGGGGGTGCTGGAGCAGCCCACCGTCGACACTCTGCACAGGGCCGGAGTGGGCGAGCGCCTGGGCCGCGAAGGCATCCTGCATCACGGCATCGAGCTGCGCTTTGGCGGCCTCGCTCACCGCATCGACTTTCGCGAGCTGGTGCCCGGGCGCAGCATCACCGTCTACGGGCAGCGCGAGATCGTGCGAGATCTGATCGAAGCGCGGCTGGCGGACAACGCAGCGGGGGACAAGCACTTGTGCTTCGAGGTGACCGAGCTCGCGCTCGATGGCCTCGGACAGGACCGGCCGCTACTGTCGTTCACGCACCAGGGCCGGCGGCAGGAGCTGCTCTGCGATTGGGTCATCGGCTGCGACGGCTCACATGGAGTATCCAGGCACTGGTTTCCAGCGGGAGCCTCTCGGCACTACGAGCACGTGGTCCCGTTTGCGTGGCTCGGCATTCTGGCCGCCGTGGCGCCATCTACGGAGGAGCTGATCTACGCGCGCCACGAGCGCGGCTTCGCCCTGCATAGCTTGCGCTCTCCCGAGCTGTCGCGGTTCTATTTGCAAGTTCCGGCGGATGAGCAGCCGGGCGCCTGGAATGAGCAGCGCATCTGGCAGGAGCTGCGTACCCGGCTGGAGACGGTTCCTGGCTGGCGACTGCAGTCGGGACCGATCCTGGAGAAGGGCATCGCCGCCCTGCGCAGCTTCGTGCACGAACCGATGCGGTACCGGCGCCTGCTGTTGGCTGGCGATGCAGCGCATATTGTCCCTGCCACCGGCGCCAAGGGCCTGAACCTGGCCATGGCGGACGTGCGACGCTTGAGCGCGGCGCTCGGCGCCTGGTACGAGCAAGGCAGCGAGGCCGCTCTCGATGCGTACTCGGGCGCATGCCTGGAGCGCGTCTGGCGCGTGCAACATTTTTCGACCTGGATGACGCGCATGTTGCATATCCTGCCCGGCGCGGACGCCTTCGAGCGTCGCGTTCAGCTAGCGGAACTCGAAGGCGTCGTGAGCTCGCGCGCGGCGTCCACCTTGCTCGCCGAAAACTATGTCGGGCTGGCGTTGCCGGAGTCCGCAGCATGAGAGAGGTGCCGCGCCTGGAGTCCGCGCTGCTCTCTGCCTACGGTTGCGACACGGACGGTGGCTTCCTGGTGTTCGATGACCTGAGCCATTCGAGCTGGCAGCGCACGCGCCTGTCGGTGCGCGACCTGCAGTTCACGCTGCAGGGGCTCGAGGGCCGCTTCTGCACTGGGCGCTTCGATCTGGCCAGCGGCAAGAGCGAGTCCTGTCCCGAGCGTGCGGCGTTGCGCGACGACAGCTTCGAGCAGTGCCTTGCCTGTCATCGTGCGACCGGCTTCAACCCCGCATTCTACAACGCCCCGGAACTGTCACCGCAGCAGCTGCTGAGGAACCTCGAGCCGCACCTGGTGTACCTGGCTCATTTCGGGGGCGGGACGCTCAAGGTGGGCATGACGCACGCCCGGCGCGGCATCCACCGCCTGCTCGAGCAGGGCGCCCGCATGGGCGTGCTGCTGGCACGCTTTGACGATGCGTATCGCGCTCGCGCCCTGGAGGAACGCATCGCGCGCGACCTCGACGTGCCAGAGGCGATCCGGCCTGCGCGCAAACGCCACCTGCTCGGAGCGCCCTTCTCCAGAGGCACGGTGCAGGCCGAGCTGCGCGCACGGGTGGAGGAGATCCGCGTGCTGGAGCCGGAGCTGCGGCTGGAGCCGGAGCTGGTCGAGCTCGATCGCTTCTACGGTGGCAGCGCCCTGTTCGAGAAGAGTTTCACGGATCTCAGCGAGACCGAGCCGCTCGCCATATCCGGCCGCTGCGCAGGCATGATCGGTGACGTGCTGCTCAGCGAGCAAGGGGGGCAGCGTTACATGCTCTCGCTCGGAGCGCTGGTCGGACGCAGAGTGCGGCTGGTGCCGGGCGAGCAGGCCAACCGAGTGCTGGGCCAGATGCGTTTGCCGTTCTAACGTCGCGAGCTGTGCGCCGCGAGTCGCGGGTCGCGGCGGGGCAGGTCGCGCCGGGGCAGAGTGCCATGATGCGCATAGACCACGGGCAACAGCAGCAAGGTGAGCAGAGTGGCGCTGATGAGGCCGCCGATCACGACCGTCGCCAGGGGGCGCTGCACCTCGCTACCGGGGGCTGTCGATAGCGCCATCGGTAGAAAGCCGAGCGCTGCGACGAGAGCGGTCATCAAGACGGGGCGCAGCCGCCGCTCGGCGGATTGACGGATCGCCTCGAGCGCGCTCGAGCCTTGTTCGTCCTGCAGCTCTCGGGCGGAGGAGATCAGGACGAGACCGTTCAGGACTGCCACACCCGACAACGCGATGAAGCCGACTCCGGCAGAAATCGAAAACGGAATCGCCCGCAGCCAGAGCGCGACCACGCCGCCCACGATGGCGAACGGGATCTCCAGAAAAATGAGCAGCCCGATGCGCGCGGAATGGAACGCGAGCCAGAGCAGGAACGCGATCAGCGCCAGCGCGATCGGAACCACCACGGACAGCCGCTCCTTCGCCTGCTCGTAGTGCTCGAACTGGCCACCCCAGACCGCGCGATAACCCGGAGGCAGCTTCACCGCCTGGGCCACGGCAGCTCGCGCCTCGCGCACGACCGACTGGAGGTCACGGCCCCGCACGTTGAGCTCGACGCTCAGACGCCGCGACTGGCGCTCGCGGCTCACCTGGGCCGGCCCTTCCGCGAAGCTGAGCTCTGCCAGATCGCCCAGCGGCACGACTTGGCCGCTCACCGATCGTAGCGGTAACATGCGCAGCGGTTCGAGGTCGCCCGCGTAGTCGTGCCGCGTCTTGACACTGATTCCGAAGCGACGTTCGCCCTCCAGCACCTCACCCGCGTCGAATCCGACTGCCATCGTCTCGGTGAGTTGATTGATGTCTTCGATCGTGAACCCGTAGCGCGCCAACTTCGCCCGGTCGGGGATGACACGCAGATAGCGCAGCCCCTCCACCTGCTCGACGCGGACAGCGACGGCCCCGGGCACGCGCTGCACCACCTGGGCGATCCGGCTGCCCAGCTCGTTCAGTTGTTCGAGCTCCGGGCCATAGATCAACACGGCGACGTCGGACCGGATACCGGCGATCAGCTCGTTGGTGCGCATCTGAATCGGCTGTGAGACGCCGGCGCCGATCTCGGGCACACTGGCGGCAGCTCGATCGGAGATCTCCTTCGCGAGGTCTTCTTTCGTGAGCCCGGGGCGCCAGTCTCGTCGGTCCTTCAGCCCGATGTACACGTCGGACTGCTCCATGCCCATGGGGTCGGTGGCCACCTCGGGCGCTCCGGTGCGGCTGACCACATGCGTGACCTCGGCCACTTCACGCAGCGCGGTCTCCAGCCGCAGGGCGGTCGCCACGGATTCGTCGAGGGCGATGCCGGGCAGGCGCCGCGCCTCGAGCAACAAGTCGCCCTCGTCGAGTTGCGGCACAAACTCGGCGCCGATGCGGAAGAAGAGCCCGATCCCCAGCGCGAGCGAGAGCACGCCGGCGCTGAGCGTCAGCCTCCTGTGGCGCAGGGCGCGATCGAGCAGCCTCGCATAAGGGGCGTGCAGTTTGCGCAGCAGCCAGGTTTCGCGGTGCACGGCGGCCGGACGCACCAGGTAGCTCGCCAGCACGGGCACCACGCTGAGCGAGAGCACGAAGGCGCCAGCCAGCGCCAGCAGTACCGTGATGGCCATGGGACGGAACAGCTTTCCCTCGATGCCGATGAAGGCCAGGATCGGCAAGTAGACGATCGCAATGATCGCTTCGCCGAAGATGCTGGCCCGCCGGACCTCCAGCGTGGCCTCGGCCACGGTGTCCAGCCGCTCCTGCGGGTCGAGCTCGCGGCCCAACCGGGCCCGTTGCTCGGCGAGGCGGAGCACCGCATTCTCCACGATGATCACGCCACCGTCGACGAGCAGCCCGAAGTCGATTGCGCCCAGGCTCATCAGATTGCCCGAAAGGCCGAGGCCGTGCATTGCGATCACCGCGAACAGCATGGCCAGGGGTATGATCGCCGCAACCACCAGTCCGGCACGCAGCTCACCGAGGAGCAAGAACAGCACGCCGATCACCAACAGAGCGCCCTCCAATAGGTTCTTGGCTACCGTGCCGATGGTGCGCTGCACGAGCACCGAGCGGTCATAGAATGGCTCGATCTTGGTGCCGGGGGGGAGGGTGGGCTCGATCGCCGCCAGTTCCGCCTTGACGGCGCCGGTGACGGTGCGCGAGTTCTCGCCCAGCAGCATCATCGCGGCGCAGGCGCGGCCCGAACTGGACGTCCCCGACGGTATCGATCGTGATCGGCACGCCCTGGGGCG
>JAICTU010000038.1 GCA_025936205.1 Polyangiaceae bacterium | reverse complement strand
GCTGGCCGGGCAACGTGCGCGAGCTGGAGAACGCCATCGAGCGGGCGGTCGTGCTGTGCGACGGCGATCGGATCGACGAAGACCACCTGCCGTACGGCGCGAGCGCGAGCGGGGGGCTCGACGGAATCGCAGTTCCGGGCGCCACCATGGCGGAGCTCGAGAAGTTCGCGATCTTGAAGACCCTGGAGTCGGTCGACGGCTCCACCGTGCGGGCCGCCGAGTTGCTCGATATCAGTGTGCGCACCATCCAGTACCGCTTGCACGAGTACGGTATGGCCAAGGATCGGCTGGCGCCGGGCGCCAAGCCGTCCAAGTAGATCGCGCGACGGCCGCGGCATGCTCCTTGCGAGGGCTGCCGTGTTGCCATGCTCGATCCTGACGTCGGCTTCGTCTTCCAGTTCTACAACCTGATCCCGAGGCTGACGGCGCGCGAGAACGTCGAGCTCGTCACCGACATCTCGGAAGCTCTGTGACGAGCCGACGGGCGCGCTCGATTCACGCACCGGCATCGTGGTGCTGGCGGTGATCGAGCGCGTGAACCGCGAGCTCGGCACCGTGACCGTGCTCATCACTCATAACGCACCTATCGCGCAGATTGCCCAGCGCGTCGTGACCCTGGCGGACGGACGCATCGCCCGGGAGGACACTCCGGAGCGGCGCAGGGCTGCGCGGGAGCTCGTATGGCGAGCCGGGCGATCCCCGCGCTGGAGCGGATAGTGGCTGCGAGAGCTGCGACGGCTGCGCGGGCAGGTGGTGACCGTCGCCCTCGTGGTGGCGAGCGGGCTCGTTACGCGCGCGGTGCCGATCCGCGCGCGCCAGTACAACGGCTGGGGATGCGGTGATCGTGCACCCCGGAGATCGTGTGCAAGACGGCGTGCGAGTCGAGCGCCACTAGATCGGCCGAAGAAGACGAACGGAGAAGGCCATGTCCGAGAAGCAGGAGCCGCAATCGCCGCAGGTGTGGAGCTTCAGCCTTTCGCGCGTGCTGCGGACAGCGAAGCCGTTTGTTTCAGCTTCGGAACGTCCGCTCTGGCAGAGTTACTGGAGCGGAGCGCTGCGGTCCTGGTCGCCGGCGCCGACTCCGGTCTTACCGTTCGCGCGCGGCTCGAGACGCCCGAGCGCGCTGGCGGCATGAACGTTGCTCTCCCTGAGCGGCTTCGAAGGGGGGAATCAATGCGCTGGTACGGGCGCTCCTGGTTGGTGTTGTCATGGTGCGCGCTCGCGTTCGTGGGGTTGTCGCACATGGCCTGGGCGGACGAGCCGGCGGTCGAGGGCGCAACGCTGCGTCTGAACAATCGGGCGCTCGTCACGCTGCGAGGCCCCCTGCTGGGGTTCTCCGCTCAGGAGCGGGTCGCGATCGCGACGGCGCGGATGGACGCCATTCTGGCTCGCCAGCAGCTGCCGGAGGTCACGTTTGAAGAACTGCCGCAGGGGACGCGCCTGCGGCTCGGCGGCGAGCCGGCGTTCACCATCACGCGCGCGGAGATCGACGAGGAGGTGGGAGACACCACGGCGCTCGTGGCGCGAGCGGTCGGCCAGCGCCTCACCGATGCCATCGCCGAGCTGCGTCGAGAGCGCACGCTGCGCTATCGCCTGCGGGCGCTGGGGTACGTGGCGATCGCCACGATGCTCTTCGGCGTATTCGCCTGGCTGCTGACGCGGGCCAAGGCCTGGCTCACCCGGCGGCTCTCCGGGGCGGCGGCCACGGCACATGGTCAGCTGCTACACGTGCACGACGCACAGCTGCTGCAGACCTCACGCCTGCTGCGGCTCAGTCGTATCTTCGTGGGCGCCTTGCTGTGGCTGATGCTCATGAGCGCGGCCATCGTTTGGCTCAGCTTCGCGCTGGCTCAGTTTCCGCCCACTCGGCCCTGGGGTGACGAGCTGCTCGGGCGTCTGCTGGGCATCGTGCGCAGCGGCGGCCTGGCGTTCGTGGGAGCCCTGCCGGGGCTGATCTTCGTGGGACTGATCGTTCTGGTGGCACGCGGCGTCACCCAGCTGGCGGCGGTCTGGTTCGATCAAGTCGAGCACGGCCGCCTCCAAGTCGAATGGTTGCAGGCGGACGCGGTGCGCCCGACCCGCCGCATCTTCGGCATGCTGGTCTGGGGTTTCGCGCTGGCCATGGCGTATCCATACGTGCCAGGGGCGCAGACAGAGGCGTTCAAGGGCTTGTCGGTCCTGTTCGGTGTGATGGTGTCGCTCGGCGGCTCCAGCGTGATTGGGCGAGCGCTGGCAGGGCTGACCTTGATGTACTCCCGGCTCTTTCGCCGCGGGGACTACGTGCGCATCGGGAACACGGAGGGCCTGGTCGTGGACGTGGGGATGTTCGCGACCCGGATCCGGAGCGGCCTCGGAGAAGAGATCGCGGTGCCGAGCTCCGAAGTCGTGGGAGCCACGGTCAAGAACTACTCCCAGAGCGCGCCCGGCGGCGCGTACCTGGTGACGACCGGCGTGACTATCGGTTATGCGACACCCTGGCGCCAGGTGCATGCGATGCTGGAGGAGGCCGCGCGCCGCACCTCGGGCCTGGCGGCGGCGCCGGCGCCGGTGGTGCGTCAGACGGGCCTGGGTGACTTCTACGTCCGTTACCGATTGGTGGTGTACTCGCGCCCGGAGGCGCCCCCGCCGCGCCTCACCGTGCTCAGCGAGCTGCACGCTCACATCCAGGATGTGTTCAACGAGCACGGCGTGCAGATCATGTCGCCGCACTACGAGGGGGACCCGGACGAGCCGCAGCTCGTGCCCAAGGAAAACTGGTACGCGGCTCCGGCCACCATCGCGACCGACGAACGGCCGCCCCTGCACTCCGAGGTCACGGCCCGCTCTGCGAGCCACAACTGATAAGTACGAGCTTGCTAAAATCGACCGCCCCGCTCCGATTCTGGTAGCGAGAGACGTCCCCTCGCGCACCGAACCGCCCGGATGACCCGGACGGGGTCGCACAACGGGAGGACGCCAAATGAACGAAGAGAGCAGGTCGCGGACGAGGTGCAGGAATCAATGGGGCTGCCTGGGCGCGTTAGCGTTCGCGGGAGCCGCGCTGGGCGCAGGTTGCGAGAGCCAGGCCGATGCGGGCTACCGGGGCGAGCCGCTGCTCAGCGTCACCGGCCATGTCGAAGCCGCGCTGAGCGCGGGCCCCGTGGACGTGGGGTTCTTGTGGCTGACGATGTCCGGTCCCTTCGATCTGATCTGCACGGGCGAGGCGGAGACGGAGAGCGGCGAGCCGAGCGCCTGTGCCGCGGGGTGCGGCGAGGTCACGTGCGACAACCTGGAGAGCTGGGCAGACTGCGCCGAGAGCTGCAGCGACGTGGCTGCGGTGCATGTCGATGCAGTTCCGCCCTCCGACTCGTTCCTCACCGGTGGCATCGGGCAAACAACTCCGGCGGTGGGGGAGTTTCCGGCGCAATTCAGCCTGGACATCCTCGAGCCTCCGCCGCCCGAGGCGCTGATGCGTGACGCATCTGGTCAGGAGCTTGGGATTGGCTTGGTCGTGGCGCTCGATCCCTCGGGTGCACCGTGGCGTTTCGAGTTAGGTCAGCTGGAGCAGCCGAGCTGGCTGCTCGGCGGCTCGATGAGCCATCTCGTGGTGTTTGCGCCAGAAGCGATCTCCGAGGACTCGCCCTGGTCTCGAGCGCTCGGCTTCACGCCGGGCGCGGGCTATCAGCTGGTCGAGCTTTCGCATGGCCCTTGCGATGACCCGGAGGCGGATTGCAAGGATGGCGAAGACCGACTCGGGCTGCCCGTGCCACCCGGGGATGCCAGCCAGGTGAGCCTGACACTCGGGCCGCCCGGCAACGTCGAGCTGCCCATTCTCAACCCCTCGCTCGAGCACCTGACAGATCCGATGGTGGCCAGCGGCGATTGAGTGACCCTGCTCGCTCTGCACTCGACGACGGCCCTGGACGAGGCTAGGGCCCTCGCTTCCCCCGTGTCGCCCCGCCTCTCGCTCGAGACGCTGTACGTCACCCACGGTCCGGCGGTGTTGCGCCGTGCCCGGCAGCTGCTCGGCGATGAGGCGGAGGCGCAGGAGGTGCTCCATGACGTGTTTACCTCGTTGATCCAGGATCCCGGGCAGTTTGCCGGCAGGAGCTCGGCCATGACTTCCTGTACCGCATGACCACGAACGCCGCGCTGGGCCGGTTGCGTCGTCGGCGCACGCACGCCCGGCTGCTGGCGGCGAACTACGCCGGGCGCGAAGAGCCCACTGCGCCGAGCGCAGAGACGCTGGTCGAGCTGCGCGCCTGGCTCGCGACCTTGCCAGAAGAGCTGGCGCAGGTGGCGGTGTACTACCACATGGATGAACTGACACAGGAAGAGCTCGCCAGCGTGCTCGGCTGCTCGCGCCAGTGGGTCGGTAAGCTGCTGCAGCAGCTGAAGGAGCGCGAGCGCCGGAGGCAGGGAACATGATCCGGAACCGCCGCGCAGACTGCCCCTCCGATCTGCGGCTCGATCAGTGGCTCGCGGGGGAGCTGACTCCGAGCGAGCTTGACCTGCTGGACGCGCACGCCGCCCGCTGCGAGCCGTGCCGGCGGCGCTGTTCGGAGCTGAGCGAAGCTCAGCGCAGTTTTGCGAGCTCCGCGCCCGCTTTCGCGGCCCTCGCGCAGAGCCCGCTGAAGCCTCGCAGGTCCTGGCGCGCGCTCGGTCCCGCGCTCGCCGTGGCCGCGGCGCTGCTCCTGGCTCTCGGGCAGCCGTGGCAATACTGGCCGCAGCGCGGCGAGATGGCAACGCGCACCAAGGGCAGCGTGGCCCAGCTCCGCTGGGTGGTGCGGCGCGGAGAGCACACCGTGGCGGGCCGCCCGGATCAGGCGTTGCGCGACGCAGCCGTGGCGAAGCCAGCGCTCCGGCTGACGCTCGGTGTCGGCAAGCACTTCTGAAGGGTATCAGGAGCGCGCCGGGCCCCGGCGCTCGAGCACGCAGGATGCCGAAGCAGGCTCGCGGCTCGAAAGTGTGAAGGCCGACAAGGCCCGCGCGCTCGCCTCGGCGGACGAACGCCGGCTTGCCAGATGCAGATGCGCAAGCGGCTCGTTCGCCTCGATCCGAGAGCCGACCTGGACGCACAGCTCGATGCCCACGCGCGGATCGACCTGCTGATCGGCGCGCGTCCGGCCGGCACCCAGCGACACTCCGAGCAGTCCCAGCTCGAGCGCGTCGATCCGCGAAACATAACCCGCCCGTGGCGCGAGCACTGCGACCCGCGCCGGTGCTCGCGGCAAGCGCCGGGGCTCGGCGACCACGCGAGCGTCTCCGCCGTGCAGCGCGATCATGCGCGCGAAGCTCTCGGCGCCCGCGCCGCTCGACAGCGCGCGTTCGAGGCGCCGCCGGGCCGCCGCCGGCTGGCGCTCGATCCCGGCGGCGCGCAGCATCTCCGTGCCCAGCGCCAGGGTCAGCTCGCGCGTGACCGCCGGGCCCGCGCCTTGCAACACCTCGATGGCCTCGCGCACCTCCAGCGCATTGCCGATGGTCAGGCCGATCGGGCTCGACATGTCCGTTAAAAGCCCGCGCACGGGCAGGCCCAGCTCGGCACCCACGCGGCTCAGCAGCTGACTCAGGGCCCGCGCCGAGCTCCGATCGCGCATGAACGCGCCGCCGCCGACCTTCACGTCCATCACGAGCGCATCGAGCCCGGCCGCCAGCTTCTTCGACAGAATGCTCGCCACGATCAACGGCCGGCTCGCCACCGTGCCGGTCACGTCGCGCAGCGCGTAGATGCGCGCGTCCGCCGGCGCCAGCTCCTTCGTCTGTCCGATGATCGACGCTCCGGCACGGCGCACGATGCTTTGAAAGCGCGAGGCGCTGATCTGGACCTGATATCCCGGGATGGCTTCCAGCTTGTCGAGCGTGCCGCCCGTGTGGCCCAGTCCCCGCCCCGAGATCATCGGCACCGCTGCTCCGCAGGCTGCGACCAGCGGCGCCAGGCACAGACTGATCTTGTCGCCCACGCCTCCGGTCGAGTGCTTGTCTACCTTGGGCCGCGAGTTGCCGGGATGCGTCAGCTGCCGCCCGGAGTGCAGCATTGCCCCCGTCAGCGCGACCGTCTCCCGCAGCGTCAGGCCCTGGAAGAACACCGCCATCAGCCACGCGCTGAGCTGATAGTCGGTCACCTCACCCTGCAGAAAGCGCCCGATCAGCTGCTGGATTTGCTCGGACGCGAGCTCGCCGCCGTCGCGCTTGCGCACGATCCAGTCGACGACGCTCGCAGGGCCGCCCGGAGCCCCATGCGGAAGAGACGACTTGCGAGGGCGCGAAGCAAAAGCCACGACACGACGCTAGCATCGACCGTGCGAAGGAACTAGCTCGCCGGATACGGCGCGTCGAACAGTGTCACCGCCTCCGAGGCGCGGATCAGGGCAAGCGCGTGAACAGGTCACCACCCGTTCAAATGCCGGCCCAGCCCGAGTCAGGCTCGTCGTGCTGCCGTTCCAGGCAGGCGTGTTGTTTGATTCGATGACGGCCGGAGAGAACCTGGAATACGCCCTCCACGATCGTTTGTTCATACGATGAGCAGCGAGCATCCAGGAGCGGATCGCCTGGGCATTCCGCGCGGTGGGGCTGTCGCTGGGCGAGCTGGGGGGCGATGCCCAAAGATCTCTCGGGGGGCATGAAGAAGCGGGTCGGCATCGCCCGCGCCATCGTGACGCGGCCGGAGGTGAGGAGCAGGAGTTCGAGCGCGAGATCCCGATCCCGCGCAAGGGCCGCAGGGCATGCTGCGCGATGTGCGAGGGGCCGCGGACCGGGCGAGCGGGGCAGCCGCGGACGTGGCTCCTCCGGCCCAATGCCGAGCCCGCGCTGGAGGAGGTGCTCTCCGGCATCATCCGGCGCATTCGGCCGGAAGAAGCACGGCAACCGCTGGCACAGGTCCCGAGCTTGCTCGCCAAATCGCCTCACGTCGCAAACCGACGGACCCGACCCGCACGTCACGCGTGCGGGTATGGAGGGCGCGATCTCGTATCTGCTCTCGGTGAATGCCGAGCACGCCGCGCAGATCGTGGGTCAGGTGGCTCAGGCTCTGGAGCAGAGCATCCGTGCGGGCGAGATCGCCGACGTGAGAGCGCAGCTGCCGCCGGGATCTGCGCGAGCTCTTTGCCATGCCACGAGTCGTCACACCAGAAGCCAGCTGAGCGAGGGAGATCACGATAAGACGAAGAGCAAATTCATGGCTCCGCACCACACCGAGGCGGCTCGCCTTCGGCGCGAGAAGCGCCGCGCGCGTCCCGCACGAGCGCCGAAGCCGTCGCGCGAGTCCGCCACCGACAAAGAGGGGCGACAGGAGTTGGTGAGTCGCGGCTTCTGGGAGCCCGAACTGGTCGAGAGCGCCAGCCCGAGTGAGGACATCGAGCGGGCCCGAAGCAGGCCGGATCCGTTGCTGTTGGATCGAGAAAGCGGGCGCGATACGGAAGTGCGTGTCGCCAAGCTCACTAGCGGCAAAGGTGACCTCCCGAAGAATTGGGATGGACCCTGTGCCCGGCGCCGAGCACACTGTTGGGGGCGATCGGTCGTGTCTCGATACGAGCGAGTCCAGGGGGGTGCGTGTGCCAGAGCCGAGCATGAGATTGAGCGATCCATCCGGGATCGGGGCGGAGCGGTACCCGCTCGATATCCAGGCGGTCGATAGCGAAGAGCTCGCGCGGAGTGTGCGCGCCAGCCTGGAGGCGACTGCGCGGCGCTCGGGCATCGAAATCGTTCTCCTCACACCGATAGGGGAAGCGCTCCCGCTGGTCGCCGCCGATCGGAAGCTGCTGCGGGAGGTGCTGATGAACCTGTGCGCGAATGCCATCGAATACAATCGCCTCAACGGCAAACTGCGGATTCGCATCTTTCAGCCCGGTCCGCGTCGCGTCCGGATTGCCGTGACCGACACGGGCCTTGGCATCGGCCCGGCTCAACAGGCTCGGTTGTTTGACCGCACTCCTGCACTGCAGGCCCGCTCCGGGACGGAACGAGCCGGTCGGAGCTTGGCCATGACCAAGTGGTGGGTGGAGCAAATGGGTGGGGAGCTCGCGTTCTGGAGTCAGGTGGGCTCCGGGTCCACCTTCTGGGTCGACCTACCCGCCCAGGGCGGGTGATGCGGCTCTAGCGCGGCGGGGACGGTGGTTGACCGCGAGGACGATACACCCCGGCCCGAGGAGGACTGACCGGTGGTAGCAGGCCATGCTGCGCCAGGATGCTCGCGATATCGCCCAGTGAACGGCGCGACAGGTCCTCGGCGATGGTGGTGACTTGGGCGTGGGGAAGGGCGTGCTGCTCCAGCTCGGTGCGCACGATCCCGAGCAACCGGGGCTCCGCGGCGAGCACCACGCGCTCCGGGGAGTGCCCGGCGATGAACCGCCGCGCCTCCTCCAGAATGCGCCGGACAAAGCGCCGTGTCAGCTCCAGCTGATGTTCCTCTCGATGGTCGTCAGGGCCGTGCGCGGAGCCGTTGGGGGAACCGTGGGTGCGACCCTGGCGATCGCTGAACAACTCCCGCGCCGGTAGATCGCCTTCCGGGTTGATCAGATCCGAGTGCTCGATCAGGTTGGTGCCTCGTTCCGGAGTCAGCTCGTCCGGTGGCTGGAACGTGATGAAACGGGCGCGGGCGCCATCTGCGACGATGATTCCGGTGCTGGGCATGATGATACTCCGTTGAGCAGAGGTTGGATTGCGTGCGGGAAGCAAGTCGCTGGCAACAACCCGCGCAGCGTCAAGATTTCGGGGATCGCGATCGAGGGATGTCGTGAGAGGTCGGCGGCCAGCTGAGTCACCCTGACGTCGCGCAGAGGCTCGTTTTCCAGCTCCAGTCGCGCCACACCGAGCAGGTGGGGTTCAGCCACGAAGATCAACTGCTCGATGCCCTGGTCGACGATGAAGAGCCGAACCTGCGCCAGCAACGGGCGCGCGAAGCGCCGCAGGAACTCGTGCTGGCGGCGATGAGCTTCGAGGTCGGCCGCGCCCTCGCCAACAGAAAGCGATTCCGGGGCAGGCGCTGAACCTTCGGGATTGCTCAAAACCAGCGTTTCGATCAGCTCCGGAGCGGAGCGCTGTGCCGGCGTTTGCCGGAACACGAGCGTGAGGAAGCGAGCGCGCTGGCCATCCGCGACGACAATTCCAATCTTGCTCATGAGAGGCGCTCCTCGCGGCAGTCCGCAGCTCGGGTCTCAGTTGGGCCGGGGCGCAGCTGGTGCCACGGCTGCCGGCGGCGACGGTGGCGTTGCGCACGCCCCGGCGCCTTCGCAATTCATACAGTCCATGCAATCGAGGCACTCGTCCGCGCCCATCTCCATCCCGCCCCCAGAGGCCATGCCACCGTGCGTGTTGCCACCGTGCATGTTGCGCATGCCACCGTGCATGTTCCCCATGCCGCCGCCGTGCATGCCGCCCATGTCGTTGCCCCCCTGCATGCAGCCGCATGCCCATGCCCGTTCTTCCCATCCTACTCCCTCCGTGTTGCGACCTCCAGGTCGTCCGCTGCGCTGGTGTAAATATCGCCAGCAGAGAGAGTCGCTGCTCGATCCGCAGTTGCCGCATTTCTGGCGCAGCCCCGTTGCTTCGGACTCTTTCTGCAAGAGCGCCGTGCGGTTCGGCGGCTCTGCGCTCCAGAGCGCGAGGAGCTCCTTCTGCCTGGCGTTGAGCTGCTCGCGCAGGGGCGCCAGCTGGCGTGCGGTCTTCTCGCGGGGCGTGGCGACCTGCTGTCGCTGCGCGGCGGATAGGTCCGGAGACGAGCCCGCCATGCTGGTGCTCGCGGCAGCAGCGGGTGCCGCAGCTGCCCGCTGAGCTTTCGCTCTCAGCGAAGTGGACAGGCCGAGTGCCAACAAGGGCAGTGCGGCCCAACGCAGACCTGCGAACAGATTGAGCTCCGAGCTCCCGACTCGAAACGACGCCGGCTCGACTCCACCCGGGTGCAAGGCGCATGCCGGTGCCAGCCAAGCCACTGCCATCTGCGTTCGCGGCCTCTGCGCACCCTTGCGTGGTCGAGTTCACGTAGGCATTCCTTGCGCCCAGCGGCAACGCGATGAGCCTGCAGCGCTTCTTCCCCGCTTGGAACATCGCTTGCAATGCTGGACGGGCATGTCCTCCCAGCGTGCGCTGCAGCCCCTCGCGCAGCGCATATTGGTGAGCTCGGCGACGGTGAGCAGGGTGAGCTTGTTCATGATCTGCCGCCGGTGTGTCTGCACGGGGAGTCGGCCGCAGCTCGGACAGGTGCGCAAGGATGCATCAGGTAGGTTGCGCTCGCGCCCGCCTGCCTATCGTCCGCACAAGCAATAGGTGTCCTGCGAACGGCAAGGCCCAGGTGGACATGGCCTGCAGCGGTTGGCGCCGGAGAAACCTGGGCGATCCCCCGCGCCGGCTCAGTGGGCGCGTGGGGATCTCGCCCGGCCTCTCAGCGCGTCGGATAGAAGCGAAGCTGCGCGAGCCGCAGCCCATTGTTGTCGACCTGCCAGAAGAAGTCCTGCAACGCTGCGTCGAACAAACTGACTTGTTCGTTCACGCCGTCCCCGTCCAGATCCACGGAGACGAACAGCAGCTCCTTCGACACGTTCTGGAACCTCTGCTTACCGTTTGTGCGAACCAGGGACAAAGCGTCCGCGCTGCACAGCTCCTCACCCGCGGTCGGGTCGGGCGCGCAGGTGGTCAGCGTCGAAGACCCGCCCAGCTTGCCCAGCGCGCGCGCCAACACTGGTAATTGGTGATCCCGTCGCCGTCTGGGTCCGGAGCGGGGAGCTGGAACTGCGCCGAGCCATCGGTGCCATTCGCATCGAGCACGGCGAAGTCAGGCCCCTCGGCGAGCAAGATCTTCGCCGAGCCCTGCAAGGGCACGAAGATGCGTCCACCGGTGGTGACGTCGGCGCTCTTGGTCTTCGTGCCGATGATGTTCAAGTTAAAGTGTGGGCCCGAGGGGGCGCCGCTGCCGTTCAGGGGCTGTGCCGATCCACCGATGGGAGTGGTTTCCTGTTCCTCGAAGCTGGCGTAGTCCCCCGAGCCGCAGGCCACGAGCAGAGGCAGCAGTGCGGCACCGCTCCAGGCGCAGGTGGCGATCCGCTGTCCGATCTTTTGATGCAACATGATTTGTTCAGCCCACGACCAGCGCAGCTCGCCCGAGTGCGCTCTCGACCCGCTGCTCCAACGCTCGCCGAACGTCCTGGAAAAAATCTGGCAGCTCGTCAGCGAGCTGTTGCAAGCGGGTGCGGTTCGCTTCCAGGCCGGCACGCAAGCCTTTCTCTGTGTTGAGGCGGACGGAGTCGGCCAGTCGCTCCAGCGCACGCGCATAGTCGTGACGGGAGAACAGCAGGTCGGCGGCCGCAGCGCTGGAGCGAGCCAGCCCGATCCCATCGTCCAGCTGCTGTTGCAACGCGCGTGCATCTTCGAGCTGGCGCGCGCAGTCATCGAAGCGGCCGAGCCGCAGCTGGAGCCGCGCGAGGGTTTCCCAGACCCGGCCCAGGCTCTGCTGATCGGCGATCTGGCGATAGGCCTCTTCCGCGGCGCGCCCGTGCTCGACGCCGAGCTGCCAGGCATCTCGCTCGCGGCCGGGGCGCGCGGGAGCTTGCAACAGCAGCCGCGCCAACAGGTGCTCCGTTTTGGCGAGTTCCAGCGCGGCTGCGGGGTGGGAGGCGACCACCTTGCTGAACACCTCGCGCGAGCGCGAAAGCAGATAGTGCGCTCGCACGGGGTCGCCGAGCTTGACCCAGACCGCGGCTTCATCGTTGAGCAGCCTCGCGGCATCCATGGGCCGCCCCGCGTCGAGCATCAGCTGGCTCGCGAGCGTGAGCTCGCGCAGCGCCGCTTCGAGCGCGGCAGGGCTGCCGATGTCGTATTGCACATGCGCCATCAGCGCCGCCAGCTCTGCGCGCAATGGCGCGGGATCGGCATCCTGGATCAGCTGGCGGCACTCCGCGAGCGTGGCCAGCGCCAGGTTCAGTGTCGCTTGCTCGTCGCCCGGCGCGCACTGCCAGCGAGCCCGCCCGGCGATCATCAGAGCCGTCACCCGCACGCAGCGGCGGTCTTCACGATCGGGCAGGTGCGCCGCGAGCGCCAGGGCTCGAGCGGCGTGGTCCTGTGCTCGACGGTGCAAACCGCCGAGGGCAGCGCGCTCCGCGGCGGCAAGATGCTGCGCGCACGCGGTGACCCACATCCCGGCCGCCTCGGCGTGGCTCGCGGCGCGTTGCTCGTCGCGGGCGGGCGCGGGCACCGCGACGGGCGAGCTGCCCGTGGCAGGCGGCGCCTCCGCGGAGCCAGCGTCTTCGTTCGACCGCGTCGCTACGGACGCGGAGGGCGCGAGGCCTCGTTCCAGGCGCTGCCACCACTCGGCAGGGCGAGGATCTCGCCACTCGACGCCGCGCTCGTCTTCTGCCTTCAGCAGTTCGCTGGTGTAGCTCTCCGTTGCCGCTGGCGGCGCCGCATCTTCCTCGGTCGTTGGCGCGGGGTCGGGCACGGCCCGCGCTGGTGCGGCGGCCACTCGGGCGACGGGCTCGACGGCGCGCGGCGGCGCGAGCGCGGTTGCGCCGGCGGGGGGCGCCGGCAAACCCCCGAACAGCTGCGCCAGGCGCTCGTGCCAGGCCCGCGCCAGCGATGGCAGGGTGTCCTTGCGCAGCCTCTCTCCCAGGATGGGCTCGAGGCGAAAGATGCCGCTGCCCCGATCTTCGATGGGCAGGCCGCGATCGACGGCCTCCTGGAGCGCAGAGAGCACCTCCAGCTCATCGATGCCGAGCAGCTGTGCGATCACCGCGCTCTCGAAATGGTCGCCGACCGTCGCGGCGGCGCGGAGCAGGCGCAGCAACCCAGGAGGCGGCGCAGCGTTCAGCGGAAGCGGCTCGCTCGCTGACGGCCTCGAGCTCGCCGGCGGCACCGTGCTGGGTGACCAGAACGCCTCGCGCGGCAGGCTCCGCTGCAACTGCTCCAGCAAACCACATGTCTCCCACCTCAGCAATGCCTGTGCCGGGCATACGAACCGTTGCGCTGTGCCCTGTCGCCGCACGCGTCGGCGCAGGCGCTGCGCAGAGGCGCGCGGAGACGCAGCTTCTGCGGCTGGTGCCGGCTCCCGGGGCGCTAGATCTCGCTTGGCACGCTCACCGCCGGCCAGGCCGATGATCACGCCGCCCCCCAGGGCAGAGACGGAAGTGGCTCATGTATGGTGCCCCTCGCGCTCGAGCTCAGGCGGCCTGCGTGGGCACCCGCCCGCAGGCGCGGTTGGCGGGCACGGCCTCATCGATGCGCGCCCGACGCGGCAGCGGACTTCCAGAATGGGGACGCGGGCACGCTATATGACTCGAGCACGCAGAAGCTGTTCCGCTTGCCGGCGGCGACGCGCGTGTACCCGGGGCACGATTATCGCGGGCATACGTGCGCCGATTGCACTGCCCGAGACGGCGACACGTTTCGCCTCGGCTCGCTGGAGATCGGCGTGCTCGAGACTCCGGGCCACACCGACGACAGCAGCTCGAGAGCCCGGTGCTGAGGCCTTCCCCAGGAGTCTGCAAATGCCCATCAGCGAGCCCCGTCAAATCTGGACTGTCATTCTGGCGGGAGGGGAAGGCACGCGCTTGCGCCGGCTCACGCGCGCTCTGCACAACGAGGATCGCCCGAAGCAATTTGCGTTCATTCACGCCGGCCGCTCTCTGCTGCAGAGCACGTTGGCGCGTTGCGAGCGCTGGAGCGCTCCGGAGCGCTCGGTGGTGGTCGTCTCGCGCGAGCGCGAAGCCCTCGCGCGCAGCCAGCTCGCAGAAGGGTCCAGCGTCGACCTGGTCGCGCAGCCGTCGAACTGCGGGACTGGACCCGGCGTGCTGTTGCCGCTCGCGCGCGTGCTCGCGCGCGATCCCGAGGCGCTGGTCGTCATCCTGCCGTCGGACCACTACGTCCGCGACGAGGCAGCCTTCGAGCGATCGATTGCGCATGCCCTGGAGACCGCCCGCGCACAGGACACCATCGTGTTGATCGGCGCCGTGCCGGACAGCGCCGAGACGCAGTACGGCTGGATCGCTGGCCATGGCCCCGGCGGGTGCGGGCACCGCCTGTTGCAGCGCGCGCAGGGGCTGTGCGCCGTGCCGCTGGAAGCCTGTGGCTGGTCGGACTGGGGAACGCCCGAGCGGGTGCTGGAGAGCCTCCGGCACGACCTCGCCTCTCGCGTGCTGCGCCGGCGCCTCGAAGCGGCCGAGCGCCGTGCGCTGTTGGAGAGCCTGCCCGCCGCAGCGCTGCTCTGCTGAGAGGGTTGTCATCCAGCTGCGGTCGCGATACGTGCCTGCCCGTGTGCCCGACCCGTGCCTTGCCCGCTGACGCGCTGTACCGTCCCTGCCAGCCGGAGAGCATCCCCTTCGAAAACACCGCCAGCGCGCCGCGCACCGAGGAGTTCATCGGGCAGCAAGACGCCATAGAAGCCGTGCAGTTCGGCGTCGCGGTGCAGCGGGACGGCTACAACTTGTTCGTGGTGGGCCCGGCGGGTGTGGGCAAGCAGAGCATCGTCCGGCAGCTGCTCGCCCAGCGCGCGCTCGAGGAGCGGCCGACGGAGGACTGGTGCTACGTCCACGATTTTGCCGAGCCGCATCGCCCGCGCGCGTTGGCCCTACCACCGGGTCGGGCATCCGCACTGCGAGGCGATCTGGAGCGCACCGTGGACGAGCTGCAGACGGCGGTGCGCTCCGCGCTGGAAGGCGAGGAGTACCGGACCCGCCGGCAGCGGCTGGAGCGCGAGCTGTCCGATCGTCAGGAGCGCGCGCTGCGCACGATCGAGCGTCAGGCGCGAGAGTCGGGGGCGAGCATCGCGCGGGAAGAAGACGGCTTCACCGTCACCGCACTGCGCAACGGGCAGCCGCTGCCGCCACAAGAGTTCGAGCTGCTCCCGGAGGAAGAACAGGCCGCCATCAAGGCGCAACTGGCCAGCGCGGAGGATGCGCTCGGGGTCGCCCTGCAGGAATTCAACGACTGGAACCGGCAGCATCGCGAAGCCCTGGCCACCCTGCAGCGGGGTACCGCGGCCGCCGCCGGCGCGCGGCTCTTCGCCGCGCTACGCACGTCGTATGCCGACCTGCCCGCGGTGCTCGAGCACCTGGAGGACATCGAGGCCGACCTCGCCGACAGCTCCGAGGAATTTCTGGATCAGCACGAAGGGGACGACCCCGATTCGCCGCGCTGCCGCGCGGGGCTGATGGAGTCGAGCGACAGCTCTTCTTTCGAGCTGCGCGCCAGCGTCAACGTCTTGATCGACCACTCGGAGATGGAGGGCGTACCCGTCGTCTACGAGGACCACCCCACGTATGCAAACTTGATGGGGCGCATCGACCACATGCCCCAGTTTGGCTCCCTGGTGGCCGACTTCACGCTGATCCGTCCGGGCGCGCTGCATCGAGCGCTGGGCGGCTATCTGGTGCTGGACGCGGCGCGCTTGCTGGAGAGCCCTCACGCCTGGGACGCGCTGAAGCGAACGCTGCGCACGGGGCTGATCGCGCTCGACCCAGCGGCCCAGCAGTCCGAGACGCCCGCGGCGGTGTGGCTTCAGCCGGAGCCGATCCCGCTCTCTCAGACGAAGGTGATCCTGGTCGCCGAGCACGAGCTGTACGAGCTGCTCGCGGAGGAGGACCGAGATTTCCTGGAGCTGTTCAAGGTGCTCGTGGATTTTGAAGACTCCATGGAGCGCTCGGCGGAGGGCGAGCTCCGCTACGCAAACCTGCTCGGCTGGCTCGCGTTCAAGGACGGCTTGCACGACTTTACGGGCGGCGGTATCGCGCGCGTGGTGGAGCACGCCTCGCGCCTGGCCGAGGACTCCGGCAAGCTCTCGATCTGCATGCGGCGCATGCTCGACCTGATGCGCGAGGCGGACACGTACTGCCGAGCTGCTGGTGAAGCGCTGGTCAGCCGGGGGCACGTGCAGCAGGCGATCGATGCACAGCGCAAGCGTGCCGGGCGCATGCGTGCCCGGCTGCTCGAAGACGTGCGTCACGGCGTCACCTTGCTCGATACGACCGGCGTGCGCGTGGGGCAGGTGAACGGGCTCTCGGTGCTGCAATCCGGGGAGCACGCCTTTGGCCAGGTGATGCGCATCACCGCCCGCGTCTGGGTGGGCAGGGGAGAGGTGGTGGACATCGAGCGCGATGTGGAGCTCGCAGGGCCGTTGCACTCGAAGGGGGTCCTGATCTGCAAGGGCCTGCTGGGTGCCCGCTACGCGACGGAGTTCCCGCTCTCGCTGTCCGCGAGCCTGGTGTTCGAGCAGTCGTACGGGTTGGTGGAGGGCGACAGCGCGTCGCTGGCCGAGGCCTGTGCCCTGTTGTCTGCGCTGGCGGAACTACCCGTGTCGCAGGGGGTCGCTGTCACCGGCTCACTGAACCAGCACGGCGACGTGCAGGCCGTGGGCGGCGTCAACGAGAAGGTGGAAGGCTTCTTCGAGGTTTGCCGCGAGCACGGCCTGACCGGGACGCAGGGGGTCATCCTGCCCACCACCAATTGCCGGCATCTGATGCTGAGCAGCGAGGTGACGGAGGCGGTCCGCGATGGGCGCTTTCATGTTTGGGTGGTGGACACGGTGGATGATGCCATGCAGCTGCTCACCGGACGCCCAGCGGGCGTGCGCGATGAGCGCGGGGGCTATCCAGAAGGGAGCGTCCACTGGGCGGTGCAGGGGCGCTTGCAGCGGTTTTCGGAAGCGAGCCGGCGACACTTCGACCCCGCGTCGCGCGAACGTGCGGCGGACTGACGCTAGAACCACGGGAGCCCGGCCGCTATTGCAGCAGCGTCTCGAGCGCGCCGATCAGCTCCTCCACTTGTACCGGCTTGGTCAGATACCGGTAGAAGCCGGCGTGCATGCCCACTTGCCGATCGCGCTCGGACGCAGCCGCCGTCAGGGCGATCACGGGAATGTGCTGCAGCTCGGGCCTGGCGCGCAAAGCGCGCAGGGCGTCCACACCGCTCATGCCCGGCAGGTTGATATCCATGATGATCACGTGCGGGCGCAGCCGATCTGCCAGTTCGACGCCTTGCTCGGCCGTGGTGGCGACGGTCAGGTCGATGCTTTCGAAATTGCTGACCAGGTCGCGCATGAAGAGCACGTTGGCGGGGTTGTCCTCGACGTACAGGACGCGGCGCAGGCCTTCTCGCACCAGGCGCTCCGTGTCGATGTCGCCCAGGGCCGGCGGAGCCTGCGATGAGAGCCTCGAGCTGTGGACGGGCAGGCTGATCCAGAACTCGGAGCCTTCGCCGGGCACGCTGTGGAAGCCAACGTCGCCATTCATCAGCGCGGCCAGACGCCGGGTGATCACCAGGCCGATGCCCGTCCCCTCGATGGGCCCCGTTTCCTGCCCGGCGCGCTGGAAGGGCTGAAAGATCGACGCCTGCTTGTCGAGTGGAATCCCGATGCCCGTATCCTTGACGGTGACGCGCAACTGGTCGTCCTGCTCGGAGACGGAGAACGCCACATCTCCGTTCGGGCGGTTGTACTTGATCGCGTTCGAGCCGAGATTCATCAGGATCTGCGCGAAGCGCGTGCGATCGGCCGCGACCATGGGCAGACCGGAAGGGCAGGACTCGATGCGCAGGGTGACCTGCTGGCTCGCCGCCAGAGGTTGCAGTGTGCGCTCCGCCTCCTCCAGCACCTCCCGCACGCTCACGGGCTCGGTGGAGATCGAGACCTGGCCGGCCTCGATGCGCGAGAGATCGAGGATGTCGTTGATCAGCCGCAGCAGGTGCTCGCCCCCTTTGAGGATGTGCTCGACACGCTGCTTGTGCCGCTCGGACAGCGGCTCGCGCCGGTCGCGCCAGAGCAGCTGTGCAAAGCCCAGGATCGCGTTCAGAGGCGTGCGCAGCTCGTGGCTCATCGAGGACAGGAACTCGCTCTTCGCCGCGCTGCCCGCTTCCGCCTGAGCGCGCGCATGACGCAGCTCCTCGGCTTGCCGCTCGTCTTCCAGACGGGCTGCCTGCTCGGCGCGTTTCCGATCGCTGATGTCCCGGATCGAGGCGGACACCGTCACGCCCTGGGTCGTGCGCAGCGGGCTCAAGCTGACCTCGATGGGCAGCTCCGTGCCGTTCTTGCAGCGACCGAACAGCTCTAGCCCCGACCCCATCGGCCGCGACCCGGGGTGGGCGAAGAACTGAGCCAGATGCTGGCCGTGCCGGGGGCGGAAGCGCTCCGGGATCAACAGGTCGAGGTGCTGCCCGACGAGCTCCGACCGCGGGTAGCCAAACAGATGCTCCGCCTGCGCGTTGACGAAGCGAATGCGGGCATCGGAGCCCACCACGACCATCGCGTCCGGCGCCGTATCGAGCAACAAGCTCGGCAGCAGATCACTGGAAACCGGCGTGTCGTCGTTCATTCCCGGCCTCTGCTACCGGCGCCAACGCCTACCGCGGCAGACCTCACGGTCAGCTAGCTTAGTCGCCTGGCCGGGGCAGAGGGAAGGGCCGTCGCACGGACGGCCCTGAGGCCGTCAATGCTCCGAAAGGGACGCCGGCGTGGCGCCGGGCGCCGCCGCGCGAGCCGGTCCCTGCGCGCGCAGCACGGCAATTTCTCCCTGCCGCGCATAGTCGATGGCTTCCGCCAGAACCTTGGCGGCCTCCTGTGGAGCGTGAAAGCCCATGCTGTTTTCCGCGGCGATGAAGTCGAGCCGCCACTGCGCCCGGCGCTGCAGCTCCTGCGCCGGCGCCAGCGCCTCCGGCGTGGCCCCCGCGGCCTTGGCCGCGACGATGCCGTCGATCAGCGCCACGATGGCGGCGCCGCCGCGCTGCAGCAGCTCGTAGTTGCGCTGCTGGATCACGTTGACCCGTGCCCGCAGCTCGCCTTCCTGTGCGCGGTGGCAGGTCTGGCAAGAGCGGTTCACGTTCAAGAGCGGGCTCCGTACCCAGTGGTCGCTGACCTTGGCCGCGCCTTCGCGCATGTAGGGCATGTGGCAGTCCGCGCACGACACGCCGTTGCGCGCGTGAATGCCCTGATTCCAGAGCTCAAACTCGGGGTGCTGCGCCTTCAGCACATGCGCGCCCGTCTCCTCGTGCACGTAGTCCACGAACTTCTTGCCGTCGGGAAAGTTGGTATCGTCCCAGTAGGCTTCGATGTCCTCGGCAGTGAGGCCCTTGCCCCAGGGGAAGGTGAGCGTCATCTTCGTCGAGCAGTAGTATTCGACGTGACATTGACCGCACACGAACGAACGCATTTCGTTGCGCGTCGCGTCCACGTTGGGGTCGTAGGGCGTCGTGCGCCTGCCCTGGCGCCAGAGCGCGATCGATGGCAGCGCCGGAACTTCAGCCTCGGAGGCCGCGAGCGCCTGGATACCTTTGATGAAGCCGGGCCGCGTCACGCGCAGGGCCATGTCCGCGGGGGCGTGGCAATCCACGCAGCTCACGGGATGTGCATGTCCGGACTCGTGCAGCTTCGCGCTCAGATCCTGGTAGCTGTACTCGAAGCTGTGCTCGAAACCCGCCATGGCGTCGCCGTTGCCGAGCTGGCGATAGAGCGGCAGCACGGAGGCGTGGCAATGCAAGCATGAGCCCGATTGCGGCTTGCTGAGGCGCTTGGTTGCCTCTTGATCCGTGAGCATGAAGGCGTGGCCGCGACGATCGCGGTAGTCGATCGAAAACGCATAGCCCTTGAACATGCGCGCGAGCCAGGGATCACGCTCGATCTTCTCCGGCGGGAGGGCCTCGCTGCCCGCATAGCCGCCGAAGCGCGTGCCGGTTTGCAGCGCCGTGCGCTTGTAGCCGTCGTACTCGAGCGGCCAGTTCTTGCCCCACTTCGCCGGATCAGTGTCGTCCTCACTGATCTCCACGACGCGCACGAAGGGCTGCCGGTGCTCCGCCTTGCGTTCGGCGATGTTCATGAGCAGCGCGGTCAAGCCCACCGTGAGCGCCGTGACCAGCGCGATCAGTGCGCCGAACGCGCCGCGGCTCCTGAACCAGCGTCGCGTAGACTCTTCCCCTGTCATGCGCTCGTACTCCTAGTTCTCAGTCTGTAGGTTGGACCTGTCCGATTGCGCTCCAAACTCTCGCGCCGACAGGGGGCCTCCGAGGCCGGCGCGTTCGCCATGCCCTACTGTCCAGTGACAATGGATACAGGGAAATTCCTTCGCCCAGGCGGCGGGCCCCGCAGGCTCGGGACGGATGATGTCGTGCACCAGGTCGGCATGGCAACGCTCGCAGTTGGACTGCAAGATGACCAGCCCCGCAGGCTTGATCGTGATCGGCTCCTCGAACGTCTGTGTGGTGAACAGCTTGCCGTGCCGGTAGCCGTTTTCAGCCTTGACCAGGTACTTCGAGACGAAGGCGTGCGGCAGGTGACAGTCGATGCAAACGGCCACGTCATGGTGACTGCCCTTTTGCCAGCCGGCGTATTCGGGCTCCATGATGTGACAGTTCGTGCACGCGCGCGGGTCGGTGCCGAAATAAGAAAGCCCCTTGGCATAGCTGAAAGTATAGGCGCCGAGACCGGCGCTCACGCCGAGCGCCACGGCAAAGACCCAGACGAGCGAGCTGGTCTTCGTCGTGCCGCGAGAGGCCGGTATCAGTGAGCGGAGCAGCCAGCCTCGCTGCGAGGGCGGCTCAGAGCGGTCCTGCGTCCCCATCTCGACCCCGGGCGATTACGACGCATCGAGCGCAGCCTGTCAAGCCGGCTTTGGCGTGCTCGCGCTGGTGCGAGGCGCACGCACCGTGAGCACGGGGCAGGGCGCCAGGCGCACTACACGCTCCGCCACCGACCCCAGGAATGCGTGACTCAGCCCGCGGCGGCCGTGCGTACCCATCACGATCAAGTCGAAGTGGCACTGCTCGGCGAAGTTCTGGATCTCGCTCACGGCAAACCCGTGCAGCAACTCCGTGTCGACGCGCGGCGCCCCCGCGAGCTCGGCGCGCCTGCGCTGCTCCGCCAGCAGGCGCTGAAACTCCTCGAACATCTGGGTCAGCTGCTCTTCGCTAAAGAGCTGGTAGCCCTCCGGCAAGGCGATCGCCAGCGGCTCATACACGTGCACGATGGTCAGCGAAGCAGCGGAGTCCTTCGCCAGGGCCACGGCAGTATCCAGCGCCAGCGTCGAAGGCTCGGAGAAGTCTACGGGGACCAGGATTTTTTTGAACGTCGCCACGGCTAGCACCCAAGCAGAAGCCGTGCCAGGCGCCACTGGCAGGGGATCGAGCAGATCGCTGCGCCCGGGCGGCAGCTCTTGCGCCGGTCGCGGCCCCGCCCGCAAGGCTTGCGCGAGCGTCAGCGCGGCGCAGCGGCGCGCGCCAGCAGCAGCTCCTCGAGCGTGCTCGTCAGCTCATCCACCTTCACCGGCTTGGTCAGGTAGCGATAGAACCCCGCGCCGGTGACGCGGGCGGCATCGCGGATCATCGCGGCCGCGCTCAAGGCGATCACCGGGATATCGCGTGTCTCCGGCCACTGACGGAGCTGGCGGCTGGCCTCGATGCCGCTCATTCCCGGCAGGTTGATGTCCATGATCACCGCGTCGGGGATGCGTGCGCGCACGATCTCCAGTCCCAGCTCGGCCGTGGGGGCCGTGATCAACTCCACGCGTTCGAGCTCGTCGAGCAGGTCGCGCATGAAAGCAATGTTCGAGGGATTGTCCTCCACGTACACGATCACGTAACGAGGTCCTCGGTCCCCGGCGAGTGCGCTGTCGCCCGGCAGCAGCGCCTCGGGTGCGGGCGTCGGCGCGCGCTCCGCCTGCGGCCGGGGCAGCTCGATCCAGAACGTCGAGCCTTTGCCCTCCACACTCTCGAAACCGACGCGACCGCCCATCACCTCCGCCAGCCGTTTACTGATGGCGAGCCCGATACCGGTGCCCTCGATCGGACCGGTCTCTTGCCCCGCGCGCTGAAAGGGCTGAAATAGCGCCGATTGCTTTTCCTGGGCGATGCCAATGCCGTCGTCCTGGACTTCGATTCGAATGCACTCCCCGTTGACCCGCGAGCGCAAGCGCACGCTGCCCTGCGCTCGCCCATACTTCACCGCGTTGGAGCCATAGTTCATCAGGATCTGCTCGAGGCGCGTACGATCCGCCACGACGTTGGCTGCGTCCGCCGCGATCGGCTCGAGCAGCACTTGCATCTCGGCGCGGTCCGCCAGCGGCTGGAGCGTGGCCTTCACCCCGCGCAGCAGCTCGCCCAGCGTCACGGGCTCCACCGAGACCAGGATGCGGCCGGACTCGATGCGCGCCAGGTCCAGCACGTCGTCGATCAGCCGCAGGAGGTGCTCCCCCCCGCGCAGCACGTGGTTGACCCGGTCCAGCTGATGCGCGGACAGGGGCGTCTTCCGATCCCTTTGCAAGAGTTGTGCAAAGCCCAGGATGGCGTTCAGCGGCGTGCGCAGCTCATGGCTCATCGAGGCGAGAAATTCGCTCTTGGCGGAGCTGGCGGCCTCGGCCAGCGATCGAGCCACGCGCAGCTCGTCCTCGCGCCGGACGTCATCGGTGATGTCGGAGATGGTGACGACCGAGCCGCCTTCGAGCGTGCGCCGTTCGAGCACGCGCAGGTGCTGTCCGTTCACGGTGCGCAGGTCGAGTGGCCCTTCCGGCTGACGATGGTGGGCGCTCCAGCGTTGCTCCAGCGCCGGAGCTCCGGGGGCCTCGCTGTGGAAGATGCCGGAGGCCATGGACGACAGCAACTCCGCGAAGCCGCGCCCGATGACGTCTCCGGACAGGCTCGAGTGCAGCAGCTGACGATACTCGCTGTTGCAGAGCACCAGCTTGTCTTGCGCGTCGAAGATCGCGAACGCGGCCTGGATACTCTCCACAGAATTGAGCAGCTGCGACTGCAGGCGGCGTGCGGCGGCTTCCTGCTCCTTGCGCGCCGAGACGTCACGGATGCTCGCGGAGACCAGCTTTCCGCCAGCGGTCTGGACCGGGCTCAGGCTGATCTCGATCGGAAAGGTCGTGCCATCGCGCTTGCGCCCCGACAAGTCGAGACCCGAACCCATGGGTCGCGTGCGCGGCGCCGCGGCGTAGCGCGTGCGCTGGTAAACATGCTGAGCCCGGAGCGAGTCGGGGATGAGGATCTCGACGGCTTCGCCCAGCAGCGCGCCTGGCCCGTAGTCGAAGAGCCGCTCGGTCTGCGTATTCGCAAAGACGATCCTGCCGTGTTGATCCACCACCACGACCGCATCCGGCGCGGCCTCCAGCAGCTGCCGGAAGACCCCTTCCGGCTGCGGACCGTGGTCGAGCGCTGGAAACACAGATATGGCACTGTCGGTCAAGGGTTGGGCAGCCTGATGCAGAAGACTGCGCCGGGCTGCGCGTCTTCGATGGTGATGGTTCCGCCGTGAGCCTCCACCGCGATCTTGCAGAAGGCGAGCCCCAGACCGCGGGTGGTGCGAAACGACAACGCTGCTTCCGCGGAGCCCTGCGCGAAGGCTTCAAAGACCTTGTCGCGCAGCTCTGGCGGAATGCCGCGGCCCTGGTCGCCAATGCGGATCAGCGTGACTCCATCCCCGGCGCTGGTGCTGAGGCGGATCGCCGTTTGCGGCGGTGCATGCCGGATTGCGTTGTCCACCAGGTTCTCCAGCACGCGCCGCAGCAGATCGGGGTCAGCGTGCACGTGGGGCACGTCGACCACTCGCTCGAAGCGCAGCTGGCTCCCCGCGGCGCGCAGCTCGAAGGCCTCGCAGATGTCGCGCAGGAGCGGCTCGAGCTCGACGTGGCTCTTGGCGGTCGCCAGCTGGGCTTGATCGCTCTTGCTGATGTCGAGCAGGTTCAGGATCAGGCGTAAGAGCGAGCGCGCCTCATGCCGGATGTGTCGCACGCTTTCGCGGGCGCTCTCGGGCAGCGCCGGATTGCGCTGCAACAGCTGTGCGTGCAGGTCCAGCGTGTTCACTGGATTCTTCAGATCGTGCACGACGAAGGCTGACAGGCGCTCCTTTTGGAGCTGCAGCCGCATCAGGTCATCGCGCTGCCGGCGCACCAGCTCATAGTGCTCGCGCAGATCGGTGTGCATGCGCCGCAGGCGCAGCGCGGCCTGCACCCGCAGCACCAGCTCCGTCGGCCGCACGGGCTTGGTGAGGAAGTCGTCTCCACCCGCGCGCAAGGCGCGGTCGAACGTGTCGACGTCGCGCAAGGCGGTGAGGAAAACGACCGGCGTGTCAGAGCCTTCCGGCAAGGTCCGGATGCGCGAGCAGACCGCGAAGCCGTCGGTGCCCGGCATGCGCACGTCGAGCAGCACACAGTCGGGTCGCTCGCGCTCCACGGCCCGGATCCCCTCTTCTCCCGTCTCCGCCAGGATCACCTGATAGCCCTCGTCCTCCAGCGTGGCCTGAGCCAGGGCGCGGTTCTGTGCGTTGTCGTCGACGACGAGGATCTTGGCTGTCGGTTGCTCCATCGGATTGAGCTCGAAGCGTAGCGGAACGGCTGCGACCATGGGAGTCCTCCCCGAATGGGCAAGGGTGCAAGGAGCTTGCCAACGGCCAAGCCGCCCGTTCAGGGCCGAGAGAGACGGCCGGAACGCGGATCGTGCACGTCCGCTCGGGGTTCGCGCAAAGATTGCGCCTGTCTCTCCAGAATCCGAGCGTCTTTGCCGAGGCCCGGCATGCTGGGTGAGGGTGGGGGCCGCGGGGCATGGCCCTTGCTGAGACTCTCGTGCCTCAGCCTTTGGAAGACGAACAGCATGTCCCACCCCGATAGCGCTCCATCTTCTTTGCGGGACGCCGGCCTGCGCGGCGAGCTCATCCGAGACCACGCGCGGCTCGACCAACTCTTCGCTGAGCTGCGCGCCGCCTTTGATGCGGATGCGCGCCAGGATGCAGCCCGGCTCTGGGCGGACCTCGATCGAGGGTTGACCGCACACATGGAGTTTGAAGAGCGCCACGTGCTGCCCGCTTTTCGCGCCATCGACTCGCTGGAGGTCGAGGGCCTGCTGCGCGAGCACGACCTGATCCGGCACCGCCTGACCGAGCTCGGGATCGGTGTAGACCTGCATGCGGTGCGAGCGGAGCTCGTCGCGGATTTCGTTGCGCTGCTGCGCGCCCATGCGCATCGAGAAGACGAGCTGTTGTATCGGTGGGCGGAGCGCGAGCTGCCGCCCTCGGCTCGGTCGGCGTTCCGTCCCGCTGCGAAAGGTAAACCGCTGGACACATCTCGCCCCGCGGTCGCTGACCGTGGCTGACAGGGCGCAGGGAGCGCTCGGGGAGCGCATCGAAAGCTACTGGACCTTGCCTGCGCAGGCGCTCCTGCAGCGCCTGCGCTCGAGCCGCCAGGGCCTGAGCGGGTCCGAAGCCAGCGCTCGGCTGGAGCAGTGCGGCCGCAACGTGCTGACCCGGCGCCGGCGGGTCTCGCGCTGGCGAGTGCTGGGCCATCAGCTGCAGAGCCCGCTGCTCTTGCTGCTTTTCTTCGCGGCAGGCGCGTCTCCGTTTTGACGCGCGAGTGGGTGGACGCCGGTCTGGTGGTGGCCATTCTGGTGGCCTCGGTGGGCATCGGCGCCAGCCGAGAGTACAGCGCCGAGTCGGCGGCTGCCGCGTTGAACGCGCGCATCCGCACCCGCGCCACGGTGCTGCGGGACGGGCATCCTGCGCGCGTTTCCCTGGAAGAGGTCGTACCCGGCGACGTAGTGCTGCTGGCGGCGGGAAGTCTGGTTCCTGCCGATGCGGTCGTGCTCGAAGCCAGCGACTGCCACGTCAACGAGGCAGTGCTCACCGGCGAGAGCTTCGCGGTGGAGAAACGACCCTGCGTTTGCCCCGCCGGTTCGTCCCTGTCCAAACGCGAGAACACGGTATTTCTCGGCAGCAACGTGCGCAGCGGGACAGCGGCTTGCCTGGTGGTGGGCACCGGAACCGCGACCGAGTTTGGCGCAATCGCGGGCCGGCTCTCGTTGCGGCCGCCGGAGAGCGAGTTTGATCGCGGGCTGCGTCACTTCGGTTACCTGCTGACCAAGGTGATGCTCACCATGGCGCTGCTCGTGTTCGTGGGCCATGTGCTGCTCGGCAGGCCGCCGATCGAGACTCTGCTCTTCGCCATCGCACTTTCCGTCGGGCTCAGCCCGGAGCTCCTGCCCGCGATCTCGAGCATCAATCTGGCACGCGGCGCCAGCATGATGGCCTCGCGCGGGGTGCTTGCGCCGTCTGAACGCGATCGAGAACCTGGGCAGCATGGACGTGCTGTGCACGGACAAGACGGGCACCCTCACCGAGGGGGTCGTGCGCGTCGGCGGTGGCTACGGCCCCGACGGCGCAGAGTCCCGCCGCGTGCTGGAGCTCGGAGCGCTGAACGCGGCCCTCGAGACCGGACTGCCGAGCCCGCTCGATGATGCGATCCTGGAAGCGCATCGCCCCGACCTCGAAGGCACTCGGAAGCGCGCCGAAGTCCCCTTCGACTTCGTGCGCAAGCGCGTGAGCGTGGTGGTGGAGTGCCCCGAGGGAGTGCGGCTGATCACCAAAGGTGCGGTGCGCCAGGTGCTCGACGTCTCGACCTGGCTGACCGATGGCAGCCTATTGACAGGGGCGACGCGTGCCGAGCTCGAGCGGCTACAGCAAGAGTGGACGGGGCGGGGCTACCGGGTGATCGCCGTCGCGACGAGGACGCTGCCGGAGCAGGCGGCGTACGGGCGCGCCGACGAGACCGAGCTCACCTTCGAAGGCTTCCTGACCTTCCTGGATCAGGCGAAGCCGGGCGCTCGCGAGGCCCTCGAGGACCTGAAGCGCCTCGGCGTGCAGGTGAAGGTGATCACCGGGGACGCGCGGCTGGTCGCCGAGCACATCGCGGGCCTGGTCGGAATTGCTGCTCCGCGCGTGCTCACGGGAGCCCAGCTCGACGAATTGCATGACGAAGCGCTGTGGCGCGAAGCCGAGCGCACCGACCTGTTCGTCGAGGTCGACCCCAACCAGAAGGAGCGCATCATCCTCTCGCTGAAGAAGCTGGGGCACGTGGTCGGCTTTCTCGGTGACGGCGTGAACGACGCGCCGGCCATGCACGCGGCCGATACCAGCTTGTCAGTGGATCGCGCCGTGGACGTGGCGCGCGAGGCCGCGGATTTCGTGCTGCTGGAGCAGGATCTGGCGGTGTTGCGCCGCGGCATCGAGGAGGGGCGGCGCACCTTCGCCAACACGCTCAAGTACGTGAACACCACGACCAGCGCCAACCTCGGCAACATGCTGAGCATGGCCGTGACATCGCCCCTGCTGCCGTTTCTGCCGCTGACGGCAGGGCAGATCCTGCTGAACAACTTCCTGTCGGATATTCCGGCGGTCGGTCTGGCCGACGATGGCGTCGATCCCGAGCTGGTGGCGCAACCTCGGCGCTGGGACATGCGCTTCATCCAGCGCTTCATGCTGGCGTTCGGAGTGCTGAGCAGCACCTTCGATGGCTTGACGTTTGCGGTGCTGCTCCTCGGGTTCCGGGCGGCGCCGGCCGAATTTCGCACCTGTTGGTTCGTGCAGTCGCTGCTCACCGAGCTGGTGGTGGCTCTGGTGGTGCGCACACGTCGCGTCTTCTACGAGAGCCGGCCGGGCAAGATCTTGCTCGTCTCGACGCTGATCCTGAGCGCTGTCGCGCTGGCGATCCCGTACCTGCCGGGCTCCGGGGCGCTCGGGTTCACGCCGCTGCCGCTGGAGCTGCTGCTGGCGGTGATCGCCATCACGGCGCTGTACGTCGCGTCCGCCGAGGGGCTCAAGCGTTGGTTCTATCGTCGGGCAGATCAAGCAGCGCCGAGCCCCTCTGCTTTTGCGCCGGCTGGATTCGGGGCGCGCGCCGCGCTCAGATGACCGGTGCGAGCCGCTGCAGCTGCTCGCCGAGCGTTCGGCGTGGAGCCCAGGCGAGCAGCAGCAGCCCCGCCACCAGCGGCACGCCCAGCAGCAAGCTGGGTTGCCCGAGCGTGAGGACCTGAAACACGAGTCCCGCAGCGATGAAGCTGAGCAGGCGCAACCGCCAGCGGCGTCCGAGCAGCACCGAGAGGGCGCTGGCAACGAAGACCGTGAATGTCAGCGCCCAGAGGACGACCATCACGGCGTCCGCCGAAGCCGGAATCGGGGTGCCCTCTGCCAGCCCGGCAATTCCCTTCAGCATGCGCCGCTCCATGGCGAAGTGCATCGGTTCGAACACCGTGCGGTTGAAGGCGGCGCCGAGGAGACTCGGGGGCGAGGCGCCGAAGCCGCTGGCGATCAGGCGCGAGCTGCCTGCGCCGGTCGAGCGCACCTCGAGCGACCACAAGCCGCTGGGGGCCGACTCGACGCCTGCGCCCGGCGCGCGAGTTTCGAACACCAGCGCAGCGCCCGGGCGATACTCGATCAAGCGCGCGTAGCCGGCGCCGCCCAGCTCGTCCTGGGGGTACATCCACAAGCGATTGCCGACGCTCCAGTGTTGCAACGCGGGATCGAGACGCTCGATGCGCGGCATGCGGCAGCCGGCGAGGTTCTCGAGCAAGTCATAGCTGTAGAAGCCAGCTCGGTCCTGCCCGAGCTGGGCCAGCCAGGCAAAGACGTGCTCCGAAGGCGCCTGGACCGGGACGGCGCGCACCACTTGCAGCTCGAGCCCGCGGCTCACGGCCACGGCCGGTCGCGACCGTTGCTCTTCGAGGCTGGAGCCCCAGGTGGAATACCGGGGGCGGACTGCAACCACGAGCAATCCGAGCAACGACGCAGTGGAGCCGAGCAGCGCGCCGGCGCGTCGCCACGGCGTACCGGATGAGCTGAGCAGAGGAGTTGCCATGTAAAGAGCGCCGAGCACGCCCCGTGCCAGCGGAGAAGGCGCGGAAACGGGCCGTGCGCGCCTGGATGGGACCCTGGCGCGCAGCGTTTGCGCCGATTACGTGTTGCACGCAGATGTCGCATGGCGAGCGCGGCGCATGAGAGCCTCCGCAGCTGGCATTGCCTTACAATCGACGCCTGCATCTCGGGATCGCCGTGGCGCAGCAGTGGTGAGGTCGCTCCCGTCCCGGCAACTACGTTTGTAGTTGACAAGCACGGTCCTTGGACCACAGTTGTAGTCGTGGCATTGGGAGCGCTGACGGACCTGCAGTTGTCGGTCATGAGGGCCCTGTGGGCGCTCGGTGAAGCGACGGTGGCGGACGTGCTGGAGGCGCTTCGCGGGCAGGGACTGGAGCTCGCTCCGACCACGGTGGCCACGCTGCTGCAGCGGCTCAGCAGGCAAGGCTGGGTGAAGCACCGCAAATCCGGGCGCATCTTCCTGTACCGGGCCAAGATCGAGCAGCGAGATGCGGCGCGCGGCGCCCTGGAGCGACTGGTCAGCTCGTTCTTCGGCGGCAGCGCCTCGGCACTCACCGCGCAGCTCCTGGAGTCTGAAGAGCTGAGCTCGGAGACGCTGGAAGAGATGCGCAGGTTGATCGACGAGAAGCGGAGCTGACCATGGATAGCGGTTGGCTCGTGCGCGGCGCCACCTGGATCGCGACCTACTGCCTCCATGCGGCGGCGTGGGGCGCGTTCGGAGCGCTGCTGGCCCGGCGCCGCGAGCTGCCCGCCGCCGCCCGCCACTCGATCTTGAAATGCGCGCTGTTTGGCCCGCTGCTGACGGCGTGGCTCGCCGTCCTCGCGCGCGCCGGCGGGCGCTGGCCTGCCGAGTCCGGGCTGCCGGCGAACGCGCTGCGCGCGTTCTCGGCGGAAGGGTCGCCCCTCGCCGATGCCCTGCGAGCGTTGCCGGACGCGGTGCACGCCGGGTTGCGAGCGTCCTCCACCGGCTGTGGGCTGCTACTCGGTTGCTGGCTGAGCGCGTTTGCCGTC
>JAICTU010000289.1 GCA_025936205.1 Polyangiaceae bacterium | reverse complement strand
TGCCGGAAGCGCTCGAGCCGGAGCCCGTCTCGCTCGTGCACTCGTTGACACCTGCGGCGCGCGCGCTCACGCCGCTGCCGGCTCCGGGAGTGCGCCGCAATGGCTCCACGCCACCCGACGCCGCGCGCGATCGGACGGAAGGCTGGGCTGCACAGGGAGTCGGCGAGGCAGAGCCTGCTCCCCAGCGCAGCGACCTGCGCGACCTGCTCGACGGTTATCTGTCCTATACTCGCCGCGAGGAAGACATGACGGCAGGGCTGCGCAGGATGATCGGCCTGGAGCCCTGGCGCGCGTCAGGCCTTGGCTCCGAACGCACCGGATTGGGGCAATAGACCGCAGGAGCCGGCGGGGCGGGTTCCGAGCGGCGGGGCGGCAAAAACAACAGCGCGCGCGGGCGGGCGGCTCTAGAGTGTAGGGAATGCGACGACCCGGGCTTGCCCTCGCGCTCTGCGGCGCCTGGGGCGGTGCAGCACTGGCCAGCCTCGGCTGTGGCGACGCGCTCGTTCCCAGCCCCTTCAGCCGGAGCACGGCAGAATCGGATGCCGGACTCGCGGCGTCGGGTACGCCCGACGCGGGGGCTGACACGGTCGCGCCCGTGCGCGGAGATCCGAGTGTCGTCTACGGTGCCCCCTGCGTCGACGATGCGCAATGTGATGACGGCATCGACTGCACGCTGGGGGTCTGCGATCCCGAGCTCCGGCTGTGTCGCTATACCGGCGACGATTCGAGCTGCGATGACGGCGTGTTCTGCAACGGCGTCGAGCGCTGCGACGTGCGCCGCGGATGCCGGCCGGGTGCGCCCATGACCTGTTCGGACTCGACACCGTGCACGATCGACGTGTGCGATGAGGCGACGCGCTCTTGCGTGAGCCGGCAGCGGGATGCCGACGGGGATGGGGACGTGGACGCCAACTATCAGCCGGGCCACGACTGCAATGATCTCGATCCGAGCGTGTCGAGCCTGGCCACGGAGATCTGTAACAACCAGATCGACGACGACTGCGACGGCGAGGTCGACGAAGCGGACTGTCAGGCGCCCCGTTTTGACAGCTGCGCCGACGCCCTGCAGATCAGCGCGTCCGGCAGCTACCTGGTGCCGACCAGCGGCGCGAACCTCGACTATGGCTCGGCGTGCTCGACGGAGCTCCCGACGCTGCGCGACCTGGTGCTACAGGTGACCGTGCCGCCGGGGCCCGCGCAGGACGTCGACGTCGTCGCCCGCGCGTCCGCCGGGGAGCTGGCGCTGGCGCCCGTCTCCAGCTGCGGGAGCGCGGCGGCGGAGGCGGACTGCCTGCGCGGCAGCTTCATCTCGAGCGGAGAGAGCCTGGCTCGCATGCACCAGCACCGGCTCGCTGCGGGCGTACACACCATCTATCTGTGGACCACCGGCAACGCGCCGGTGCAGCTCGCGGTCAACCTGCAGCCGGGCACGGCCGAGCCTGCCAATGGCGACTGTAGCGCGGCGATGACGCTGGTGCCGGATCAGGCGGTCACGGCCAATCTGGCCGTTCCGGGACCGGCGCTCTCCAGCAACTGCAGCACCGATCGTGGCGACCGCTATTACAGATTCACGTTGAATCAGCCCGCGGACGTGCGCCTGTCGGCGCAGTCCGTGGACGACCTGGGCCAGCCGCGCATCTCGCTGCGGGGGGCGGACTGCACTCAGGAAGACAGCGAGCTGTCCTGCAATCAGGGCAGCGTCGCTCTGCTGCATCATCACTCGCTCGCTGCGGGCACCTACAACGTGGCGCTCTCTGCCAGCGGCCCGACCGACGCCAGCCTGCTGTTGCGGCTGGCCGCGCCGAGCGCGAGCCCCGATACGGACCGTTGCGATACCGCGCCGACTCTGGTCCCGGGGCATACCGAGGACGTGAGCTTCGTGGACCATCTGGATGACATCGCTGCCAGCTGTTCTCCTGGCTTCATCGACGCCGCCTGGGCGTTGGAGCTGGATGAGGCCTCCGATGTGCTGCTGCTCGCGCGCTTCTCACCGGGTGACGCAGGTTCCGTGGGCCTGGTCGCTGAGGCTTGCGGCGAGAACGACGTGCGCGGGTGCTCGCGGGCCGGTGCGAATCCCGCGCGCGTCTCCGAACAAGGTCTGCCGGCGGGGCGCTACCGCGTGCTGCTGGAGTCTGCCCTGGGGCTGCCGGCGACCATCACCGCGGCGGTGCGTCCGGCGCGGCCTCGCGCACTCGTCCCCACCTCGGATGCCTGCATCGAAGCCCTGACCATCGGCGCCGATGGCGGTTTCTTCCAGGGCAACACGCTCAATGCCGACAATGACTTCACCGCGAGCTGCGACTTCGCGACGCCCAATGGCTCGCCCGATCAGCTGCTGCGCCTGGCCCTCGATCGGCCCCGGCGGGTGCTGCTGGATATGCGCGGCAGCCAGTTCGACACCCTGCTGAATGTGCGGCAAGGCCCGAGCTGCCCCGGGGAAGAGCTCCCCGGCGCATGTTCGGTTGGGATTGGCGACGATCAGAGCTTCCTGGATCTACCGCTTTCGGCCGGGGAGTACTTCCTGCAGGTGGATGGTTATGCCGGCGCGCTGGGCGCTTGGTTTCTGGATATCTTCCTGATGGACCCCTGAGCGTGTACCGTGCGGGTTGATGCAGACTCGCAGGAGGACCGCGGGCTGGGCTTCGGCACTGCTGATCTCGATGGCTGCCTGCGCGCTGCCGCCGGCGGTGACCCCCGAGGATCCACCGCTGGCGGATCCCGATGCGGAGCCGCAGGAGGCGCCGCCGGGCTTGTCCGCGGAGCAGCAGCGCACCTTGCGAGCCGGCGGCAGGGTGGAGCAATTTGTAGAGCTGGAGCGCGCGGGCCAGCGCTATGTCGGCGGTATCTCTTACGCGCTGGTGCGGGCCGAGCCGGCGCAGGTGTTCGAGGTGCTGAACCAGCTCGCGACGCTCTCGCAGGTGCTGCCGAGCACGCGCAATACGCGCATCATCGACCGCAGCGGCAACCGCGTGCGCGTCGAGCTCGAGCAGGGCAACAGCGTGGTCTCCACCACCTTCACGGTGTTCTTCGAGCTGGAGCCGCCCGACTCCCAGTTCGATCCGCGCGTGGTGCGCTTCTGGCTCGATCCTTCCAAGCCACATAGCGTCGACGATCTGTGGGGGTTCTTCCGGGCCACGCGTTATGACGAGCAGCACTCGCTGGTCACCGTGGGGGCGCTGGTGGATTTGGGTCCGGGGGTGATCCGCATGCTGTTCGAGGAGCGCATCCAGCGCTCGATTCTGCGCATGCCCAACCGCATCCGTGACACGGTGGAGCACAATTCGGGCAACAGAAGCGCTCAGTCGCTCACGGAACGCTGATATCGCTGCGGCCCCGTCTCGGCCAGCAGCAGCGAGGCGTGGCGTGGCTCCGCCAGGCGCGCCAGCAGCGCAAAGCAGCCGAAGTTCAAGGCCCCGGCGATCCAGGCGAGCACCGAGAAGTTGGGGGTCACTTGCCGGACCAGCGCCGCGATCGTGACGGCCCCGACCATGCCCAGCAGATGGCTGAGCCCGATCAGCGTCTGATAGCTCATGCGCTGCGCGAAGCCGCTCATCTCCAGATCGAGCGTCGCCACCCCAACGTTGCCGAGGCCGATCGCCCAGCCCAGCGCGAGAAACAGCAGCTCGAAGCCGAGCGCGCTGTGCAGCGCGGGCGCCGCCGCGGCCACCACGACCGAGCTGGCCTGAGACAGCAGCATCACCGCTCGCCCCCCGCTGCGGTCTCCCACCACGCCCGCCGTCAGGTTGCCGGCGACCGAGCCCAGCATCTGACACATGAGCAGGCGCCCGAGGTAGGCGTCGCTGCAGTGCAACACTTGGAGCGCGCGCAAGCCCAGGAAGGGCAGCACCACGTACAACCCCGAGAACAGCGCGCGGCTCGCCAGGTACGGCGCCATGCGCCCGTCGCTCTCGACGATGCGGCGCATGCTGCGCGCATAGCCCCACCAGCTCTTTTCCGCGCCGGGGCGCGTGCTCGGCAGGTTGGGCTCGCGCGTGGCCGCCAGCACGACGTACGAGGCGAGCATGCCGCCGAGCACGCCAAAGTGCAGCACGCCGTAGGCCGGCAGCGAGAAGCCCTGGCCCGCGGAGCTCGCGGAATGATGGCCCGCCGAAATATGGCCCAGCACCAGCTGCACGCCCTGGCCCGCCGCAACTCCCAGTACGCCGCCGAGCACGAAGCGGCAGGCCCAGAGCGAGGCGCGGCGCGGCGCGGGAATGCTCTTGGCGACGTACTCGCGCCAGGCGGTGATCGAGATCCCACCCGCCAGCCCGGAGAGCAAGGGCGTGAGCATCACCAGGGGCAGCACCCAGCGATCGGTCTCGCGCGCGAAGAGCAGGGCGATGCCCATCAGCAGATAGGGCAGCCGCTGCAGCACGCCCAGGCCCATCACGAACGGCTTGAGGAATGCCAGTCGCTCCAGCCGATGCGTGAGAAACACGCTGGGGACGTAGAAGCCGACCAGCTGCAAGATGGGGGCGGCCGCGATCATCCAGTCGGGCCCGCCGAGGCGCTCGATCATGCGAGGGGCGACCGTCTGTGGGTGGAGGAAAGCCACGCCGCCCATGAACAGCCCACCCTCGAGCGAATGCGCCACGAAGTTCCGCTTGAAATGGCGGCTGACTTCGCGCTGCTCGTGGTCGAGCGCTTCGGCGGCAAACGAGGACATCGCGGGCTCGGGCATCCCGTCGGGAAGCTCCGCCGGCGTTTTCTAGTGCAACCCAGGGCGCGCGCAAGATCTGGAATTTGCTAGAAGGTGCCCGGAATTCCGGCCCGTGTCCCGGCAACTGCTCAGGCGGCCCGCACCCCGGGGCTCCGCGAACTTGTCGGGTTCCGGCGCGGCGCGATACACAAGCAAGAGCCGCGCCGGCCAGCGTGGCTCCGGTGAACCATGTTGGGACGCCTCTCCGTCGTGATGCTCAATACGTACCGGGAGGCCGTGCGCGCCCGCGTGTTGCATGGGCTGTTTGCACTGGCGCTGGTGACGGCCGGCTACTGCATGGTGGTGGGCGAGCTCTCCACCGGCAACGCGCCGCGTGTGCTCAGCAATCTGGGGGCCGCGAGCGTGGCGCTGTACGGCTCCGCCGTGGCCATCGTGCTCAGCGCCACGGCGCTGCACCGCGAGATCGAGCTGAAGACGTTGTTTCCGATCCTGGCACGGCCGATCGCCCGCTGGGAGTACGTGGTGGGCAAGTACCTGGGCACCGTGCTCACGCTCGGGGTCTTCGTGCTGGGCAATGCCGCGGTGTTCCTGGGCGCCCTGGCGGTCGCGGCGGGCGCGCCGCTCTGGCAGCCGTTGGCCCTGGCGGCCGTGACGATTGCTGGCCTCGTGCTCGTCGCCTGGCGCGCGCCGCGCTGGGCCACGGTGGCACCGGCCCTCGCGGCGCTGCTCGCGATGCTGGTGGCGGCTTGGCTGAGCCGCAACTCCCCGGACGATCGCCGAGTGTTGCTCTGCTCCGCCGTGCTCACGGTGCTGGAGGTCGGCGTGGTCGGCGCGATCGCGCTGCTCTTCTCCGCGTTCTCGTCGCCGTTTCTCACCGCCATCCTCACGCTCGGCGTGTTCATCGTCGGGCGCTCCGCCGACATGCTGGCCGCGCTTCCCCCCCGGCTCTTCGGCGAAGGGCTCGCGCGCGCCGGGGAGCTGCTCTCGCGCGTGGTGCCCAATCTGATGCTGTACGTGCCGGAGCGGGCGGTGCTCACCGGCGAGAGCCTGGAGGGTGCCGGATATGGGTACCTGGGGCTGGCCGCGCTTCAGACGCTGGGCTGGGCGATCTTGCTGCTCGCGGTGGCGAGCTGGATCTTTCGTCGCCGGGACCTGACGTGAGCGGCGGAGTGTTGCGCCGCCTGGCACAGGCGGCCGCGCTCGTGCCGGTGCTGGTGGCGCTGGTCACGCTGCGCACGCTGAGCCGGGGCGAAGCCGAGCTGGCCGCGAGCGATCAGGCGTTTGCAGCCGGAGAGCCCACGCTCGCGCTGCGCCATGCCCCGCGCGCCCCGCGAGCGTAAGTTCCCGGCGCCAGCCACGTGGACGCGGCCTACGCGCGACTGCGCGCCGTGGCGGCGAGCGCCGAGCGCGACCGCGATCCGGTGCTCGCCGCCAGCGCCTGGGAGGCGGTGCGCGTCGCGGCGCAGGAGAGCGGACATCTGTGGCGCCCGCGCGCCCGTGAGCTCGAACAGGCCGATGGCAACCTGGCGCGCTTGCGCGGGCTGTCGCCGGCGGAGTGGAAGGCCCTGCGCGCTCCGGAGGTGCCGCGGCCGTTCGGGTCGCTGCTGCTCGGCGCAGGCTTCGTGCTGGCTGTGCTGTGTCTGATCGCGGTCTGCGCCAGCGCCTGGAGTGCGTCGGGGCGCTGGAGGCCGGCGCGCGCGGCCTGGCCGGCGCTGGGCTGGTGCGTGGGGATGGGTGCGCTCGCCTGGGCGTTGCTCCATGCCTGAGCAGAACGATCCCGGCGGTGCTTCGTTCCGAAGCGAGGTCGATCGCTTCGTGCTGCATCTGAAAGGCGAGCGGCGCGTCTCGGAGCATACCAGCCTTGCCTATGGCCGCGACCTGCATCAGCTGGAGTCGTTCCTCGAGGCCCGCATGGGGCGCCGCGTGCGCGCGCGCGACGTGGACAAAGGCCAGCTGCGCGCGTGGCTGGGCGAGCTGGCGCGCGACCACACGAGCAGCAGCATCGCGCGCAAGCTCGCGGCGGTGCGCTCCTTCTATCGCTACCTGCGCCGTGCCGAGCCCGGCCGTGACAACCCGACGCAGGGGCTGGCCACGCCGCGCGTGAAGCGGCCACTGCCGCTGGTGCTGCGCGCCGAGGCTGCCGAAGAGCTGCTCGAGACACCCGGCGCCGCGCGGGTCTCGCCCGAGATCGAGCAGGCGCTGCGGCTGCGCGATCGGCTGCTGCTGGAGCTCCTGTATGGCTGTGGCTTGCGCGTCAGCGAGCTGGCGCAGCTGGACGTCGACGCCTTTGCCGACGGCGAGAGCTTGGGCGTGCTCGGCAAGGGGCGCAAGGAGCGCACCGTGCCGCTCGGCGAACCGAGCCGTCAGGCCTTCGCCGCGTATCTGCCCGAGCGCGCGCGACTGCGGCATCCCAGGACCGGCGCCCAGGATCCACGCGCGCTGCTGCTGGCGCGGCATGGCCAGCGGCTCGGTGTGCGCCAGGTACAGAACGTGGTCCGGCGGCAGGGCGCGGTCGCGCTCGGGCGGTCGGATCTGCATCCCCATGCGCTGCGCCACATGTGCGCCACGCACATGCTCGAAGGCGGCGCCGATCTGCGCGTGATCCAGGAGTTCTTGGGCCATCAGAGCCTGTCCACGACGCAGCGCTATACGCATCTGTCGATCGAGCGCTTGCTGCAGGTCTACGATCGGGCGCATCCGCTGGCGGTCGCGAAGAAACGCTAGCGGCGCTGCAGGCCACGGCGCTTTACAGCCAGCCGTGACCGCGCAAGAAGGCTTTCAGCCGCGCGTCCTCGCGCGCCAGCACGGGTAGGTACGGGCCCAATCGCTCCCGCCGCCACCAGCCGCGCTCGCCGAAGTGAGTGAACTGGTAACGGTACAGGGTGGCTCGCACGTAGCGCGGCGGCGTATTCGGAAAAGGATTGTGGCTCAGCAGGTTGAGCACGGCGCTGTCGCCCTGCAGCAGCTTCTCGGCGAGATTGACGATCCACGGCTCGTATTCGGCACGGCTGAGCCCGGCGAACCACATCTGCCAGTCGAGGCGATAGTGATAGGGCGTGACCCAGCAGGGCCGCCGCAATGGATCGCCTGGCTTGCAGGGGAACTCGTACTCGAGCCAGGTCAGCGGCGCGCCGGGGGCGGCAGCGGCCGCGCCTTCCAGCACGACCTCGTGGCGCTCCTGGCTCACGCTGCCGAACGCGCCGTAGGTGTTGACCAGCTCCAGAGGATCAAAGCCCGAGTTCATCCGCTGGCTGGAGCTCAGCAGGTTGGCGACGGGGTTGATGCTGAGCAGCGCCACCAGCGCGAACAGCGCGAGGCTGACGTACTGGCGCGAGCGTGCGAGCGGCCGGGGAGCGGGCAGGGCGATGCGCTGCACGAGGGCGCGCGGCAACAGCCGCGCGAGCAGCGTATCGTCGAAGCAGGCGAGCGCGAGCACGAGCGTCAGCCAGTTGAGGAACGACAGGTTGCCGCTCAGGATCAACATGATCTGGAACGCCACCGTGGCGCCGCCCGCCCAGTGCCGGAGGAGCCGCGGTCCGAACAGACCGAAGGGCGCGACGACCTCCACCAGATGATTCACCAGCACACCGCCCTTGTGAAACCAGGGCGGCGCCTGGTGCAGCAACCAGCTGAGCGGATGAGGATTGGGCTGGGTCTCGTAGTGGTAGAGCAGGCAGCTGAGGTCGCGCCAGCACTCGTCGCCGCGCAGCTTGATCAGGCCCGCTCCGAACATCAGCCGGAACAGCAGCCAGCGAAAGAGCCAGATCACCGGCAGCGGGGGCACCGCGCTCACGCGCGGCCAGGGGCGCCAGGCGGGCGCGAGGAACACGGCGAGGAAGCCGGACTCCAGCAGCAGGATGTCCCAGCCGTAGCCGTAGAAGGTCTGCCCGACGTGCACGAAGCTCTCGTAGAGCAGCCAGTTGCACAGCAGCAGCGGCGCGTTGGCGAGCCCGAGCATGAGCGCGAGCGAGATCAGCCAGCCCAGCCACGCCAGAGTGATCAGCGCCCGATCCGAGCAACCGAGCCAGAACAGGCTGGGCAGGCTGCTGAACGCGCTCCAGCTCGAGGGCTGTGCCTCCCGGACACGCTCCAGAAAGCCTGCCGCAGGCATCAGGCCGTGCTCGCCGATCAACGGCAGCACCTGACGCACCAGGATGGTGAAGGCGACCAGATAGATGAAGCCGATGCCCCGCAGCAGCACGAAGCGCGTCAGCTGTAAGTTCCCGGCGCGCTCGGCAAACCAGCGCTGCGGCACCAGGGCGGCGGCCTCGGCGTCCGGACGAAGAGGTTCGGTGCCCGCCATGCGCCGTTTTCAGCGGAACCGGCCGGGAGAAGCAAGCCGGACCCGCCTGCAGCAGGGAGACGAGCATACCCAAAGCCCAGGGGACCGTGTAAGTAGCCCCAGCCATGCAGCTCAAGTACGGTTGTAATCCTCATCAGCTCTTCGCGTCGGCCGACCCGATGGGAGCCCCCCCGGTGGAGCTCTTGAATGGTCAGCCCTCGCTGATCAATTGGCTGGACGCCTTGAACGCCTGGCAGCTCGTGCTCGAGCTGCGTCAGTCGCTGAAGCTGCCCGCCGCGGCGAGCTTCAAGCACGTGTCGCCCTCCGGCGCGGCCCTGGCCATCCCGCTGTCCGCGGAGCTCGCGGAAGCCTACGAGGTCACGGGGCGAGAGCTGAGCCCGGTGGCCCTGGCGTACGCGCGTGCGCGCGGGGCCGACCCCAAGTGCTCGTTCGGCGACTTCGTGGCGGTGTCGGACCCGGTCGACGAGGCAGCGGCGGATTACCTGAAGAGTGTGGTGTCCGACGGCATCATCGCGCCCGGCTTCGAGGGCAATGCGCTGAAGACGCTCTCGGAGAAGAAGAACGGGAGCTTCATCGTGCTGCGGGGCGACCCCAAATTTCAGCCGCCGGCGCGCGAGTCGCGCGAGATCTTCGGCATGAAGATCACGCAGGACCGCAACGCGCACGTGTTCAGCGAGGCCGACCTGAAGGACGTCGTGTGCGGCGAGCTGACGGCCGAGGCGCGCCGCGATCTGGTGCTCGGCTACACGACGCTCAAGTACACCCAGTCCAACTCGGTGGGGTTCGCCAGCGGCGGGCAGATGATCGGCGTCGGCGCGGGGCAGCAGTCGCGCGTCGACTGCACCAAGCTCGCGGGCAGCAAGGCAGACGTCTGGCAGCTACGGCTGCACCCGAAGGTGCTGGGGTTGCGCTTTCAGGCGGCGGTCAAGCGCCAGGACCGCATCAACTGGCGCGTGCGCTACATCGAGGGCGACCTCACCGACTACGAGACCCGCGCGCTGTGCGAGGCGCTGGTCGGCGACTTCGCCCCGCTCGGCGAGCAGGAGAAGCGCGACTACCTGAGCCGCGTCACGGGCGTGAGCTTGATCTCGGATGGCTTCATCCCGTTCCGCGACAACATCGATCATGCGCAGCGTCACGGCGTGAAGTTCATCGCGCAACCCGGCGGGTCTACGCGCGACGCGGACATCGAGCAAGCCTGTCGCGAATACGGGATCGCGATGGTGAACACCAAGATCCGCGCGTTCCATCACTGATTTTGTGGGCGCACCCCGCACCCCGAGCGGGTCAGGGGCTGAGCTCCGCCGGCAGCTCGTCGCCGCTGGCGGTCTCGATCAGCAGGCGCGGGCCTTGCTGGCGGGCCCAGAGCCGCGGAGAGCTGCCGACGCTGGTGAGCGCGCGAGTTGCTGCGGCGCCATCGGCGAAATCGATGGACCAGCGGCCCGCCACCTGCCCGCTGCTCAGCGAGTAGGCTTCCACGCGGTCGCCGCGCCAGGCGAGGCTGAGCTCGCGCGCGGCCTCTTCGCTGCCCGTCCGGGGTCGGAAGAACAGGTACACGCCCCACGCGCCGAGCGTGCTCCAGGCCTGTAGCGTCGCGCCACTGCCGACCGCCGAGGGCGCGACCGGGGAGGGCGAGGGCTGAGCGACGTCCCCCCAGAGGCGCGCCAGGATCTCGCGCATGTCGCGCGGCGGGGCGGAGAGCAAGTGGCTCAGCGCGGCGGGCCCGCCTTCGCTCCACACTCGAGCCGCATACTCGCAACCGTGCGCATAGGGCACGTGCAGCAGGGACGCCGAGTACAGATCGCTCTCCTGGAACAACTGCTGCTCGGCGGCGACGCGCTGGCGAGCGAGCTCTCCGCGCCAGTCGACGCTCGCGGCGTCCACGCCCGTCAGCGCCGCGTACAGCCGCTGCTCGTGGAACTGCGCCTCGCCTTCGACCACGCTCAGCCCGCGCAGATTGCCGTCGCTGTCGGTCTGATATTCCCGGGCGAAGGCGTCCAGGCTGTGCTCACGGTCCTGCAGCGCGTGGACCAGCTCATGCAACACCAGGGCCTCCGTGGCGAGCGGATCCGGATCCGTCGCGTGTTCGATCACGACCACGTCCGCGACGTCGCGGCGATAGAACGCCGCCCAGCGCTGCGCGAGCCGCGTCGCCGTGGCGCCGGGGTCGAAGGCGCTCGGCTCGCTGAGCCCGAGCTGGGTCAACACCAGCGCGAAGTAGTCGGGGCTCGGCGAAGCCGAGCCCGCGAGCGAGTCGAGCAGGATACCGCGCGCTTGCTCCTCGCTGGCGAACGAGATCACGGGCAGGGCGGCGGCATCGGAAGCACGCAGGCAAGCGGCGATGCGCGCCAGGTTCTCGACGCAGGTCCGCTCGCGCACATCGCAGCCGCCGTAGTCGAAGCCCTCGCAACCCGCGAGCGGCACCGGCGGCCGATCATACGGCGGCGGCAGCTCCGTGCGCTGCGGCGCGCCGTCGCTGCAGGCGAGTGCGAAGCAGACGGCCCAGGCGACCACGCAGCCCGCGAGCGGAGCGCTCAGTGCACGAGCCTTCACTCCTCGGATCACGACTCGGGAGCGAGGACGACCAGCTCCTGATCGGACTCCACCGTGGCACCGACCTGCACGCTGACGCTCACCACGCGCCCGGCGCCCGGCGCCTGCAGCTCGTTCTCCATCTTCATCGCTTCGACGCTGAGCAGCGCAGCGCCGGCCGCCACGC
>JAICTU010000191.1 GCA_025936205.1 Polyangiaceae bacterium | reverse complement strand
GCATCACACCCGCTGACGTCGGGCTGCGCGGCGTGGTGGCGGTCATGCTGGCGGACGAGGCCACGGAAGAGCAGCGCTCGCTGCTGGGAGCTCTCGCGGATCTGGCTGCCACCTGTGGCGCGCAGATCGAGCGCCGCGCGGCAGCCGATCGCCAGCTGCAGGATACGCGAGCCCTGGTGGCGCGCGGCCTGCACGACCTGTGTACGCCGCTGAACAGCTTGCGCCTGGGCATGCACCTGCTGGAGCCCGCGCTGACCGCCAAAGACCCCGCGGTCGCTCAGCGCGCGCACCGCGCCGTGGACCGCATGGCCTCGCTGGTGACCAGCATGGCGGAAGCGCTCGGCAACGGTGGCTCGAGCAGCGCCAACGCTGGCGCGCACTCGAGCACCGCCGCCGCGCAGCATTGAAACAGAAAGAGGGGGCTCGGCGCCGCCCGGCGCGTGCCCCCACCAGGAACGCCCGCTGAATCCACCGTTCGGCGGGCGTCTTTGCATCCGTAACGCCAGTAGGAGAAATCCGAAGTGTGCGCCGGGTTTGTGCCGCATCTGCCGAACTTGGGGCACGAGGTACCAGTCTAGTAGCGGCGCCGCCAGATCATGTCAAAGGCGGTGGCCCCGCGATCGCCGACCGTCGTCGAGAGCGACCAGCTGCTGCCGAGGCGCAGATCCAGCGTCACGAAGGTGCGATCCGGGCTCTGACCGGGCACCGGCTCACCCAGCGCTTCCGTCACCTTCGCCGCTACCCGCGGCGTGAGCTGCAGCACCAACTCCGGGCGCGGCGCTCCCGTGCTGGTATCGACGCGCGCTGACACGTCCAGGTCGGTCACGTCGGAGATGGCGCGGTTCAGGCCCTGCGCCGCGCTGCCGCCGGCCACGCTCACGGCCGTGCTCAGCGAATCGCCGTTGCCCGCGCCGACGGAGCCGTCGGGGCTGCCGAACAGCAGCAGCGTGACGATCTCATCCTGGCTCAGCGGGGGCTCGGAGCGCATCGCCAGCTTCCCCTTCGCGGCCGTGCCGGTGTACTCGGCGTACACGGTATAGCCGTCCGGAGAATCGTAGCGTGCCACGGCGTTGATGGTCGGATCATCGGGCTTGCCGCCGGTGAAGGCCACCGTTCCGCGCTCGATTTCGAAGGTCTTGCCCGAGATATCCAGCTCACCCCGCTTGGTGGAGACCTGCCCTTGCACATCGAGCTCGTCGCCCATCGTCGCCTGAATCTTGCCCGTGAGTTCCACCTTCGCCTGCTGTCCCTTGACCAGGAAAACGGTGCCCAGGTCGACCTCCACCTTGGTGGTCATCTCGGATGGCTCACTCGGCTCCTCCAGCAACTGCAGGGCGATGGGCGTGAAGTCTCCGTCTTTCCGGCGATAGCCCACGCGAATGTACTCCGGCTGGTCGAGCTCCTGCAGCCCTCGGGGCGGCGCGTCCGGCAGAATCACGTGCACTTTGTCGAGCTTGACGTCGATCCGGTTGGTCTGGTTTGCCTCGTCGTGATGGTAGCTGGCCTGGAGGTTGCCCCAGATGTCCCCCATCGCCTCCCCCTCGAGCGTCAGCGGAAGCTTGTCGTCTTCCTTGATCTTCACGCTGGCCTGCGCCGAGGCGGGCACCAGACCCACGAGCTTGGCGATGGCCTGCGCCTCGAAGCCGCCGCTCACCCCACGCGCCTTCACGTTCTCGATGCGCAGCTCCCCCGGGTTGACCTGGACGTCAGCGTCGATCTTGCTGAAACGCTGGCCCACGGCCGGCATCTGAATCACGCCGTCCCGCAGGCTCGCATGACCGGTGAGCTGGCTCTCACCGCCGCGGATCGAGGCCTTGAAATCGGAATCGAGCTTGCCATCCAGCTCGCTCAGCGAGCCTTCCAGCATGGGCAGCAGGGCGCTCAAGCGCAGCTGCCGGGTCTGCAATGAACCATCGATCGGTCCGTCAGAGCTCGGCACCACCCGGTTCCCCCAGACCAGCGGCGCATTGACTCGCGCGCTGGCCTGCCCTCCCTTGCCGTCGATCTCGGTGGTCAGCTCGAGCTGACCTTGGCGGCCACGGACGGCAGCGTGCAACTCGCCCACGACCAGGCGCTCGACGGCCAGCTCGCGCGTGCGCAGGTCGACGTCCAGGTTGGCGTCCTTTCCGAAGTCCTTCAGACGGGCCTTGCCGCTGACGCGCCCGCGCACGTGGTGTTGCTGCAGCAGCGGCACCACGCCCACCGGAAACTCGTTCAGATCCAGGTCGAGGTCGGCCAGCACCGGGCTCTTGCCGTCGATCGCTCCCGCTAGCTGGCGCACATCCCCGCTCCAGTGGGATTCGAGCGCCAGCACCTTCTGCTTGGCCGTGGCCTGCCTTGCCGTGCGCTCGGCCGTCACCCCGATCCGTCCGCCCGCGGGCGCGTACTCGGCGTCCAGGTCGACGTCCAGGTGAGCCCTGCGCTTGCGCTCGGAGGCGGGCGTGAAACGCGCGAGCGTCCCTTTCGCGCGCACACGCGGGTCGTTCAAGCTACCGTCGGCGTTCACGCTGAGCGCGAGATTGCCTTCGATGTCGTTGGGACGGATGGTCGCCGGCAGCTGCTCCAGGGCGCGTGAAGGCACCTTCAGCTCTGCCTGGAATGGCGCGCGCAGGAAGGCCGAGGCGGGGATGGCCAAGGCACGCTGCTCGGGAAGCTCGCGCCAGGCGGCGTTCCAGGTCACCAGATCGCCTTGCTGATCGAAGAGCTTGCCGCGCACGTCGGCCACGCCACCGTCGAGCCCCGCATCGACGTTCACGTCGATGCCGCGCACGCTCCACGGTGCAGTGATCCGCGCCAGCTCCGCGTCCTTGGTTTGGCCCACGTCAGCACGCTGACCCACCAGCACGAGGGAGCGGCTCTCCAGATGGGCGTGCAGGCTCGGGCGCTGACCGGCGCGCTCCCCGTTGAGCTTCACGTCGTAGCGCAGCTGCCCCTGCGCGCGCTCCAAGCCGGCGCTGGGCAACAGGGACTGGACCCGCGCCAGGTCGAGCTCGCCCTTCACCGCGATGTCCCCCGACAGGCGCTGCAAGTCGCCGGCGCCGAGCGGCGGGCGGACATCACGCAAGGTGATCTGGGTGGTGCCGCCGGGGGCGAGCTCCAGCCGCGCATCGCCGTTGATGCGATCGCGCTCCAGGCCCAGATCGGTGTGCAGCGAGCCCCGGAGTTCGGCGTAGGCGATCTGCCGGACGTCGCCGACAATCCTGCCGCTCGGTCGCCCCGCCCGGCTGGACACGTGGGCCTCCAGATCGGCCTGCGCGCTGCGCAGGGGGCTCTGGATGCCGGCGATGCGCAGCAGCCGCGCCACGTCCAGACGCCGCGTGGTCAGCTCGAGCTGCTCCAGCGTACGTCCATAGCGCAGGGAGAGCTCGGCACTGCCCGGCCCCTCCAGGGCGAAGCGGTCGACCAGCAGCCGCCCGCCGCTGAAGCCCACGTTCGCGGCGTGCATGCGCACCTCATCGGCGCCGGTGCACACGCGTAGCCGGGGGCTCCAGATCTGCCGGTCCGAGCGCGGCGCGAGCGTCGCCGTCAGATCGACGCGATCGGGATTGGTGCCGACCGCGTGCGCCCGCACCACGGCGCGGTCCGCCGTGCCCTGCCCAGATAGCCAGAGCCGCGCCAGGTAGCGCCCGGCGGCGCGGAGCTGGCGAGCATCCCCGCGCATGCGCAGCTCGGGTGCCTTCAGGTCGCCTCGCGCCGAGACATAGGTCTCGAGCCGCGCCGCCGTGAACGCCGGATGTCTCACGTTGCGCAGATCGACGGCCAGGTCAGCATCGACCTGCTCGGAGGCATCATCGAACTCCGCTCGCAGCTCCACCCGCCCGCGCGCGTCGAGCCCGGCCCGCTCGCGCAGGCGCGGCGACCGATCGAGCTTCGTGCTCGAGAAGAGCTTGCCATGGAGCCCTTCCGGCCCCGAGCTGGCGCTGTAATCCACGTGCGTGGCCGCGCCAGGTTCATCGATCTGGAGTGTGCCCGTGGTGTGGAGAGGACGCGCCTCGGGAAGGTTCAGCTCACCCTGCAGCGTGGTCTTCGGCACGACCTCCCCCGCGACGCGCGAGCCTTCGCTCACCAGCCGATAGTTGCCCCGGCTCCCGCTCGTGCCGGAGTCGAGATCCGCGTGAACCGCCAGCTCGATCTGGGTGCGGGGCACGTTCGGCAACAGCTGCGCGAGATCGACCGCGTCGGCGTCGAGCTGCAGCTTGGCGTGCAGGTCCTCACCGTCTCGCTTCAGCCGGCCCTGCGCCTTCAGCCTCGATTTCGCCTGCTGCACCTGAGCCTCGATGCCCAGGTCCTGGAGCAGTCCTTCGACCTTGGCACTCAGCGCGACGGGGGCCCTGGGCGCCAGCGAGGGGACCATCTGCTTCAGACTCTCCGGGGCCAGCTCCGCTGCCTCGAGCTGCGCGAGCAGCTGCTCTCCGGTCAGCTGCACTCGCGCGTGCGTGCCCGAGCCCGCGAGCTGCCCCGCGAAGGCGAGCTGCACCCGTCGCTCCAGAGGCGCTGGGCGCAAGGCACGAACCTCGGTCCGAATCGCATCGCTCTGCGGGCGCTCGGCTCGCACCACGGGTCCGCCTGCAGCTGGAACGGGATTCGCCGGCGGCGCCGCCGGCAAGCTGACCTCACCCGTCAACTTCCCGCTCAGGCGATCCACGGTCGGCAGCTGGCGAGCCTGCAGATCCAGGTTCTCCAGCGTGACGGCGAGGCCTGCCGCGTCCGTGCGCAGTCGCGCCTTCAGATTCGAGAGCTCTGCATCCACCTTCGGCAAGCTGGCGAGCGAACCGCCGATGCGCGCCTGCTTCAATTGCAGATCGGAGACCTCGATGCTGGTCTGCGCAGCGTTCGGATCGGGCGGCTTCGGCTCGCGCGGCTCGAAGGCGTGCGCGAGAGTCGGAGTGCCCGTACCGTCGTCGATCAGCGTGACGTCGAGCTCGCGCACGCCGGCGTGCTCGATCGGGATGCGCAACGGATCGCTCCCGATCGCCGCGTGGTATGCCACGGCGGGCCAGAACAGCCGCACATCGACGCCGCGAGCGCTGAGCACCCGCTGGCCCGCCGGATCGTGCACCTCGAGCTCGGCGCCGGAGATGCCACCCAGGTCGACGTGGCCCAGGTCACGCAACAGGAGCTGCCCCTGAAACGTGGGCTGCAAGATCGCATTGACCTTTGCGCTCACGAAACGGCTGACGGGGGGAAGGTTGATGGAGACGAGGGAGAGCGCCAGAAGCAGGATCACGCCCAGCGCGAACCAGCCCAGGGCGCGCCCGAACCAATGCACGACTCGCCCGAACTTCCTGAACGGCGGACGAGAGCTCGCTTGCAGAAGAGGGATCAAAACGGCTCTCCAATTCCGATGGAAATGGCGATGGGCAAGCCGAACAGTTCGTCGGGTTCGAACTCGTCGGCGGACTTCGGTGCTTGCAGCCCCGGGATCCGGTAGCCCACGTCGGCGCGGACCGGGCCGATTGGTGTCGCATAGCGCAGGCCGAGGCCCGCGCTCAGGTGCGGGCGGTTCCAGCGCAGATCAAACTCGTACGGGGAAACGTCCCCGGTATCGGCGAAGACCGCGCCGCGCAGCGGCCCCAGCAGCGGAAAGCGCAGTTCGGCGCTGGCTTCCCAGAGCGAGAAGCCCCCCAGGGGCAGATCGCAATCGCTCGGCAGCGGACCCGACGCCTGCGGGTTGTTGCAGGCCATGGTGGGGTCCTGACTGCTCTGACCAGGATTGTAAAAGGGCACCGCGCCGTGCGGGCCGATCTCCCGCTGACCGTAGCCGCGGTTCGAGCCGGGGCCTCCGCCGAAGAAGCCGCGCAGATACATGAGCTGGATGTCGCGCACCCAGGTGGCCCGATCGGCGCTTCCGCTGGTCCCCGTCAGGGCGTTCGTGGGGGTGGTATCGCCGTAGTTCTGCGCAAACAGAAAGCCAACCGTTCCGCGCGCCGCGAAAGTGAGCCGCCCGAGCGGCACGTACCCGCGCAGCTCGGGTTGCACCTTCACATCGCGCGCGTCGCCGCCGAGCCCCGCGAACTGGAGCGAGGTGTTGGCGTAGACACCCTTGGTCGGCTCGAGCCGATCGTTGCGAGCATCCAGGCGCACGGACAGCTCCGGATACGAGACGATGGCCGTATCCAGATCGGGGTCGAGCGTACCCACGTACATGAAGGGATCGCTGATCTGGATGTTCTGCGAGATCGACCCGTTCAGCTTCCAGAACAAGGAGCGCTCCAGACCGGCGGAGGCACGCAGATCGCGATAGCCCAGTACAGGTTCGTCCCCCCCCTGGGTGCTGGACAGAAGCACCGGGGAGATGCTGGCCTCGCTTCGGAGCACCCCCGCCGTGCGCGCCTCGAGAAAACTGGGCTGTCGGAACTCGAGCCGCAGCCGCGCCTGTGGCAGCAGGCGCTCGGGCGCTTCGAGATCGGGCAGGCGCGTGGGATAGACCACGCCGCCGGGGACGAACTCGACCTGCAGGCTGCGCAGGCCGCCCAGGAAGTTGCGATCTTCCCAGCCGGAGACGAGGTGCACGTCCGTGCGCTGGCTGTCCACCTGGAGACCGAAGCCAAAACGCAAGCTGCGGAAGCGGCTGCGCTGAAGCTTGACGTTGACCGGCACGACGTCGCGCGGTTGGCCGCCGGAGCTCTCCAGCTGCGGCTGCACGCTGACCGAGCTGAACACGCCCAGGTCGAGCAACGCACGCTCGGCGGACTCGAGGTCGCTGCGCGAGTAGGGTTCCCCCGCTTCCAGGTTCAGCGTGCGCCGCACCTGGTCTTCGGGGATGCCATCGAGGCCCTGGACGCTGATCTCGCCGAGGCGCGCCCGCGGCCCGGCCTCCACCCAGTAGCCAACGCTTGCAACCCGATCGACGAGGTCTACATCCGCCGAACGGCGAACCTTTGCGTAAGCGTAGCCGTTGTCGGTCAGGGCTCGCTCCAGCGCCTCCGCGGCTGCTTCGAAGTCGGCTTCTTCGAAGCGCTTGCCCCGGCTCTCCTCCGAGGAGACCTCACTCAGTGCCTCTCGCGCGATGTTCGGCGGCAAGCCCTCGAGGCCATGCACATCGACGCGGCCGACCTTCGTCTCGGGGCCCTCTTCGACCAGGATCTCGACCTTCACGTCGCGCGGCCCGGCCTCGAACACCCGCCCGGCTCGCACTCGGGGCCAGAAGAAGCCGCGCGAGCGATAGTAGCGCTCGATGCGCTGCAGGTCCCGCTCGAGCACGTAGCGATCGAAGACCTCGTAGTCGTACACCACGCCGCGAAACAACCCGAGAAATTTGGGGCTGTCGCGCGTGGCGATGTGCTCCTCGATCTCCTGATCGTCGAGCGCGTGATTGCCGCTGATCGCGATGCCATCCACGGCGAAGCGGCGGGCGGGCAAGCTCACGCAGGCCATGGTGCAACAGATCCAACAAGCGGAGAGCGCCAGCCCGCGGAACTTCGCGGGTGCGCTGCGAGTCGTGAGACGGGACATCTTCGCGAGCACGGGCCCTGCGGTGTGTGCAAATCCCGCACCAGCACATTTGGCCCGAGATGTGCTCATTCAGCGCTGAACGACACCCGAACAATCTCCAGAGGTTTGATGTCCCGTTGGCTCTTTGCTGCGCTGTTGCCGCTGGCAACTGCAGCGTGTGGTGGCTCCCTGCCCGCGCCGGAGACCAGCGCGCATCCGGCGAGCGCATTCATCGAGGTCCCATACCCTCCTCCAGCCGCGCTCGTGGAGGTGGTGCCGGATCGGCCCGACTCTGCCTCGGTGTGGGTCGATGGCAATTGGGCGTGGCGAGGTCGTCACTACGTGTGGCAGCGTGGCGGCTGGGTGCACGCGCCGGAGCACGCGGGCTACGCAACCTGGCAGGCCTACCTGGCCAGCGATGGGCGCCTGCTGTTTGCTCCCGGCACCTGGTACGACGAACAGCACCGTGCGCTCGATGCGCCCGACCCGCTGAGAGTCGCCAGAACCCCACCCAATCAGACGACGGCCGAGACCGAGGTGGCCCGCTGATTCAACCAATGCCCGGCGGCGCAGGCAATCCTGCCACGGCCCTGCCAGCTCGCCGCACAACACTGCCTCCCAGCGAGTGTTTCAGGCCTAAAATGGTGAATACCTCTGAAAAATTCGTGCAGGCATGTGTGTTGCTAACGAGTCCTCCCGGCGCTCAACCGACGCGCTGGAGAAACGTCCGAATCCACACGAGCCCTCGTGCGTAGGGCGGGGATGCGAACTCCCCATCTCAAGGAGAAAATCGATGTTGCGCTTTCATTACTACGGACCGGTCCTTCTCGCTCTTGCCGCCGTGGCCTGCCAGAAGTCGGCCCAACAGGAGCAAAGCGAGGCGGTCAACGCTCAGCGCGAGGCGAATCAAACGGCGCGGGAGGCTGCGGATGAGCGCATCAAGACCGTGACGCAGGCCAACCGGGAAGCCTCCAAGGACATCGCCTCTGCCCAGAAGGAAGCGGACGACACGGCCCGCAAGGCGGCGGCTGACGAGGCCGAAAAGAATGCAGATGCCCAGCGCAAGGCCAACGCCGAAACGCGCGAAGCTGTGGATGCCACGCGCAAGGACCAGGTCGATGTACAGAAGACCGTCGAAGCCAAGCTGAACAAGCTGGACGAGCGCGTGCGCGATCTGACCAAGGAAGCCAACGATCCCAAGGTAAAGCCCACGGTGGCGACCAGTGCCAAGCAGCAGCTGAGCACGGCAGAGGCAGAGATCAAGAGCCTGCGCAGCGAGCTCCCGCGGCTGCAGAGCGGTGCCGCGACCAACACCGAGCAACTCCGCTCCGCGACCGACCAGCGCGTGGCTCGAATCGAGAAGACTCTGGATCAGGTCGACGATCAGCTCTGAACGTCGATGCTGAGCTCCGGGCGCGCTGCTTTCCCTTGATCGCGCCGGGAGCAACACAGGCGCCCCTGCCCTGCCGGATCGGCGGCGCAGGGGCGTCGCGCCTGCTCAGCTCGTAGGACGCCGGTCAAGCAGCGCCGCAGTGGCAGTTCTGGCGGATCCAGGCCCAGAAGGCCCCCAGATCGATGGGCTTGGGCAAGACGGGAACACCCGCCGGCGCGCGCTGCGGGGCAGAGGTCGAGATCAGCACGGGCAGCTGCGCGAGCGCCGGCTGCTGACGTACGATCTGCAGCAACTCCTCGCCCGTCATCACCGGCATGATCAGGTCGAGGATCATCAGACAGGGCCTGCTTTCGCGCAGCAACTCGAGCGCGTCTGCCCCATTGGCCGCCAGCACCGCCGTGCAGCCCACCATCTCCACGGCTTCGCGCAGAGTCTCGCGGATGTCCGCCTCGTCGTCGACGACGAGTACGCACGCTCCGCCGTGCGGAGTGACCGCCTTCCGGAAGGCGCCGGACTTACTGGAGGGGAGTTTGGTCGGCATGCGCTCAGCGCTCCGCCGGTTGAAGCACAGCGGGTTCGACCGCGGACGCATCCAGCAATGGCTGCAGCGCACGAGGGGCGGCGGGCTCACACGGAATCACCGCCTCGAACAGCGTGCCGTCTTTTTGAGAAGACTCGACCCGGATGGTGCCCCCGTGTGCCCTCACGATGCGCTCGGAGATGTAGAGCCCCAGGCCCAGCCCCGCGGAGCGTCCCTCTGGCTTTCGTTGACGCCGGAAGGGATCGAAGAGCAAGGGCAAGGAGCTCGGGTCGATCGGGGTGCCGTAATTGCGCACGCTGAAGCTCACCTGAGCCCCCGAGGTCTCCTCCTCGGAGGTGTCCCCGCGGACGGCGCCTACCACGCGCGCTACGCGGACCAGGATGGGTCGCGCGGGCTCGCCGTGCGTCGCCGCATTGCCCAGCAGGTTGGAGACAACCTGCTCGAAGCGGTCAGCGTCCACACTCGCGAAACAGCGCCCCTCGGCGCTCAGCTCGATGCGCCGCTCGGGGTGCGCGAGCCGCGTTTCTTCCACGATCTTGCTCACCAGCGGTACCAGGTCGCGCGGGGCCGTGCGGCTGACGGCGATCCCCGAGGCCAGACGGTCGCGGGCCATGTCCAAAATCTGCTCGATCATGCGCTGCATGCGCACGCCGCTGGAGATCACGCGATCGATGCGCTTCTGGCTCTCGGGCAAGAGCTCCCCGCGCAAGGTCATGAGCCGAGCCGTGGTCAAGATGGTGTTGAGCGGATTGCGCAGGTCGTGACCGAGGATGCCCATGAACACCTCCTTGAAGGCGTCATTGGCCTGCGCCTGAAGCCGTGCCTCTTGCTCCCGCTCCAGGCTGGCACGCAGCTCCGCTTCTACCTGAGCTCGCCGTTCGAGCACATCGCGCAGCGCGCTCTCGACGGCCTTGCGCTGGCGAACCTCACCCTCGAGCGCGTGCGCGCGCTGCTGCAGCACGCTGATCTCGCGCAGCTGCTGCAGCGAATCCGCGAGCTGCGCGTAGCCCTCCGTGGGCAATACATGGCTGTGCGTGGCGCATACGTCGGAGAAGCCGAGCGCATCTCCTGGTTCACGGAAGTTCGCCGCGGCGTAGCCGCAGAGCAGCACGAGCTGATGCTCGCGCACCGCCTCCATCCAGAGCTCCTCGAGGCGGATCGCCGCGCGGGGGTTGCCGTCGCGCCAGAGCACATTCACCATCTCGCCGAATGCCCGCAGCGGCCGAGCTGAAGTCTCGGCAGGAGCTTCCAGCAGTGGCTTCAACGCTTCACGAAATCGCGCGGCATCGGGCATGTCGTCGACCAGCAGCGCGGCGAGCAGCGAGCGCGCGTCGACCACGCTGATCTGGCCCTCTCGCAGGGCTCGCGCGACGCGCTCCGGATCGAGCTGCCCCAGGACGCCTGCAACGTGCTCCGGAGTCGAGATCAAGAGCACGCGCTCCCCTGCCTCGAGCCCTGCGCCGGCAAAGCGCGCAACGGTTTCGAAGAGGAACGCCTCATCATCGTAGAACTGCACGAAGTGACTCGCGCCCGGCGGCTCTTCGAGCAAGCCCGCTGCGATGTGGACGGGACCGGCATCCCGCTTGGGGGACTGCAACTGAAGGAAATCGTTCACGGGTATGCGACCCTCTGCGATCTCCTGCGGGTCTGACGTGACGTGGGCATCACGCCCAAGCCGCGACCGGACACCGCCCGACGGGGGGGGGGAAATCGCGCTGAGGCCATCGCGCGCGTCACCATGATTTGTGCGACGAACTCGAGGTTATTTTGCTTCTGTGCCCATTCCCCGTCAACGAAAGCTCCGACTGGTTCGCATCAGTAACGTTCTGCCCCTTGGAGAGCAGTGAGACGAGCTGGCTGAACCGAGACTTTTTGCCTCACCCAGAACGGCGCGCCTCTGGGCAGCGCGAAATTCGGCACGGGCGAGCGCGGCGCCCGCGTCCGCGCCGACTTGGCACGTGCGATGCATTTTCCCGCGCCCGTCGGCTCGCGCCCTTCCGAGCGGCGAGCGAGCCGTGAAGGGAGCGCATGACCGATAGCAGCAAAGGGTTACACGAAGAGAACCTGAGCGCCGACGTGATCGATCGTCACCGAGCGATCGCGTCGGTGATGGAGGAGCTGGAAGCGGCGGACTGGTACGCCCAGCGCGCCGAAGCGGCGACGGATGAGGATCTGCGCGCGATCCTCGAACACAACGGCAACGAGGAGAAAGAGCACGCTTCGATGCTGCTCGAGTGGCTGAGGCGCAAGGACGCGGTCCTGGCCGGTCACTTCGACACCTACCTCTATCACCCGGGTTCGATCATCGAGGCGGAGGCCGAGCAGGAAGCCGCCGCTCTGAACAGCTCGAGCGCGGCAAAGCCTGCCCCGGCCAGCGATGGCTCGCTCGGGATCGGTAGCCTGAAGAGCAAGAAATCATGAGCGCGGATCGAGGCGAAAAGAACATGAATGATCTAAGACGCGAGCAGGCTCCGCTGTCTGCGGCGGCGTGGAAGGCGATCGATGCTGAGGCGCGCCAGAAGCTCGGAGTGGTCCTGGGCGCCCGGCGTATCGTCGATTTCAACGGACCGCTCGGCTGGAGTGCTTCGGCAGTCCCGACCGGCCAGGTTCAGGAGCTTTCGTCGGCGCCGCTCGAGGGGGTTTCGGCTGCGCTGCGGCGGGTACTCCGGCTGGTGGAGCTGCGAGCAGACTTCGAGCTGCCGCGCCGTGAGCTGGACGCCCTGGAGCGCGGCGCTCCCACGCTGGAGCTGGATGCCGTGAGGCGTGCGGCCAACGCGATCGGGGTGGCAGAAGATCGCGCCATCTTCCATGGCTTCCCCGAAGCAGAAATCCAGGGCATCTGCAGCGCGGCGGAGCGCTCATCGCTGAGCCTGACCCAGGACTATCAGAGGTTCCCCCTGGTCGTGTCCGAGGCTCTCGCGCGCTTGCGCACGGCCGGCGTGGGCGGACCGTATACGATTGCGCTGGGGCCCGATTGCTACAAGGGCCTGACTGGCACCGCCACTGCCGGGGGCTATCCCGTGCTCGAACACGTGCGGCAACTGATCGCCGGAGAGATCATCTGGGCGCCCGGCATTCGCGGGGCACTGGTCACCAGTCAACGCGGCGGAGACTTCGAGCTGGTCGTTGGCCGCGACTTCTCCATCGGCTACGAAGATCATTCCGCCACGAGCGTGAACCTGTACCTTCAGGAGAGCTTCACGTTTCGGGTCCTGTCTCCGGAGGCCGCTGTGCCCTTGATTTACCGCTAGCGCTCGCCGATCGATCCGCCGGCGAGCGGAATGGAGGATCCATGAAACATCTGGCTCGATCCCTACTGCTCTCCGGCGTCTGCGGGCTCGGCGCGTGTGGCGGCAGCGCGCGCCCTCCACAGCTCGCCAAAGCCGAACCGGTGCCGTCGGAAAGCGCCTCCGCCAACGAACAGCTGGCGGAGGCGCGCTGTTCGCGCGAAGCGCGTTGCAATAACGTCGGCGCAGACAAGCGCTATTCGTCGCCCGAGGACTGCCTCTCCCGGGTGTGGACCGAGTGGCAAGGTGAGTTCGATGCGCAGGAGTGTAGAGCGGGGCTCGATACGGCCGCGCTCGATCGCTGCCTGACCGAGATCCGCGTGCTGGAATGCTCGAGCGCGCTGGAATCGCTGGAGCAGCTTCCTGCCTGCCAGGCGGCGAGCCTGTGCGCCAGCTGAGCGAAAACGCCCGTCTAGCGGGCGGCCAGGGACGGGTCGAGCGCGGGGCCTGAGACCGCAGAGCCCAGCAGCGACGCGCCGACGCTCTCGGGCAATGCCCGTCGAAGCCAGTCCGCCTGGGCTGGCAACGCGCTCGACGCATAGCTCAGTGCGCCGCCATGCTCGATGAAGCGGGCTTGCAACGCGTGCACCGCCGAGGTCACCCCGGCACCGAGCAGAAACATCGCAGCCCAGAGCATCTGCTCGGAACGGCTGCGCCGCGCGCTCACGGGCGCCGGGAGTGTGGGAAGACCCTGAGGACGCACTCCGGACTCGTGCAGGACGGGCTTGGCGAAGGGCCGCAGCGCCGCCGCCAGGTGCGCGACGGAGCGGAAGCGATCGGCCGGATTGAGGGCGAGACAGCGCTGAAAGATGCGCTCCAGGCCTGGATCGAGGCGAGCCCGTGCCGCCAGCAGAGAAGGCCGCGGCCCTTGCAAGACCTTCCAGCAGGTCTCCGGGATGCTCTCGCTCTCGAACGGGCAATAGCCGGTGAGCAACTCGAACAGCACCAGCCCCAGCGACCAGATGTCACTCCGCTCATCGACGCTGGCTGCGCTCTGCATCTGCTCCGGCGACTGATAGCAAGGCGATCCGACATTCGCGTTCGGGTTGGTGATGCGGCGCCCGCGCGCCTCCATCCTGCGCCAGCGCGCGACGCCGAAGTCCATGATCTTGATCAGCGGAGCGCCGCCTCGCTGCTGAGCCAGGAACAGATTTTCTGGCTTGATGTCGCGGTGGACAATCCCCTGCGCATGAGCCTCCGCCAGCCCGGAGCAGGCCTGGAGCACGTAGTTCACCGCCACGTCGACCGGCAGCGGCCCTTCCGCCCGCAGCAACTGGAGCAAGTCTCTGCCTTCCAGTCGCTCCATCACGATGTAACACTCTTCGGAGCCGAGCAATCCCGCATCGTAGATGCGTAGCGTGTGCGGCGAGCTCAGCGCGGCGCAGGCGCGCGCCTCGATGCAGAACCTGGCGCGAGCTTCGGGCGAGGCGGTGAGCATCGGATGCAAAATCTTGAGAGCCAGGGGCAAGCCCAGCTCCAGGTGCGTCGCTGCATAGACGACGCCCATACCGCCGCTGCCCAGCACCGAATCGATGCGGTAGCGGCCGGCAAAGCAAGCTTCGGTGGCGCTGCGTTCGGCGCCAGAGGAGAGAGGCAGGAGAGCCAGGGTCGCGGGACTCACGTCGCCGCTTCAGCAATCGGCATGCCACGCTTTCTCCTCGTTGCTGCAGCAGCCCGCCGGTGCGGACGAGGCTCGCTGCTGCGGAGCACGCTGGGTTGGGCCTTCCCGATCGACAGCGGGGGCGAGGCCCGATGCGCCTCGGGTGACAAACCGCCCCACCTCGCGGCAGATGCGGAGGTGAGCTAGGGGCCGGGTCCTCCCCGAGGTTTCACGAAGGCAGTGACCCGGCCCGTTCACCCAGCTCGGCAGCAATCGCAGGGGCGTCGCTCTGAGCGGTGCGCGTTTAACGCAGTCAGTTCACATTTAGATGGGCGCGCGCCGACCGACGACGAAGGCGACCAGCGCCAGGATGATGAACAAGACGAACAGCACCTTGGCGATGCCCGCTGCGCCGGCAGCGATGCCACCGAAACCGAACAGAGCCGCGATCAGCGCGATGACCAGAAATACAGCTGCCCAATGCAACATGGTTGGTTCCTCCAGGGATGAAGTGCGCTCGCTCCGAAGAGCGGCGCTCGAGCTGTCTCAGAGCAGGTGCCGTGCCAGAGCCGAGCTGGAGGCGGAAAAGCCGGGATTCTGCGGTTTCTGCGCTCCGCCTCGGGCCCTTGCGGTGCAACTGGCGACGGTACCGGAAGCCAGCGCGCCACGCTTTGCCTTCACGGCTCGCGCAAGGTTGCCACGCACTCGGAAGCGCCGCGCACACTGAAGGCAACCTGTCTCGGCAAGGTTGTCACTCCACGCGCAAGGCGCCCAGCGGTTGCCCGCGGCTGGGTGCGGATCCCCGCGCGACGAGGAGCTCAGCGTGTCGGCAGCGAAGCGTGCAACGCCAGCGAGCAGCGGGTGAAGCGCCCGTGACCCGGGTTGCAGAGCGAGAGTGCCTGCGCAGGTGGAGCACAGCGACACGCGCGTTCCAAGCCCCCGCGGAGAGCATTGCAAGCAGGGAACGGGTCGCGTAGCCTCGATGAATCCCCTCTCCTCTGCCGCAGAGCTTTGCCGTGACACTTCCTCGAGAGACGCCCGTTCCACAGCCGCTCGATGCTTCGCTTTATGCGCGCCTGGACGCGCTGTATCAGCGTCAGCTTCGCGCAGCGGCGGCCGAAGTAGCGGCTGCCATCGCTCATGCAGCCGGCACTCCCCTGAACGTGATCAGCGGCCGTTCGGAGCTGATCCGCCAGGACCCAGTGAATGCGGGAGCGCAGCTGACACGCATCGACGATCAGGTGCGGAAGCTCGCGGAGGGGCTGCGCCAGTTCGTGGAATATCTGACGCTGCAGGATGCGCACTCGAAGGAGGGCGATGGCAAAGGTGAGGTGCCCGCGGCGCAACTCCTGTCGGAGCTATCGACCCTGGTCGCTCCGCTCGCGGTAAGCCAGCGCGTTGCGCTGAGTATCGACCCGACGGAGATCGGAGGCGCCACGATTGACGCGCAGGTGCTGAGCAATCTGGTGGCGCTCGTATCCTGGGCTGTATCGTCTGCAGCCGTATCGTCTGCAGCCGTATCGTCTGCAGCCGTATCGTCTGCAGCCGTATCGTCTGCAGCCGTATCGTCTGCAGCCGTATC
>JAICTU010000713.1 GCA_025936205.1 Polyangiaceae bacterium | reverse complement strand
TGCGGCGCCGTCGGATCAAGAGCTGACTCTCAGCGGCCCAGCGCCTGCGCGCGGTTGACGATGCGCGGCGTCAGGAAGATCACGAGCTCGCCGCGCTGGTCGCTCGCGCGGTGGTGCTGGAACAGCACGCCGAGCAGCGGGATGTCACCGAAGAACGGCACCTGGTCGACGTTGGTACCGGCGTTGCGCGTGTAGATGCCGCCGATCACCGCCGTGTGCCCGTCCATCACCAAGAGCTCGGTCTCCGCCTCGCGCTTGAGGATGGTCGGATCGCCGCGCGCCGAGGTCTGGTTGAAGTCGGGCTCGTCACGGTTGATCTTGACGTGCATCGAGACGCTGCCGTCGGCCGTGACGTGCGGCTTCACCAGCAGCTGCAGCTTCGCTTCCTGGAACGTGGTCTGCACGCCCTGCGCGCTGACCTGCGAGAACGGGATCAAGGTGCCCTGGCTGATGCGCGCCTCGTGATTGTCGAGCGTGAGCACGCGCGGGCTGCTCAGGATGCGCACGATGCCGGTCGTCTCGGCGGCGGTCAGACGCAGATTCAGATTGAAGTTGTTGTCGATCGAGCCGAGCGTGAGACCGATACCACCACCGACTCCGGTACCCACCGCGGCGGGCAGGTTGACCGCGAAGTTCGGGTTCTGCACCTGCGAAGCGAAGGGGGACAGACCGTTGGTGTTGGTAGTGGCGTCGCTGGCGCCGCCCGTGATGCCCACCGAGCTCGGGAAGGCGAGCCCCGTGGCGTTGCCGGTGGCCGCGGAGAAGCTCGCGTCACCACCCCACTGGATACCGAGCTCGCGCAGGTAGCGGCTCGTGGATTCGACGATGCGTGCCTCGACCAGCACCTGAGGTGTCTGGGTGTCGAGCGAGCGCACCAGCTCTTCCACCTGGTCGAGCGTGCCGGCGACGTCGCGCGCGATCAGCACGTTGGTGCGCCCATCGACCGCGATCGAGCCGCGCCCGGAGAGCACCTCCTTGGCGCGCGACTGGATCTCCTCGGCGCTGGCGTAGCTGACGGGGATCAGGCGGGTCTCGATCGGCGCCAGCTGCAACTCCTGCCGGCGCCGCGCGATGGCCATCTCGCGCTCGTGCTCCAGCTGGGCCAGCGGCGCGACGCGGATGATGTTGCCGCCGCGCACCATGCCCAGGCCCTTGGACTGCAGCACCACGTCGAGCGCCTGGTCCCAGGGCACGTTACGCATGCGAATGGTGACCGAGCCGCTCACGTTGTCCGCGGTCACGATGTTGACCTGGCCCACGTCGGCCAGCAGCCGGAGCACGTTGTGTACGTCGGCGTCCTTGAGATCGAGGTCGATGCGCCTGCCGGCGTAACCGCCTGCTTGCTGCCCGAGCACATTCGGGCCGAAGCCCGCCGCTTCCTCGCCCTGCTCCTGAGCCACAGGCGGCTGCGCGCCCCCGGGCTCGGACTTGTTCGCGCTCTCTGCCGGCGCCACGGGCGCGTCGCCGGCGTCGATTGCGGGCATCCCAGCAGCCAGCTGCTCGTCGACGTGCAGGGTGCGCGCCTTGCGCGCCACGCCGCCGTCGGAGCCGATGCCCGTGAGCGAATAGGGAAGCTCGCCCGGCGCGAAGAACGACCAGAACAGGTGCCCGTCGTGCTCGCTGACAAAGCTCTTCAGTTTATCCTGACGCTCCACCTCGATGGCCACGCTGCGCTGCGCTGCGTCGAAGCGGCTGGTGATGGTCTGTACCCCGCCGCCGAAGGCGCGCACATCGAGCGTGCGCGCCATGTCGTCGCTGAGCCGAGCGCCGCGCAGCACCAGCCTCACTCGGCCGGGTCCCGCTGCTTCCTCGGCGTAGGAGCTGTAGTTGTCGACCGCGACATCGATCCAGTCCGAGTTGCCCTTGCGCTCGAACTTCACGTCGCGGACCACGCCCTCGGAGGGTTGGGCGCCCTTGCTGGAGCTCGTCGCCGCCTTCGCGTCCGAGGAGGCAGCAGCTGCCGGGGCCGTGAAGTTCGCCGGCGGGGCCGCGAGGTTGTTGTCCGCTGCAGCGCCGCCCGGTGCAGCGCCGCCCGGTGCAGCAGCGCCCGGTGCAGCAGCGCCCGGTGCAGCGGCGCCCGCCTTCGCGGCGCTGAGCGGCTCCTGCTTGCCCTCCGCCGGCTGCAGGTGGATGAGCAGGTGATTGCCGTCGATGTTGATCGAGGCCTGTCCAGCTTCCTTCAGGCTGATCAGCAGCCGCGTGGTCTTGGTCGTGCCGGTGGCGAAGGCCTGCGTGAGCACGCTCTTCACAATGCCCACCTCACGCGCGTACGTATCGGACACACCCCGCACGTCGGAGTCCATCACGTCGACGATGAAGCGGCGCTTCTCGTCGCTGAAGCGCGCGATGTACGCCGGTGTGTGAGTGAAGGTCACGGTGATCAGCGTCTCGCGCGGCTTGGCGCTCTCGGCCACCGTCAGGCGCGTCGCGTAGCCCAGGTTGCTTCCAGAAGCAGCGCCCGCCGTCTCTCGAGCGGGAGCGGACACCTCCCAGCTCGCACTGCAAAGCGCCACCAGCGACGCCAGCGCACCGATGCGCAGACGCCGCGAATCCCCGGTAAAATGCCTGGGACGGGCGGGCGACGATGGGGTGAGGGGCGACCTCGAGATCATATTTTCTGGCTCCCAAGAGAGGCGGGCCCGCCGAGCCCGAGCGCGGCGACTGATCCGTCCAACCGTGGACGGTAGCCGGCTCGATCGGAACCGGTAAACTTTGTGGCTGTCATGCGGGGCGTGCCGATGTGCTTCGAAACGGCGCGCACGCAGCTCCGGGATACGGTGAATCCATCTCATTTCGACGCATTTTCTCAGCCTGCAGACCGGCAGTGGGATGCCGTGCTACAGAGGGATCCATGCTCTCACTGCTCGCCGGCTGCGTTGTCGCGTTGGCTTTTTTCGCGTGCGGCGCTGAAGGCGGCCGCTCGCGCGCAGGAGAAACGCTGGCCCCCCACGACCGCTGCTTCCGGCGAGCAAAGCGCCGGAGCTGCTTCGCTCACTCCGCAAAACACAGCTGCCAACAGGGAATCGAGTTCGCGCGCCTCGCTCAACCGAGCTGGGCGCAGCCCGCGCAGCTGTCCCTCGCCGGTGTGATCTCGTTCAACCTCGTCGAGGGTCGCGGGCACGCCCGCCGCCATCGACCTGTGGTGGACCGCCTGGCGCTGCAGTCCTGTCCGTGAGCTAAGCGCCCTCGAGCACGCGCCGGATGCGCGGCGCCGCCTCCGGAAATTGCTCCACCAGCGCATCGCCCTGTGCGAGCTCGAAGTCGCTGAACTCGAAGCCCGGCGCGACAGTGCAGCCGATCAAGCAATGGCTGGCCCCTGAGACCAGCTCGGCACCGAACCAGCTGCCCGCCGGGATCACGAGCTGAGGCCGCTCACCGCGCGCGAAGTCGAGCCCGAGCCGGCGCACGCTCGGCGGCTGCCCGTCCGCGAGCAACAAGACATCCAGCGGCCCGCCCTCGTACAGGTGAAAGAGCTCGTCCGAACGCAGGCGGTG
>JAICTU010000051.1 GCA_025936205.1 Polyangiaceae bacterium | reverse complement strand
CGCGTCGAGCTCCCCCTCGACGCGCGCACATCGTCCGGAGAGGCATTGCACGGAGAGCTCGCGCGCCTTCAGCTCCAGATCGAGCGCGCCGAGCGAGAGCCCGCGCAGGGGCGCAGGCAGAGCCGCGCGCGGCAACCCCGCTGGCGGCAGGGCCGCCAGGTCCACAGCGGCGAGGTGCACCGCCGCGCTGCCGTTCGTGACCACGCGCGGCTCTCCCGCATCGAAGATGTCGCTGCGCGTCGCCAGCGAGATCGTCCCTGCCAGCGCCTGCAACTCCGGCAGCTCGAGCGAGGTCCGGCCTGCCGCGGCGTCGAAGCGCAGCGTCGCGTCGAGCGCGAGCAGCTCCGCGGACCGGGGCCAGCCCGGCGCCAGATCTTGCTCCGTCAGATCCAGCCGCGCGCGCAGGCGCAGCGCGTCCGAGCCGAGCGCCTCGGCGCTGAGCGCCAGCGCCAGATCGACATGACGCCGCCGTTCGCCCTCGCGCAGCACGAGCTGCAGCGCGGGAGCGCCCGCGACGCGCAACTCCGTGCCGGCGAGGCCCTGAGCGCCGCTGTGCACGCTGCCGAGCACGCCCAGCGCCTCCAGCTCGGCGCTGCGCACGGGTAGACCTCTGTTCAGCTCGACGAAACGCAAGCGGATGGCGTCGATCTGAAGGCGCCCGAGGGCGAAGCGCGGCAGCTTCACCAGCGATTGTGAGAGGTGCGAGCGGGGCGCAGGGCTTGGGTCCGGGCGCGGCGGGAACAACTCGCTGCGCGTGCTGCGGCCGTGCTCGTCGCTGACCAGAACCAGCTCGATGTTGCCGACGTGCAGCGAGCGCGCTTCGATCGATCCGGAAGCGAGCGCCCAGGGCCGCCACGCGAGCTCCAGCCCCTCGACGCGCAGAAAGGTATCCGCGCCCGCCGACAGCGCTGGCGGCGTGAGCACGCGCAGCGAGTCGGAGCGCAGACCGCTGAGCAGCGAGAGATCGACGCCCGTGTAGTCGATATCGAGCCCGGTCTGTGCCTTCACCAGCGCGATGATCCGTGGCTTGATCCAGGACTGTTCCAGGTGGTGACCGAGCCACACCACGAGCGCGGCGAGCAGGCCCAGCAAGAGCGCCAGGCTACCGGCAAGCCATGCCAGCCAGCGCCAGCGGCTGTGCCGCTCGCGGCGCCGCGCACGACCGTGCCGCCGCAGCCCCAGGCTTCGCCGGACTCTTTCGCTTCGCGATGGCGCGAGCGGAAGGCTCCCGCCGTGCGCCTCCCCCCTGAGCGCCATGCGTTGACGATACAGTGGCCCTGGCTGCGAAGATAGCGAGAGCTGCAGGCCAGGTGGACGGCTCGCGCTGATGTCAGACTCGCGCGTTTCGTGCTCGGAACTCTGTGTCGTCCCTTGGTGGCCCGGCGTGACCAGTTCATACTGCCGGCTCGAGACGAGCGAAGGAGGCCCGATGGCGACGGAAGCAACACAGGTGAGCGGTCCCGATCTCGGCAAAGGCATTCCCGCGAGCGAGCTGCGCGACGGCGCGCTGCTGCTCGGGCACGTCGGCGAGGAGCCGGTGTGCCTCGTGCGCAAAGGTCGCGAGGTGTTCGCGCTGGGCGCCAAGTGCACGCACTACGGTGGAGCACTCGCGGAGGGGCTGTTCGCGGGGGACAGCTTGCGCTGCCCGCTCCACCACGCGCGCTTCTGCGTGCGCACGGGCGCCGTGCTGGCAGGGCCCGCGCTGGATCCGATCGCGTGCTGGCAAGTCGAACAACGCGGTGAGCAGCTGGTGGTGCTCGGCAAGAAGCCGCCGGCGCCGCGCGCCGGAGCTGGCGCGCAACAATCCACTGCCGCGCAGCCTGGGCCGATCGTGATCCTGGGCGGTGGCGCGGCGGGCCAGGTCGCTGCCGAGACCCTGCGCCGCGAGGGCTACGAAGGCAAGCTCACGCTGATCAGCGCGGACGCCGCTCCGCCCGTCGATCGACCCAACCTGTCCAAGGACTACCTCGCGGGCACGGCACCGGAAGAGTGGATCCCGCTCCGGCCGCGCGAGTTCTACGCCGAACAGCGCATCGAGCTCGTGCTCGGCGCGCGCGCGACACAGATCGACGTCGCCGGCAGGCGCGTCATCAGCGAGTCGGGCGCCTTTCCCTATGGTGGCTTGTTGATCGCCACGGGCGCCGACCCGGTGCGGCTCACCATTCCCGGCGCCGAGCTACCCCACGTGCACACCTTGCGCAGCCTCGCCGATAGCCGCGCGATCATCGCCAAGCTGGGCGGCGTGAAGCGCGCGCTGGTCGTCGGAGCCAGCTTCATCGGCCTGGAAGTGGCGGCCTCGCTGCGCGCGCGCGGCGTGAACGTCACGGTCGTCGCCCCTGAAGCGCGGCCGCTGGAGCGCGTACTCGGGCCCGAGCTGGGCGCGTACTTGCGCGCGCTGCACGAGCAACAAGGCGTCCGCTTCCAGCTCGGCCACACCCTGAAGTCGATCTCGCCCACGGGCGCAGTGCTCGATAGCGGTGACGCGCTCGAGGCCGAGCTGATCGTGGCCGGCATCGGCGTCCGCCCCGCGCTCGGCCTCGCGCAAGCAGCGGGCCTGAACATCGACCGCGGCGTCGCCGTGAACGAATACCTCGAAACGAGCGCGCCCGGCATCTTCGCGGCGGGTGACATCGCGCGCTGGCCCGATCCCCACAGCGGCGAACGCATCCGCGTCGAACACTGGGTCGTCGCCGAGCGCCAGGGACAGATCGCCGCGCGCAACCTGCTCGGCCGCAAAGAACGCTGCGACTTCGTCCCCTTCTTCTGGAGCCAACACTACGACGTGACCGTCCGCTACGTCGGCCATGCCGAGGCCTGGGACCAGATCCGCGTCGACGGCAACCTCGAACGCCGCGACGCCCGCGTCAGCTACCTGCGCGGCGGCAAGACCCTCGCGGTGGCGACGATCGGTCGCGATCGCGAGTGCCTGCAGGCGGAGCTCGAGCTGGAGCAGAGCTGACGCACACGACATTGGCGGTGCCGGGGCCCAGCCATGGAAACCTCGATTTGTACGGCGCGGGGGACCTGGCGAGCTGCTCCGACGAAGCGGATGCCGGCGTGGCACCCCAGTGGGCGAGCGCAGCAGCAGTCGCTGGCGTCGCCACGGGGCCGTTGCAGGTCGCGGGAGTGAGGTTTCCATCGGAACCTCACGGAGGGAGTGAAACATCTGCGCCAGCCGCGGCACGACGGAAGCGAATGACCTTGCTGGCCCTTTGCCGTCAGGGCCGCGTCGCCGCTCTGCCGCCTTGCGCCCCGATGCGACGCTCGTCGCCGTAAAGCGGAGGCCCGGCCCAAATCTCGGCAAAAAGCAGGCTCTGCGCCGAAAAGCACCCGCCAAGCGAGCAGGTACCGGGCCCTCCCGGCACCGCGGCGCTTGACGCTTCCCGCGCTTTGTTGCACGCGACGGCCCCATGGACGAGGAATCTCCGCTCCTGCCCGTCACCGTCATCTCTGGCTTTGCCGGCGCTGGAAAGAGCAGCCTCGTGCAGCATCTGGTCGCGCAGGCCAAGGGGCGGCACGTGCATGTGCTGGCCAATGACGAGCTGGGCACTGCGCAGGGTTGCCTGTGTTGCAGCCTGCGAGACGATCTGCGGGAAGAGGTGCGGCGCCTGGCGGAGGACGGCCACTGCGATTACTTGTTGATCGAGTCGGGGGCCGCCGCGGAGCCGCAGCCGGTGGCGGAGCTGTTTACCTTCGAGGACGAGCACGGGGAGAGTCTGGCGGACGTCGCGCGGCTCGATACGCTGGTCACGGTGGTGGATGCCGAGAGCTTTCTCGAGAACTGGCAGAGTGAGGATGATCTGCGGGCACGCGGCGCCGCCGTGAATGAAGACGACGAGCGTACGGTGTCCGATGTGTTGGTCGAGCAGATCGAGTTTGCCAACGTGCTGGTGCTGAGCAAGTTGGACCGCGTGAGCCCGGAGGATGCCGGTCGCATTCGAGCGTTGTTGCAGCAGCTGAATCCGGAGGCCCGGATCGTGGCTGCGGAGCAGGGCGCGGTGCCGGTCGACGCGCTGATGGATACGGGTCTATTTGACTTCGAGCAGGCCGAGCAGGCGCCGGGCTGGCTGGCGGCGTTGCGCGGCGAGCCTGCACCGGTGGACGAGGAGCACGGGCTCGGCAGGTTCGTGTATCGGGCGCGCGTGCCCTTTCATCCGCAGCGCTTCTGGGACTTGCTCGCAGACACGGCTACCTGGAGCGGCGTGCTGCGATCGAAGGGGTTCTTCTGGCTGGCCACGCGCATGGCCGTGTCGGGTTTATGGTCGCACGCCGGCGGCTCGGCGATGTGCGAGGCGGCTGGCAGCTGGTTTGCCGCGCTGCCACGCTCCGAATGGCCCGAGGAGCCCGAGCAAGCGGAGCAGATCCAGGAAGACTGGCAGGAGCCCTGGGGTGATCGGCGTCAGGAGATCGCCTTCATCGGCGTGGAGCTGGACGAAAGCGTCATCCGCGCCAAGCTCGATTCGGCCTTGCTCACGGAGCAGGAGCTGGCGGGCGGCCCCGGCCAGTGGGCAATGCTGATCGATCCATTTCCCGACTGGCCCGGGCATGAGCCTGCACCCGAAATTTAGGCGATGGACACGCCGAGCTGGGAGCGGCCGCGATAGAGCGCCCAGAACCGCTCGGCGACGGCGCTGGGATCGACGGTGGCGTTGCCCTGGTCCCACGGTGTGCCCTTGACCAGGCCGAGCACCGTCACCTCACCCACATAGATGCCTTCGGGCTTCAGCTTTTGCGACAGCACGCGCACCAGCTTGTGCTTGGCGGAGTTGGCGACGGCCAGGCCCATCGCGCTCCACTCGACCGCCAGCGCATCCATCTGATTGTCGAACAGGCCGAGCCCGCCGTTGGTGACCAGCAAGGCGGCGTCCTTCTGCTGGCGCAGGTCGGGCAAGGCGGCGCGCAGGGTGGCGAGCAGGGACAGGATCGGGATTTCGAACAGCCCGCGCACTTCCCCGAGGTCGGCGCTGAGCAGGTCGCCGGCGCCACCGCTGTAGGCGTTCCAGTGGATCACGCCCAGCGGGCCGAGCTTGCTGCGTACGCTCTCGATCAGCGGCGAGATCGCGGCAGGGCTGGCTAGATCGGCGGGGAACGCCGCAGCCTGTATACCCTTGGCTTGCAGCGCCTTCAAGCCCGCCTGCAGGCGCTCGGCGTTGCGCGCCACCAGGGCGACGGAGAATCCTTCTTTGCCGAACTTCTCGGCGACGGCCGTGGAGATACCGGGGCCGAATCCGGCGACGAGCAGGGTCTTGGACATGCGCCAGCGCTAACGCTTCCGCCTCAACCGGGCAAGGCGCTTCAGCAACTTGCGCTACCACGCCCCACGGCTCTTCCTCGAACTGGTATGTCGTCGCGCGCGCCGCTGGGGTATACCTGTGGTGTGAGCGCGGTGCGCAATTCCAAAGATAAACCTTCCGGGGGGGCACCCCGCACCCCGGGTCGCAAGCCCCGCGCGAATGGCGCGGGCGACAGCGATGGCGGAACCAAGCGCATCCCGGCGGGCAGATTGCCGGACCTCGCGCCGCTGACGGATGACGAGCTGGCGGCTTTGATCCGCGCGGCAGAGCGCGAGCTTTCAGCCCGGCGCGATCAGAAGCGAGCGGCTTTCTTCAGCACCCTGCGCGAGCAGGCACACGCGCTCGGCGTGGCCCCCGAGGAGATCGCCGCCGAGCTGGGCCGCAAGAACGTCAAGCGCCCCGCCGCCGCCAGCAAGGTGTTCGACCGCCGCGCGACGGTGGCGCCGAAATACCGCAACCCGGAAAACCCCTCGGAAACCTGGGCGGGGCGGGGCGTAAAACCCCGCTGGATGCAGGCGCTGCTCGCGCGCGGGAAAACCATGGACGACTTCAAGATCGAGCCCTGAGCGACGGCGATGGTGCTGCGCATCGAAGACTACGCGCTGATCGGCGACACGGAGACGGCGGCCCTGGTAGGCCGCGACGGGTCGATCGATTGGATGTGTCTGCCGCGCTTCGATTCCGCGGCATGCTTTGCCGCGCTGCTCGGTGACGCACGGCACGGGCGCTGGTCGATCGCGCCCTGCGAGCCGCTCTCTAGCCCCGCCGAGCGGCGCTATGCACCGGGCACGCTGGTGCTGGAGACGAGCTTTACCAACTCGCAGGGGCGGGTGCGTCTGATCGATTCCATGCCGCCGCGCGATCGCATTCCGGATGTGGTGCGCATCGTGGAGGGGCTCGAGGGCGAGGTGCGCATGCGCATGGAGCTGGTGATCCGCTTCGACTACGGGTCGATCGTGCCCTGGATGCGCAAGCTCCCCGATGGGCGCCGTCTGGCGATCGCCGGGGCCGATGCGCTGGTGTTGCAGTCCGGGGTCGAACCGCACGGGGAGGGGCTCGCCACCGTCGCGGAGTTCGTGGTGCGCGCCGGAGAGCGCATTCCGTTGGTGCTCGCCTGGCATCCTTCGCACCAGGCTCCGCCGCCCGTGATCGACGCCGAGGCCGCGCTGCGCGACACGCGCGACTGGTGGCAACGCTGGTCCCAGCGCTGCTCGTATCGAGGGCCGTGGCGGGAGGCCGTGCAGTCTTCGTTGATCACCTTGAAGGCGCTCACCTTCGAGCCGACGGGCGGTATCGTGGCGGCACCGACCACCTCCTTGCCGGAGATGCCGGGAGGCGTGCGCAACTGGGATTACCGCTATTGCTGGCTGCGCGACGCGACGTTCACGCTCTACGCGCTCACCTCGGCGGGCTACCACGGCGAGGCCCGCGCCTGGCGCGAGTGGCTCTTGCGCGCCGTCGCGGGCGATCCCGCCAAGCTCCAGATCATGTACGGTATCGCCGGAGAGCGTCGCCTGAGCGAGTACGAGCTCGAGTGGCTGCCGGGCTACGAAGGCGCGCGGCCCGTGCGCGTCGGCAACTCCGCCGCGCATCAGCTGCAGCTGGACGTCTACGGCGAGGTGATGGACGCACTCCATCATTCGCTGAGTCATTCGGAGTACCGCCATCCAGCGCACGAGCCAGCAGCCTGGGATTTGCAGCGTGCGCTACTCGACTATCTGGAAGGGGGCTGGGCCCAGCCCGACGAAGGCCTGTGGGAAGTGCGCGGCCCGCGCCAGCAGTTCACGCACTCGAAGGTGATGGCGTGGGTCGCGTTCGACCGGGCCATCCAGGCGGTGGAGAGCGCCGGATTGCCCGGTCCGGTCGGGCGCTGGCGCCAGCTGCGCGAGCAGATCCATGCCGAGGTGTGCGAGCGCAGCTGGAGCAGCGAGAAGCGCTCGTTCACGCAGGCCTATGGGTCGCAGCATCTCGACGCGAGCGTGCTGCTGATGCCGCAGGTGGGCTTTCTGCCGGCGAGCGACCCGCGCATCGCGAGCACCGTCGCGGCCATCGAGCGGGAGCTCCTGCGGGACGGTTTCGTGCAGCGCTATCTCACGGCGGGTCAAGACGGCCTGCCGCCGGGTGAGGGGGTGTTCCTCGCCTGTAGCTTCTGGCTGGCTGATTGCTACGCGCTCCTGCAGCGGAAGGACGACGCTCAGCGGCTCTTCGAGCGCTTGCTGGCGCTGCGCAACGACGTGGGGCTGCTGGCAGAGCAATACGATCCGGTGAGCCGGCGCCAGCTCGGCAATTTCCCGCAGGCCTTCTCGCACGTTGGCTTGATCAACACGGCCTTCAATCTGTCTTCGCATCATCCCCAGCCCGCGTGCCACCGCCGCCAGCGCTCGTGACGCGTCCGGGGCTGGCGGCAACGAGCGCGCAGCTCGCCATTGCAGTCCCGCGCAGAGCTGCGATCATCAGTCGATGAGCGTACCTGGTTACACCATTCGGCTCGCGCACAGGCCGGAGCTGCCTGCGGTGCACGAGATCGAGCGCCGGGCGCGAGCGGCGCTCGCACGCCGCGCCGAGGCCTATGGCAAGGGCTCCGATGCAGCTTCGGAATCGCGCCCGCTCGAAGAGCTGACGCGCGCCAACGACGACGGGCGGCTGTGGGTCGCGGCGCACGACAAGGAGATTGTCGGCTTCGCGCTGCTCAGCGAGCAGGGGTTGTTCGCGCATCTGGAAGAGCTGGAGGTGCTACCGGCTCACGGGCGCCAGGGGCTGGGCGCCGAGTTGCTCGAGGCGGCGTGCAGCTGGGCGGGCTCGCGCGGCTTCTCCGCGGTCACCCACGCGGCCTTCCATGATCTGGAGTGGAACTTGCCATTCTATTTGCAGCGCGGTTTCGCCGAGGTGCCTGCGTCGGAGCTGCCGCCGGAGTTGCTCGAGCTCTTGCGCCGCGACCGCCGTGAGCGGCTGAGCAGCGATCCGCGGATGCTGCTGCAGCGCGAGGTCTGAGCGGGGCGGGCGGCACGAGACCTGGCCCCGGCTCGCGTCCGACACCGCGCCGCGCGCCGTTGTCGCTCCCAGTGCGCAAGGACGGGTCGTGCAGTGGAAGCGCCGGCTGAGCGCGCCGAGCGTCGCCACGCTGCTGGTCGGGCTGACCGCGCTCTACCCAGGAGGCTGGGGCTTCGGCATCGGCAGGATCACGTACCCCGCAGCGCTCGATCGCGTGCAACCCAGCGCGACGGTGCGGTTGCCGTCGGACTTGCCCCTGCGCGTGCTGTGGGGCGGAGATCGCGTGGCCACCAACTATCACGCCTCCTACCCCGACCAGCGCTGGGCCTACGACCTCGCACCCGAGCCCGTCCAGGTCGGATCGCTCTCACCGTCGGCGTATGGTTGCTGGGGCACCCCCATCGTGGCGCCGATCACGGCACGGGTGGCCCTGGTGCGCGACGGAGAGCCCGAAGCCATACCGGGCACGCTGGCCAACGAGGCGCGCCCCTTCGGCAACGTCATCTCGCTCGAGCTCGAATCCAAGACCTACCTGGTGCTGGCGCACCTCCAGCCCGGCAGTGTGCTCGTGCACGAGGGAGATACCGTGCAGGAAGGCCAGCCCCTCGCGCGCTGCGGAAACTCCGGACACACCAGCGAGCCGCACATCCACATCCATCACCAGCGCCAGCAGATCGACCCGGACCATCCCGGTTTCGCCGAAGGCTTGCCGCTGTTCTTCCGCGACCAGGACGGCCCGGCCATGCCCTCCGGCGGCTTCGAGATCGTCGGCGGCCGAGCGGTGGCGCGCGGCCCGCTCGTGCATCACATCGGCAAGCCGAGCCCCCATGGATGATGGTTTGGGCAAGCGGGCTCTGCGCGTCGCCCGGCGGCACAAAGCCCACTGCCCGCCTGTGGAAGCGCATGCTCAGCGGTGCGCGTACTCGGTGAACACGTAGTCTCGCGCCTTCACCGTCGAGTGACAGGAAACTCCGCATTTGGCGTCGTTCGCCTGCGGCGGCGCGTCTGACGCGGTACCGGGCCTGAACGTGTCCGACGCCGCGTCATACACGAACACGGCATAGCCCCGGCCACCGCCGTCGGCGAAGCGCTTGCTATCCTTCACCATGAAGTCCACGTCCCGTTGCGCGTCGGGCACGGCCGGATTTCCTGGATACGAGCTCTGCTTGGGGGCCCAGTGGATCTTCGCCATCCGGGCGCCATCCGGGAAGGGCTTGCCGTTACCGGGAATGCCTGACTGATAGGCCGCGATCATGGCCGGATTGCCGAGGATCACGGCCATCGCCTTCTCGTTCTTGCTGACGGCGATCGTCTGCCAGCTCTCGTAGCCCTTGAACTCCGAGAAGGCGAGGCCCCCCGGCACCTTCAGCGCGTACTTGTCCTTGCCCTGGGCGGCCACCAAGGCGGCCAGCGACAGCATTGCGGCTGTGAGCGTCACGATACCCTTGCGCTTCATCGACGGCTCCTGTTTGACGATCTGCTGCCGCATTGAGCCAGGAATGCTGCGCAAGAGCTATTGGACCAAGGTCTTGGTCGCTCGAGCCCTCCCTGCCTGGGTTCCGCGGTCGGCGACCACGGCGTCGGGCCGATAGCGGTCACTCGCGCGCGTGCCTTGCCGGACCTCGAACGAGAGATCGCCCAGCCGCAAGCCGCCGCGCCGCCGCTCGACGAGCTGCCACAGTTGCGCGGGCGCCGCAGCGCTGCTCATCACCTGCTGGCGCGCGCGGTAGATCTGAATGTTCAGGTGCGCGACATCGATGCGCAACATCGCCGCCAGCTGTTCGCAGTCGCACCAGCCTTGCAGCTCCCGCGCCAGGCCGGCGTGCGCATCCTGCAGGCGCTGGCGAGCGAGCGTGAGCAAGCAGTAGTGATGGGTGCGTTCGCCCAGCTCGATCTGGCGAGAGCCTTGCCGGAGCTGCAGGCGCACGTGCTCCTCGTCCGCACTGACGTCGAAGACCAGGTGGGGTGGCGCGTTGGCGGAGAGCTCTTCACCCTCGGCGGTCTCGTCGATCTTCTCCGACATCATCAGGTGATAGGTCAAGCCACCCACCGTGACGGCGTCGCCCGGCGCGAGCGAGCGGATCTCGCCGTCCCGATCCAGAAGCCACCCGCCCGACACATCCTGGAAAATCGCCAGCTCCGCGGCGTTCAGGTCGGGCAACACCTGGCTCGCCGTCAGTGCGAGCGGCGCGCGCCTCGGATCCAGCGGGACCAGCGACGGACCCGGCGGCGCGAGGTCTCGAACCTGCCACAGGCAGTGGGGGCTGCTGCCGAAGCGTACTTCCTGGTCCTGTTTCAGCTGCCGCCAGCGACCGGGCTGCAGCGCTTCACCATCGACGCGCGTGCCGTTGCGGCTGAAGTCGGCGATGGACCAGCTGCTTTCGCGCCAGCGCACCACGGCGTGCAGCAGGGACACGTCCGCGCCTGCCAGGCAGGTGTCCGCGCGCATGCGGCTGCGCCCAAAGACGTGATTCGCCAGCAGCCAGACCCGTTCCCCCGTGGCCAGATTGACGAACGTTCCCATGATCCCCCTCCGCGGTGAGACGCCGTACGGAGCGATCCAGGAGCGACAATAGGGGTCGAAGATCCAGTAGTCGAAATGGGGGACGCCGCGCCCGATCGAACGCCGCGAGGCGCGGTCCGCGGCGGGCCCCCCGGTCCCGCCGCGGACCGTCTCACGGGCCCCCGGGCTTCGACAAATCCAGCATCTCCGCCGAGATGCCCCGCAAGGCAGCGAGGATGGCGCGGGCCGGGTCTTGCGCGAACAGCCGGATGTTCGCCGCGCTCTCCTGGAGCCAGGCGATCATCTCGGCGTCGCGCTCCAGCAGCAGACCGTACAGTTGCGCCGCGCGCTCCGCGCGGGGATCGGCTCGGCGCCGGAGCTCGGCGACGATCCCCGAGTCGGCGGCGCTCGCTTCCCGCCGCGAGCCCCCCTCGGTCAAGGTGAGGTAGCAGCCCGCTCGGTCGCGCCCGGTCAGCGCACGCGGGAGGTGAAGCCGGGAGAACCGTTCGCTGGGATAGGTGGTCATCATCGCCTCCTCGTGTTCCTCTGAAACTCGGGATCAGTCCGTGATCGCGATGAACGGATCCCAGAAATAGTAGCCGCAGGGCTGGCCCGCTCGATCGCAGATCATGAACTGAAAAGCGTAGGTCACCTCACCCTGAGCCAGAACGTTACAGTTCCAGAAGTACGTCTGGAGGGTCTGGGTCCTGGGAACGGTGGGATGGGCCGGATCGGGCAGCGGCGCATTGACCTGCGCGAGCAGCGGCTCCGGCGTGGAGATCAGCGGATTGCCGCTGAGCGCGAAGAATTTGTAGAGCAGCCCGAAGTACCCGGCATTGAAGGACAGCGAGGTCATGCGCCAGCGGATCACGTCCAGCGTCCGTGCGCTCAGCTTGAGCTCCTTGCTGCCTTGACCGAATACGGCATTGCCCGAGCGGACCATCATGTAGATGGCGTCGCTGGTGACCGGGGTCGGTGCCGACGCGCTGCCCGGCGCCAGGTTCGCCACGAGAGACTCCGCATCCACCGCGATCAATACGTCGATGATATTGCCGTCGTCCGCCATCGCCGAGCTCTCCTTTTCAGGGCCTGTGTTCCCGGCTCAGTTGCTGATCGTGATGTAGGGGTCCCACCAGTAGTAGCCCTGCACCGCGCCGTTGCGGTCGCAGATCAGGAACTGGAAGTGGTAGGTGACCTGGCCCGCAGCCAGCACCGTGCTGTTCCAGAAGTACGACTTGACCGTCTGGGTCTTGGGCACGGCGGGGTTGCTCGGATCGGGCAGGGGCTCGGTGACGTCCGCCTCGAGCGGCGTGGGCGTGGAGATCAGGTTTCCGCCCGCCGTCGGCACGAACGCGTACAGGATGCCGGTGTACGCGGAGTTGAGCGACATGGTGGTCTCGCGCCAGCGAATGACATCCATGGTTTGCGCGGAGAGGTTGAGCTCGGTTCCCGCTTCCCCCGACAGGGCGTTCGCCTGCTTGGTCAGCATGAAGATCAGCCCGGCGTTGCTGACTTGCACCGGGTGGGCCGAGTCGATGTTGGGGCCATACGTCTTCAGGATGGTGTCCGCGTCGATGGCGATGAGAACGTCGATGATTCCGTCGGTACTGGGCATGAGCGCCTCCTGGTTGCTTCAGATGAAGTTCGGGTCGCCACCGAGTTGCAGGGCATTGTCCATGTGGCCATAGGTCAAGCTGAACACCTTGCTCGCCGTCCAGGTGATCGGATTCACGGCGTTGACCAGCAGCAGATCCACCGAGGGCGAGGTGTCCTTGTTGGCGTCCTCGATCGCGGCAGGCACGATCATGTCGGCGCCGATCAGCAGGCCGATCACCAAGCCGCCCACGATCAGGGCGGCCCCATCGGTCAAGACAGCGAGGATCAGCAGCGCCACGGCCGCCACGATCGCGATGATGAGCTGCGTCAGGTGCGAGCCTTCGGATTGGTTGACGGAGTGCACGATGTCGGGCGCCTGGGCCTCATTGAACAGGAGGGTCTGCCCGCTGTTGCAGGCGCCCAGATCGACCGTGTACCAGTGCGTGGACTGACAGATGGCGGTGATGCCCGAGACGATCTCCGTCTCCGTGTGGCTGGTGAGCGTGAGGGTCTCGCCCACCGACTGCACGGACAGCGCGGTCAGCTTCGGGTAGTACGTGCTGCCGTCGTGCGTCACGGGCGTGAGCCCGATCGAGGTCCCTTCGCTCAGATAGAGCGTGTTGCCATCGTCGCTGAGCAGGAAGTTTTGCTCGGTCAGGCCCGGATACGCTTGCATGATCGCCGGTCGGATCAGGTCATAGAGTGCGCGCGTCTGCGAAATCAGAAAGCCGGACTTGGAGCCGCTGGGGATGGCGTTTTGAGGCAGCTGCTCGTTCAGCTTCTCGCCGGTCCGGGTGCCCGTCATGGTGAGCACGCCGAACAGATCATCCTGCAGCTGGTCGCCGTTGGTCAGGTAGGCGTAGCTGGTGTAGTTCGGCGTGACGAAGCCCCATTTACCCTGATCCACCAGCAAGTTCAGGTCGACGACCGCGAAGACATGCGCGAACAGCCCCAGGTTGGCGCAGGCCCAGCCAGCCAGGCCCGCCTTCAGGCAAGCGGTGTCGATGGTGCCCGGAGTGGGGGTGACCTCCAGGTCGACGACGAAGGCGACGGGGACCGCCGGGTCGTCCGAGGTCGCCTTGACCCTGAGCGCCATGGGCGTGCCGCCGGAAGGTCCGGCGGCAGCCGCGTCGTGAGGCAGATAGTGGAGCTCGATGCCGAGCGTCACCTGACCGGAGTAGGAGCTGCTCTTGCCGGTGCCGGCGTAGGTCAGCGTCACGTTGGTCAGCGGCAACAGCATGTGCACCTCCTTGCCGTCGCCGCCCGCCGTCATCTGCCAGTCACCAAACGTGCCCGACAGCGAATACACCGAGCTCGGGTCCGTGTAGCTGAAACTGGCCGGGGACGACTTCTTGTCGACGATGGCGCGATTCACGTCCGGCACGGGCAGTGCGAAGACGGTGTCCCAGCCGTGGGTATACACGGCGGAACTGGGGGCGGCGGCGAGGGCTGCGACAGGCATGGGTCTGCTCCTCAGCTCTTGACCTTCAACCCGATGACGAGCGATTGGTTCAGGCCCGCCGAGACCAGATCGAAGCCCGAGATGTTGGGAAAGCTGTAGGGTGCGATCAGCTGGTTTGCGAACAGATCGAAGCCGGGGACATTCTCCCATTGCTTCTTGGCGGCGGCCTCGATGATCGCCGTGATCGCCTGATCGAAGCCGGCGATCGCTCCGGACAGCCCTGCCAGCGCGCCCACGAACTTCCACTTCGGCGTGCTGAAGGCGTTCTTGATGTTCGTGAGCCGTCCATTCCCCTGGGCGGCAGCGCCTTCGCCCGCCGCGGCGTCGTCTGCCGCCGCGGCCTCGGGATTCGCGTCCGCCGCGGCGGCAAAGTCCGCCCCGTCGACCACCGCTTCGCCCGCGTCAGCGCTCACCTCGCCCACTTCGGCGCCTGCCGACAGGCCTTCGATGATCGGACCGGCGACGGCCACCAGCGCCAGGGCGCCCGTGATTGCGCCCTCGACGATCTCCCTCGTGATGGCGGACTGCGTCTTCGTCACGTTGACCACCAGGTTGCGCTCGATCTGATCGAACCAGAAGATCTTCTTGGTGCTCGTGGTCCCGTTCACGGTGACCGACTGATCCTGCAGGCTCAGCGTGACCTGCTCGGTGTAGTTCACGTGCACGTCGAAGTCCGAACTGTACGGGTAGTACAGATCAATGAACTCGATCTGCACGTAAGAGTTGACCAGGCTCAGCTTGAAGTTGGCCTTGTCGATGTTGATCACCGTGGCGGTGAAGACGTCGATCGAGTCGCCGTCCAGATTCAGGATGTACTCGTCGTCGCCCGTATTGCCGTTGGAGAGCAGCCACTGCTGGCCCTGATTGGTGACGGAGACCGTGGCATTCGACGGCGGGGACACGCCCAGGTTGGCCAGCGCCTGCAACAGATCTCCATTCGGCGCTCCGCCTCGGTCGAGCAGCGCGGCGTAGTTGTTGGAGATGCTGCCCTGCTTCTTGTTATCCATCATGAACTTGCCCCAGACGACGGTCTGGGTGTTCGTGATGCTCAGCCCGTCCGGCGTGATCAGAAACGCGCTCTCCGGAGCCCCATCGAAGATCTGCCGTGCGCCTGCCAGCATCATCTGGCGCAGGAAATCCGGGCCGGCGATCACGAACCCTGCGTCGGCCCCGTCCGGAATGGCGTTGGGCGAGACCTGATGATTGGCGGGGATGTCGTTGTGCAGGGCGGTCGAGAGCACGCCGAAGATCGAGCTGGCGGCTGTACCTTCGTCGACCACCGCGTACCCGGTACCGGTCGGTGAGATCCAGGCGTACTGGGCGCTGGCGGCCAGCGTGGGCGCGAGGCTGATGCCCGCGAACACGTGGTTGAACTCCGCGAGGTTCTCCGTGAACCACTCGCTGAGGATCTCCTCCAGCGCGGCCCGGGCGATGGCTCCGAGCCCCGATACGCGCTCGATGGCCACGATCGTCACCGCTGGCTCCGATGCGCTCGTGGCTTGCGACAGGAGCTTCAGGATGTTCTTCCAGTCATCCTCGAACTGATAGACCTGAAGGTAGAGCGTGCCGAGTTTGTCGACGGCGGAGAAGATGTAGTAGTTGTTCTTCCCGTCCTCGATCAACCACTCCTTGCTCGCTTGCTTCGCCGTCACGTTGGCGCCGGTCCCCAGCGGTTTGCTCTGCTTGGTGAAGGCGGCCTGGAGCGCGGCGTCGATCACGCCGTTGTTCAGGTCCTTCTGCACGGCCACGGCCGTGGTGTCATCGATCACGAAGAACATTTGCCCGGGTTCGGGCACCCACTGCATGCCGACCTCGATGATCGCCGAGACAGCCTGGCCGCCGTCGCCCTGAGCCAGGTTCAGCGAGCCGCCCGAGTAGGTATAGGTGCCGGATGAGAACGTACATTCCATGCGCACGTTCTTGCCGTCTCCTCCGGGCACCAGCTGCCACGGCGCGAGCACCCCGTTGACGGCAAAGGCAGGAGAGTCCGAGGCGGCCTTGCTGACGTTCTTGGCGTTGGCGCTGACATTGGGCCAGTTGGCGACGATGGCAGTGTTGGCGTGCGGGAAGTTCAGCGCGAACGCAGTGTCCCAGTTGTAGGTATCCACGATCGGGGCAACGGTTGAGTCAGTCATGATTTCACTTCCCTCCACTAGGGTTGAGTAGGGTTCAGACAAAGCTGCCGCGTACGAACAGCGGCCCTTGCAGGCCGGCGCTCGAGAGTTGCAGGGCCTTGCCGGCGAGGTTCCAATCGATCAGGGCGCCGAGGTTGAGAAAGTTGCCGCCGACGGCGCTCGACAGGGCACTGTTGATGTTGCCGACCCCCATGTTCTCGGAGTCGTCGCCGTAGTTTTTCACCGCGTCATAGATGTCGGAGGCCAGCCCAGCGATGTTGGTGATGCCGGTGAAGACGATCAGCGCCCAGTCGTACCAGTGCATGGTCTGGTCATGCTGAATATCCGGCGACGGATCGGGGGTGAAGCTGACCACGCCTTTGCTGAAGGCGAGCGGGTTATTCGACGAGGTGGACCAGCTGTAACTGGCGTCGGGCAGGGACCCGATGCCGAAGAAGAACTTGAGCGGACCGCCGCCGGAGGAAGTGATCGCGAGGCCGGTACCCGCGCTATCCACCTTCAGGCTGTACGAGCTCGCCTGCACCTTCCCCACGCTGAAGCCGCCGTTGTTCGTGATGGTACAGATCTCATCGCTGCAGCTACAGCTGAAGCTCGCGCCAGGGAAAGACTTGGTCACGGCAGGCAACACCGCCTGCTGGAACAGCACCTCTTGCGAGATCAAGATCACCGCGTCCTGAGAGGCGTCGAGCGCGCTACTGTCGAAGCTCGCGCCCGCGGCGGGAAACGCCTTGTTGCTGAGCTGACACAGAAAGCAAAGCGCATTCGGCCCGCCCTTGGTGGCGATGTTGAAATACATCCAGGCGGCAGGCTTGAGCCAGCTGCTGGGGCTGGCGCCCGCCGGCATCACATCCGCGAAGATGTAACTCAGCTTGTCCCGGTTCGAGAGCAGCGCCTGCACCGCATAGTCACCGAGCAACTGCGAGGCGATACCCGAGAGCGTGTGCTGCGGGTCGAGCACGTTGACCAGCGAGACATAGCCGGCGGCCGTCTTGTCCGAGGCCTGACTCGGCTGAAACGCCAGCTTCGTGTTGCCACCGCTGCCCGCAGCGCTGGAGCTGGGCGTCGGATCGCCCACCCAGCTCAGCGAGACCTGAACGATCAGCGACAGCCCGGTCAGATCCCAGGATCCATTGACCACGGGCCCCTCCAGCTCCAGATAGCCGCCGGCGATATCGATCTGCAGATTCAGCAGCGAATTACCGCCACCATCGGTGATGAACCACGGCTTGGGCGTGATATTGATCGTGACGGCGGTGCCGCTGTTCGGGTCCGTGCCACGGAAACCGAGATCGATCTGCTTGCCCGCCTGATTGCGCGCCAGCGCCTCATTGATCTTCGCCCAGGAGATCGCGAACGTGTAATCGAATCCGTAGGTCTTCATTGCGGCACGCCCCCTGCGCAGCGACTCGTCTGCATAGAAGTACGGGCTCGCCGCCCCCGGAACCATTACGGGGCATTACACCCGCCGCGTCCGCCGGACCCCGCCGGATTCGCGCCAGCCTCAGCTGCCAGACTCCCGTGCGCTGCGCGACGCTCGAGCTCAGAGCAGCGGCCAGCGGCTGTACGGGAGCCCGGTGTCGGGATCGCGCGCGGGCCCGAGCGGATGCACCCGGAGCAGCCGCTCTGTCAGATACTGCGCGAAGGTCTGCCGGTAGGAAGCATAGCGCTGCGCGCCCAGGGTGCTCTCGACGTACCTCTGGTATTCCTGAAAGGCGGCGAGCTTTGCCTCCGCCCCTTCGGCTCGCAAGTACCGGAGCGCCTCTCCACCGCGCGTGAGGCGCTCCTGGACGTCGGGCCCGAGCGCCAGAGCAGCGCTCGCTCGCTCGCTCACTGCAGTCAGCAATGCCTCATCGCCGTACGTGCTCGCCAGCCACTCCACGTCCGGCGCTTCGGGCCGTGGCAGCTCGAACAGGGCGGGCACGAAGCTGACCGCGCCGGGCAGCTGACGCTGCAACACGCTCACGCGGAAGGTCTCGACCTGTACGGGGACTGACCCGATCTCCCCGGGGGCGAGGCCCGCCAGCGCGGCCTCTGCGATGGGATTACCGCGGCCTTCCAGCCACGTATCGATGGCTTCACAGCACAGCCGAGCGCGTTCCCGCGCAAACAGCGATGGGTCGGCGGGCAAGCGCGCGAGCAACCGCTCGAGCTCTGCGCGAGCCGCTTCCGCCGATGAGGCGGCGCCGCTCTGCGCGGCGGGATCGAAGTCCAACTCGAGCGACGCCTGGGCAAACGTTTGCCTGGGTCGTCTGGGGGTGCGCAGCAGGATCTCGACGCCAAATGGGCTGTCGAGCGGCGGCGCGACGTGCTCGACGGCTACACTTCGGAGCGCGGAGAGCTCGCGAAACCAGGGCGTGACTTCGCGCGTTGACCACTCTCCGAAGTCGCCGCCGCGCAGCGCGTCGCGGTGGTCCGAGTAGCGTTGCACGAGCGCTGCGAACTCATCAGGGTGCTGCTCGAGCCGCGCGTGGAGCTCACTGGCGAGGGTCAACGCCGCCGCGCGCGATCGCTCGGGCACCCTCCGGCGCGCCAGGTACCTTTGCAGCCACGGCGCGTCATCATAGCCGATGACGATGCGTGCCCCGCTCAGTATCTCCGGCGCAGGCGGCGGACGGCGCAGGATGACGTGGAACCCGAATTCAGTCTCGATCACGCGCGAGACCTCACCCTCCGCCAGCGCCGCAAAGGCGTCCAGGATCTCGGGCCATTGCGTCAAGGTGAGCGCGCTCATTCCGGTGAGATCGCCGCCCAGATCGCGCGTCGCCACGTCATCGGAGAGCTCGCGCGCGATGCGCGCGAACTCGCCCGGCTCGGCGCGTGCCCGCTCGGCGACAGCGTTGGCCAAGGCGAAAGCCTCCAGCCGGGTGCGCGTGGGATTTTCGGCTCGAGGCGTCCAGTCCGGCAGGTGAAAGCTCGCCACCTTCGGCGTCACTTCCCGGTGCGAGATCTGGATCTGTGTGCCGACCACGATCGCTCGCTCGAGCTCCTCGGGCAAGGCGAGGCGCCAGCGACCTGCAGGATACGGCGTGACGAGCTGTCGTGCGGCAGCGGCAACCGCGGCATTCTCAGCTGGCTCTGGAGCACGCGACGCAACGCGGTCGGACTCGGTCTCAGCAGGCGAGCGGCTGCCGTGCCTGGTGCAGGCCAACAGTAGGCACGCCACGCCAAGACATCTGCCAAGGGAGCAACGGAGGGGGGCGCTAGACACGAGATTCAGGAACATGGACAGCAGTGGGTGCTCGGAGAAAGGTGCCGCTTGATTCGGCTTGCACAGCGACGACGCATCCGCCGGAGGAGGCACGCTCACCTCCTCCGGCGCTTGCAGCGCTGCCGGTAGAGAGAGGACCGCGCTGGAAAGGCGCGCTCACTCATCCCGGAGCGGCGGCTTCAGCCCCCGACCTGCGTGGTCTGGTGAAAGCCGACGGTCCGACGGCACTTCGGGCTGGTATTCGAGCCTGCGCTCTGCCTGAAGGCCACGCAGCCGCCGATGGCCAGGCGGTCGAGGTCGAAGCCCTGCGTCGTCACCGAGGTGACCTTCGCAGTGTTTAACCTGGACACACTGAGGTTCACGGCGAAGCCCTGCCCAGAGGCTACCCAGGCCGTGTTCGTGCCATTGCAGGACTGACGCGCGGGGACCTGCACCAGCTGGCTCGTGCAGGAGAAGACGTCCGCAGCGGACGCGACGGCGGGCACCAGGACGCAGGCGAGGCCGCAGGAGATGCCGATCTTCTTGAGCATGTTCATGATTTCATCCTTACTTTGCTGTTGCGATTCCAGCAGCGCGCCTCGCGCTGCCGAAAGCTTGGGCGCCGGTCGATCGGACTCAGGGCGCAGTCGAGCCGACGAGACGCACGACGAGATCGGTGGCGCCGGGGCTCACGGGCGTGAGCTCGCCCGTTCCGTAGGCACCCGAGGCAGACAGCGCGAGCTCGCCCGCCGCGAACGCCTCGAGCGTGAAGCGACCGTGGTCGTCGGTCAGCACGCTCGCGCTCGTGCCCAGAACCCCTGCAGGCTCCAACGCTGGATGCGCGCGCACCCACACGTCGGGCACGGGCTCGCTGTGCTCGTCGACGACGACTCCGCTGAGGCCAGCGGATGTCGGAGCGACGATCTCGACCTGGACGACCTGCCCGTCGCGATCGAGCCGTACGTCGACGCCCTGTCCTGCTGGGAAGTGGACGTCATAGCGGCCGAGATCGATATCGCGAAAGATGTAACCGTCTCCCTCGGCTTCGGGTGAAAACGACCGTCCGCTCTCGAGCTGCGTGGCGCGCAGCGCCGGCAGGCTCGCGCTCCCGTGGCGCTCGCGCACGCCGACCCGCAGCGTTGCGCCCGGCGCGGCCTGGATGACGATGCCCTCGATCGATGCACTACCGAGGGCGATGCGCCGCAGCGCACGCCGTTGACCCACATCGATCAGTCCCACCTCGTACTCACCGGGCAGGAGACCCGAGCATTCAAAATCGCCAGCTGCGTTGGACTCACAAACGCTGGCGGTGCCGTCTTCCGCTCGAGGCTCGTCACCCGCGCTCGGTGGCAGCACGGGCTGTGCAATCAAATGCGCTCCCGGGAGCGGTTGCCCGCTGGCGCGCCGAACGCTGCCGCGGATGCTCGCGCCGGCATCGAGCTGCCAGCGCCGCGTCGCGGTGAGTCCCGCGATCGCGGTGAGATGATCGCGGTGCAACAGCGCACCATCGCAGTGCACGGTGACAGCGTATTCGCCGGCAGAGAGCCCCGTCAGCTCCACGGCGCCGTCCGGCCCTGCCAGCGCGGAGGCCGTGGAGGGGCCTTCGAGCAGCACGGAGGCGCCGGCACATCCCGAGTCGCCGACGGACACCATGGCCTGCAGCGCGCTGCCGCGCGGCAGCTTCAGCAGCAGGTCGTCTCGACCCTCGCTGACGGCCAGCGCGGCGTGAGACTCAGCGTCGGCAAAGCCAGCGGCACTCGCCCTGACCGTGTACTCGCCCGTGGCGAGCGAGCCGAGCCGGAAGCTGCCATCGAGCGCTGTGACACCGAGCGCGCCCGGTTCGCCGGCGCCCGAGACGTTCACGGCGGTCACGCTCGCGCCCGAGATGGGTTGACCCGTGGCCTCATCCACGACGCGCCCGGCGAGAAGCCCGCCGGGCACGAGAAAGAGCCGGACGTTCGCGCGCGGAGCCTCCACCTGGACGACGGCACGCGAGTAACCCTCGGCGGTGGCTGTCAGCTGAACGCTCGTGCCGCCCATCACCCCGAGCGTGAAGTGACCGTCGGCGCCCGAGAAGGCAGTGCTCTGGCTCGAAGCATTTGCGCGGTCCTCCGCGATCAGGGCTGCACCGGCGATCGCTCCGCCCGTCGCGTCCAGCACATAGCCTTCGATCTGCGGCCCGGAGAGAGATTTCGAAGGGCCTTCCAGGCTGCGCTCGGCGTCGGCTGTCGCGCCGCCGGCGGCCTCGAACACAGCAGACAACACGCCCTGCGGCCGTGTGCTCACCCCGCCCGCCTGAGCCCTTTGCCCGGCGGGCAGCGCTCGCCGCGCGCCTGCTGGATGCGCTGTGCGGACCTGCTCGACACTCCGTGCACGCAACGCGATCCACGCACAGACACTCGACAAGACGACCGCGGTCACGAGCGCATCGCGTCGCCATCGCCAGGCTGCGGCGCGGGCGGCTCGAGTGAGTTCGGCGCCCGCGCGCACACGCGCGCTGCTCATTGGACGATGGTCAAGCGAGAGCATCTCGTCGAAACTCGGGCGAAGCCGCATCGATCAGGCCGAAGCGAAGCCAGGTGGCGCCCCCTTGGCGCCCCCTCGCCACGCCCTCGTGCAACCGGCGTTCCATTGACGACCCCGCCGCACGCGTCACTGGCAACGCGAGATCTTCCGGCAAACGACCACTGGAAAGTCGAGTCGGTCTTCGGAGCGGACGAACTTGGTCGGATTGGGTCGCTTTGTACGGGCGACCCCGAGCGGCCTTCAGTGACGACGCTGACTCATCGACGAGCGCGCTGCCGACGCCCGAGACTCTGTGCTCCACGAACCGCGGCCCTCCACCAAGGCACGGCGTCGCGTCCGCGCGCTGGCCACGTACAGCGACGTCGAGTGGATTCGCCCCGGCGACCCGGCGCCACTCAGAGACGCTGAGAGAGCTGCAAGTCTCCCGGATCCGCCCATAAGGGCTAGAACCACTCGGGAGCGCAAGCGCCAGCGAAGCTGGCGAGAAGCGCGCCCGAGTGGATTCGAACCACTGACCCACGGCTTCGGAGGCCGTTACTCTATCCAGCTGAGCTACGGGCGCGTCGAGGCGGTGATAGACCGAGTGCGCTGGTCGGTCAATGGACGGTCACCGGAATCGGCACTCGCCGCCACGCCGGCGCCACCAGCGCGCAGGGGGCCCTCCTGGCGCCGCGAAGGGGCGTGTGTCGACGAGCTCACCCCGATCGAGAGCCGCACTCGGCGCGCCTGCGCGGGGCCTTTGTCGCCGCGGAGCGCTCGCGAGCCGGAATCCGCGCTGGCGCGGATCGGGTTCGAATATCGGAGCGGGTTTCCGCGAGCCGCCCCGCGTCGCGGCGGACAAAAAGGAGACGGCCCCCGGGGGGGGCCGTCTCGGTCGAGGTTGCCAGCGGCCTCTTGGATGAAGAGGACGAGGAGGGTGCCGCTGACTCCCGCTGGAGTCAGTTGTTGCTGGTTTCCTCGAACTCTGCGTCGATGACGTCGCTCTTGCGTTCGCCGCCCGCAGCTCCGCCAGGGGCCGGGCCGGCGCCGGGAGCGCCAGGAGGAGCGCCGGCGCCCGGAGTGCCGCCGACGTTCTCGTACAGCTTGCTGGCCATGGCGTGGGCTTCCTTCTCCAAGTTCTCGAGCACTCGGGTGACCCGCGGGTCGTCTTGCTTCTCGACGGCGTCGCGGCCGTCTTTGATGAGTTGCTCGATCTTGGCGAGGTCGACGCCCTGCAGCTTCTCCTTGTTCTCGGCGATCTGCTTCTCGAGCGTGTAGCACATGTTGTCGAGCTTGTTGCGGCGGTCGACCTCTTCGCGCCGCTGCTTGTCCTCGGCTTCGTGCTTGGCCGCGTCTTCGACCATCTTCTTCACATCAGACTCGGACAGACCGCTGCTGGCCGTGATCGTGATCTTCTGGTCCTTGCCCGTGGCCATGTCCTTCGCCACCACCGACAGGATGCCGTTGGCGTCGATGTCGAAGGTGACTTCGATCTTGGGCACGCCGCGCGGGGCGGGCGGAAGCCCGTCGAGCTTGAACTTGCCCAGCGTGCGGTTGGCGCCGGCTTGCGCGCGCTCGCCCTGAAGCACGTGGATTTCCACCGAGGGCTGGCTGTCGGCCGCCGTGGAGTAGATCTCCTTCTTCTGGGTCGGTATGGTCGTGTTGCGCGGGATCATCACCGTCATCACGCCGCCCAGCGTTTCCACGCCGAGGGAGAGCGGGGTGACGTCGAGCAGCACGACGTCCTTCACGTCGCCGGAGAGCACGCCGCCTTGCACCGCGGCACCGATCGCGACCACCTCGTCCGGGTTCACGCCCTTGTGCGGCTCTTTGCCGAAGAACTTCTGCACCGTCTGCTGCACGAGCGGGATGCGGATCGAGCCGCCGACGAGCACCACTTCCTGGATGTCGCTCGGCTGCTTCTTGGCGTCGGACAGCGCCTTGCGCACCGGAGCCATGGTCCGCTCGATCAGCGGGGTGATCATCTGCTCCAGCTTGGCGCGGGTGAGCGTGACCTGAAGGTGCTTCGGGCCGCTCGCGTCGGCGGTGAGGAAGGGCAGGTTGATGTTGGTCTCGAGCTTGGACGAGAGCTCGATCTTGGCCTGCTCCGCGGCGTCTTTCAGACGCTGGATGACCATCTTGTCCTTGCTCACGTCGAGCCCGGAGCTCTTCCGGAACTCGGCGATCAGCCAGCCCATGATCTCATTGTCGATGTCGTCGCCGCCGAGGTGCGTGTCGCCGTTGGTGGAGATCACCTGCACGACGTTGTCGCCGACCTCGAGGATCGAGATATCGAAGGTACCACCGCCGAAGTCGTAAACCGCGATCGTGTGGTTGTGCTCCTTGTCGAGACCGTAGGCGAGCGCCGCCGCGGTGGGCTCGTTGATGATGCGCTTGACGTCCAGACCCGCGATGCGGCCCGCGTCCTTGGTCGCCTGGCGCTGCGAGTCGTTGAAGTACGCCGGGACCGTGATCACGGCCTCGGTCACGGTCTCACCGAGGTAGTCCTCGGCAGCCTTCTTCAGCTTCTGCAGGACCTTCGCGCTCACCTCGGGCGGCGCCATTTCCTTGCCCCGGATCTTGACCCAGGCGTCGCCGTTCTTGCCTTTGACGACCTCATACGGGACGCGCTTGTCGCTGTCCGTGAGCTCATCAAACCGCCGGCCGATGAACCGCTTGGCGGAGTAAACGGTGTTTTCCGGGTTGGTGACGGCCTGGCGCTTGGCGATGGTGCCTACCAGGATTTCGCCCTTGTCATCCCAGGCAACGACGGACGGAGTCAGGCGCGAGCCTTCCTCGTTCACGATGACCTTGGCTTCCTTGCCATCCATGATGGACACGACGCTGTTGGTCGTTCCCAGGTCGATTCCAATGATCTTGCCCATTTGATTTGAGTCTCCTCGTCGGTCGCGCGGTGCTGCCCGGCAGCCGTGAAAAATGTTCTGCCCAATTGGTACGGGGTGCCCACTCGGGGGCCTCCACCGGCCAGGCCCTGCGAGTGGTCTCGCCCGGGCCTCGAGCGTGCCGGCAAATTAACCACCACCTGAGCAGGGTCAACTCCTCCCGGCCCAGCAGATCCAATTAGGGATGCGGGTTGCCCCCCAAAGATTCTGAAGGGAGGAAAACTGCCGCTCTTGACAGGACAGCGCTCCTGGCTACCCTGCCGTCCACCTTCGGGGCCGTAGCTCAGCTGGGAGAGCGATGCGTTCGCAATGCATAGGTCAGGGGTTCGATCCCCCTCGGCTCCACGAAGTCTCCTCCAACCGGTAAGAACAGCAGTCAGACGGGCGCAGCCGGCGCCCAGTCCCCGATGGAGGGAGCATCAGGTCTGGCCAACTTAACTTGGCCGACTCAGCCTGACCAACTCGAGCTTGGCCAACTCGAGCTTGGCCAACTCAAGCCTGACCAACAACGCGCGTCGTGAAGGCGATGGGTGACGTGCCCGCGCGGCGATAGGCCTGCGCCCACATGTCCTCGAGCGAGACGTCGAAGACCAGCGACGCTTCGGCCGTGATCGGCAACCACGAGCCGCGCGCGATCTCACGCTCGAGCTGCGACGGCTCCCAGCCGGCGAAGCCCATCACTCCGCGCAGCGACTTCGGAGCGCGCCCCTGCAGGATCGCTTCGAGCACCTTCTGCGAGGGCGAGGCGGTGATGCCGAAGCCTACATCGAACTGGTCCGGCACAGCGTGGAGCCGCTCCTCGGTTCGGTACAACAACCACACCTGCTCGCGACCTACCGGGCCACCCAGGTAGACGCTGCTCGAGGACGGCGGGTAATCGCACTCGAGGCCCGCATGTGTGGCGAGCTCTGACAGAGACATGACGCGCTCACCGTTGATCACCCAACCGAACGCGCCGTTTTTCCCGTGAGAGGCCAGGAGCACCACGGAACGGTCGAAGTTCGGATCCTCCAGCGGCGGCGCTGCGATGAGCAGACCAGGGGCCAACACGGACATTCCCGGAAGGGTAGGACTAACCCGGGCGTTCGTCGAGCTTTAACCCGCAAGCGCCTCAAACTACTGAACTTAAGTGGTCGGAAGCGACGCCCGTATTTTCCAGTGATGAGCCTGAAGAACCTGCTCACCGTCAAAGAGGTCGCGGCGTTGCTGCGCGTCTCGACGCAGACCCTCTACAAGATGCTGGAACAAGGCCAGATCCCGGCGGTCAAGGTGGGCAGCCAGTGGCGCTTCGATGGCGACAAGATCAAGACCTGGATCGAGACGCAAAGCGCCCGCGCCAGCGGCGACAACTGAGCGCCTCAGCTCACCCGCGGCAATTCGCCACCACCGATGTCTCCGACGTGTCGCAAATCACGTCGTGTAATCGGCGTTGATATGGACGTAGTCGTCGGTCAGATCGCAGCCCCAGGCGACGGCGCGCCCCGAGCCCTGCATGCCGAGATCGACCCTCAGCTTCACCTCTGCGGCATCCATCGCCTTGCGCAGCGCCTGCTCGTTTTCAGCCACAAACGTAGCGTTGGCGTAGCCCACGACGCCGTTCACGGCGATGTTGATGCGATCGAGGGAGAGCTCGGCACCCGAGCGCCCCGCACCCATCAGGATGCGCCCGATGTTCGGGTCGCGCCCGGTGACCATGGTCTTCACCAGCGGCGAGGACACGATGGTGTGAGCCGCCTTGCGCGCGTCCGCTTCGCTGCTGGCTCCCAGCACCTCGACCTGGATCAAGGTGCGCGCGCCCTCGCCGTCGCGCGCGAGGTCACGCGTGAGCTCCTCGCAGATCGCGTAGACGGCGCCGTGCAGCGCCTGGGCAGCGGGGTGGCCCTCGCCGATCGGATCGCCGCCGGCCTCGCCGCTCGACAACCAGAACATCGAGTCGCTGGTCGAGGTGTCGAGATCGATGTTGAGCATGTTGAGCGAGCGGTCCGCGACGTGTTTCAGCGTGAACGAGGCCCACTCGGCCTTTACCGGCGCGTCCGTGGTGAGAAAGACCAAGACCGTGGCCATGTTCGGCGCGGCCATGCCCGAGCCCTTGGCGGTGCCGCCCACCGTGTAGGTGCGGCCGCCGACCTCGAAGCGCACGGCGCGGCGCTTGATCACGCGGTCGGTGGTCAGGATCGCCTGGCTGAACGCCAGGCCACCCTCGCGACTGGGCTG
>JAICTU010000495.1 GCA_025936205.1 Polyangiaceae bacterium | reverse complement strand
GGCGACCCAATTGATCAGCTCGAATCGTCGAGCGATGAACCCGTCGATCGCTCGTCGTTGGCGGCATGCGCCGACTTATTCGCGGAAGGTCCTCGGAGAATTCGTTGGACGAGCCCGCGAACGCTCAGGCCCTGGACCAGGATCGAGAACACCACGACGACGTAGGTCGCCGAAATGAGCACCGAGCGCTCTCTGGAAAAAGACTCGCCGAGGCCGCCAGGGATCGAGAGCGCGAGGGCGACAGAGATTCCGCCTCGAAGCCCGCCCCAGGTAAAAATCCTGATGGTTCCTCGCGGAAAGGCGCGCTTGAGGCGCAACACCGAGAGGGGTACGGCCACTGAGACGAAGCGCGCCAATAGCACGCTCGCGGTGGCGAGGGCGCCGAACAGGAGATACCGACGGTCGAGGGTAATCAGGATGACCTCCAGTCCGATCATCAAAAACAGGACGGCGTTGAGAACCTCGTCAATCAACTCCCAGAACATGTCTACGCTCTCACGCGTGCGGTCCGACATGGCCAACGAGCGTGCCTGATTCCCCACGATCAGCCCGGCAATCACCATGGCGATGGGACCGGATGCGTGAACGTGCTGGGCAAACGAGTAGCCCCCCGCGACCGTCGCCAGCGTGATCAGCACCTCTACCTGATACTGGTCGATGCTCTTCATGAGCCGGTAGGCGACGTAGCCGGTCACCAATCCAAGGAGCACCCCACCCATGGCCTCGCGGAGAAAGAGCTCCAGCAGGTGTGAGGGCTCGAATTTTTCACCGCCCCTTACCGTCTCCAGGATAGCCAGAAAGACGACCACACCGACGCCATCGTTGAACAGGGACTCTCCGGCGATGCTGACCGACAGCGACTTGGGCGCGCCTGCTTGCCGCAGCAACGCCAGCACGGCGATCGGATCGGTGGGCGAGATCAAGGCCCCGAAGAGCAAGCAAACGCTCGGATGAAGTCCCAGTCCCAGCAGGCGCGATGCTGCGAAGGTGAGCACACCGACGATCAGCGTGGACAGGAGGAGGCTGATCGTCGCGAGGGCCAGGATCACCCACTTCTGATCCAGCAGGTCCGAGAACCTGACCTGCAGCGCACCGGCGAAGAGCAAGAAGCCCAGCATTCCGTTCATCAAGGCTTGATTGAAGTCGATGCTGGCCACCATGTTCTGCGCGAAGTGCGGCACCTCCGGCAGCAGGAAGCTCGAGCCGAGCAAGCCCAGGGAAATGACGAGCCCAATCAGCATGAGCCCGATCGTCGTCGGCAGCCGCAACCACCGATGATTGAAATAGCTGAACCCCGCCGACAGCACGAGGAGCAGGGCGATCAGGTCGAACGCGCTCATGGCCGCGAATCAGCTCCAGCTCTCCGCGGCACGGAGGTCCAGGGGGGACCGCCCCCGCGGCACTGTCACCCGGAGCGTCTCGCGCCGACCCTGGTCGTTTACGGCTGCGTCGAGCAGCCGAGGGAGCCGCAGTGCCTTCTTGTTCATGGCATCGTCCCGCCCAGCAGGGCTCCTGGCCAGTAGGATGTTCCGAACTCAGGCACAAGGACGTTGCGGGGCAGGGGCGCGCAAGCGCAAGGGCAAATCGGGCGGGCCCTTCGAGCGTGGCCGGCCGAGGCCAAGCCAGCTGGGCGCGTGTCGCGCGTGGCGACGGGCACTCTTCATCACTCCGGGCCTCATCGAGCTCAGATCTACGCCTGGGCAGCAGCTGGTGACTCACCCCGATGTCGCTGCCTCCCTGACTCGCGCGGCGGCGGCATGGACGGTCGCACGGTCTTGCGCGGCCGCAACGCCGCGGTCCGCCGAGTCGGCGATCCATTGTACCTGCTCGAGGATCGCCTGCTGGCGAGCGGTGTCCGTCGTCCTCTGGATGACGAGCCAGAGGGCTTCGAGGAGGCGGACCAGGACGGCGACGTTGCCCTCGGCATTCTGGCGAATCTGCTCGACGCCCTCGCGCAGCAGGCCGGCAAACGTCGGCCCTCGTGGAATCAGCCGCAAGCGCTTCCCGTCGCTACGCGTCGGCGCCTCGATCGGACGTTCCACGAGTCGCGCCAGGATGGCGCCCAAAAAGTCGATGCAGGTGGTTGCCGTCGTCGTGTCATTGATGCCCGGGGATAGCGCCTTCAGTGCGACGTCGACCAGCTGCCGGAGCCCATATGCCGCGTCTTGCGTCACTGTTCGTTGCCTGCCCAGGGTGAAAGCAGCGTTCGCGCCGGTGATCAGGTCGTCGTCGATCTGGGCTCCCGATACGCAAACCAGCGGACAACCCTCGATGATGAACTCACCTACCCCGCGCTCGACGCGGATTGTGACGTCACGAGCACACGCCATCTTGAACAGAACATCACCATCCACCCGCTGGACATAGCCGGTCTTGGCGCTGTGAATGGGACGCCATTGTACGCTCGGGATGTCTAGCGATGGCGTAACCTGCGGGGCCTCAGCGATGGCGTCGCCGACCAGAGGAGGAAACGACCGATCGATCGCGTGCAGCGTTTCCCGGCTGGTCGTCTCGATGATGCTGTTCGCCTGGATACTGGCCGCAATATGGTGGATGAAGAAGATCAAGAAGCCGATGGCGACGAAGGCGAGGACCAGGGCGGCCAGTACCGCGAGGGCTGGGACAAATACGCCATCGTCGCCACCGCGTATGGTCCGCAGCACCACCAGCGAGTACGCAAAGACGCCGAGAAAGACGCCCAACACCGCCTGGTTGGCCCGATCGCGGATGAAGTTTGCCAGGATCCGCGGGGTATACTGACTCGACGCGAGGGCCAGAGCGACGATCGTGATGGAGAAGGTAACTCCCGCGACAGTGATCATCGAACCCGCGATCGCCGATAGTAGTCCACGTGATCCGTCGGCTCCTGCCCCGAAAAGCCGCGGCCAGTCCTCCGTTAGCTGGTCACGATTGCTGTTGGAGTCCAGCTCGATCAGGCCCAGCGCCAGGCTTACCGCGCCGCCCACGATGAGCGTCGGCACAAACCACAGGCTGGTCCGCAGCTTTTCCCAGATGCTTTCGCTGGCGGTGAGCAGTCTTTGAAACATCTGAGGATATGGCCGGGTTCATGAACCCCGCCGAGGTGGGGCGATGGCGAGCGGCAGATGAACTGCGAGGGGGGCTGAGCGGACCGTCCCGTGCTGCGTGTGCCGTTCGCCGCTCAGCGATCTGTAGCGCAGATCACGATCGATCGCTCCGCGGCGGAAGCGCCTCATGCAAGCCGCTCACCGAAACCGAGAGCAGTAGCGCGTCGCCCACGGATTGAATCTTGCTGACCGGGATCTCGACGAAACCAGCCTGGAACAGGCTTCGTTCGGCGCCCACCTGGTCCGCCACTTCCTTTCGCAGTTTCACCCGGACCGATTCGACGCGCCACGATTGCGTGTCGATACAGACCGTGGCCGCCTCCCCGACCACGTCGCCTCCGGCACCTACGACAGTCAGTCCTTGAATAACATCGGCAGCTACATTTTTCATCAATTCCGATTCTTCGCCCGTGCGTGTTGGTGGGGGTGGGTTACGGCGGAGCTGTCCGCGAGATCAGGGGCGATGAGCGAGGACCACGCTGGCAGCGCGACGTGAAACTCACGCTAAAGCATCGAACGTGCCAGAGCGACGAGCGGAAAGGCGACCTTTCGAACAGGGACCTGTACATAGCGGTTCGCGGCGAAATCGATGAAACCCCAGACATTGCGCCAGCCGCCGAGCGCAAGCAGGAGCGAGTTGCCTGAAACATGCGCGACCTCACCAATCACGGCTCCCTCGGTGTTGATGACGGTGGCTCCGCCGTAGCGAGCGGTCTCGAGCAGGGGCGGAACGGTGCTCTCGGCCGGGCGAGCCAACTCAGCGGCGGACCGCAGGGAGGCGAGCGCCTTCGCGTCGCTGCCTTGCTGAAGTGCCAGTCGGGCCGCGCGGACTTGCTCGAGTGCGCTGTAAAAGGAGCCCGGCGCGGAGTGTGCGCCTGCCTCTGCGGCGCGTAGCGCGCCGTCCATCGCCAGGCACGCGACCGTCCGATTCCCGCGTTCGAGCCCACCGATGGCTCTCTCGAGGGTCGCATTCAGGCCAGTGAAGAGCGCCTCGCCCGGGCGTGAGCTGCCCCTTCGCCTCGGATACAGTGCCGGTGGCGCGAATGACACGGTCCTCCCGCACCTCTGTGAGCCAGGCGGGGAGCACCAGACCGGCGATCCCGAGGAGAGAGCTGGCGGCCATGACCCCGACTCTGCCAGGGAGCGCTTGAACCTGGTGTTCCTGCGCCCCTTGCATGCTTCCCATCCCGTGCTTCCAGCCGAGTTTCACCAGCATCCAATTCATTGGATAGGTGAAGATAAACCCGACGAGCAAACCCAGCATGCCGAACCCCCAGAAGGCAAAGGTCCAGGGTTTGGGCTGGCTAGGTACCACCAGCGGCGTGACGAATGTCATTACCGCTCCCATGCCGCCCATTACCGTGAGCATCGAGAAGAACTCGCCGCGGAACGCCCTCACGAGCTGCTCCGGTAGGTTTTCCGTCATCATCGTCATGGACTTGCGCTGAAAGATCAGCCAGCCGACGGCGAAGCCGATCAGATACTCGAACCAGAACTCGCGCCAGAAGCTCAGCCCGCTCGCGCGGGCGATCACCATACCGGTCAGGATGCCCAACCCGTCCCCTCCGACGCAGTGAATGACCGCCCCAGTGGCACGGCGCCACATCCTCCGTTCGTACTGGTCATATGCCGCCCGCTTCGAATCCTGATCCGGAAGCTTTTCCATCCCGGGCGCTCGGGCCGTGGCGAAGTAGAGCGCGATTCCGACGGCGGAGAAGAAGAGCACGATGATCGGCCAGCCCACTTCATCGCAGGCTCGAGCACCGTATTGTGATGGCGAAGATCGTAGATCAGGTACAGCAGGCCCAGAGCTCCAATTGCGTACCACGGCAAAACGAACGAAGGCTGGCCAATGAAGGACAGGAAGGTCCAGTTCATACTGGCTGGGATGCAGATCCGGTGCGGAGTAGCCTCGGTCTGGGCGAGCGAAATTTCGCCGAGCGGGGTGGTGGCTCGACCGGGATCGCAACCACGACGGGAAGCTCACCAAGGAAGAGCTCTGCCCTCCCGCGAGGCTCGCGGCAAACGGCTGAGGCGAGTTCGGCGAGAAGAGATACGCACCGCGCGCGAGTGTCGGCGGAACGCGCCTTCTGGACCGCACGTCGCTGCAGGTTTGAAGCGCGCTTCTGTCTACGACTCTTTCTCGTGGACTTGCGAGACGGCTTGCCTGTCTGCGAATCCTCCAGGCTGGCACCGCCTTTCTTTTGCAGCTCTTTGGGACAGGTTACGGGTGAGGCTGCGCTGAGGCGAAATTGTTGCACGGGTGAGCAGGTTTCCGGTCGTGTAGTGCAGCAGGCAGCACCAGCACGGCCGGTGCTGCTGCAGCGGATGCCGTGTACGGGATATTCCTAACCTCATCCAGAACTGCGCGCGGCCGATCCCGGGTCCGCTCGACATACGGAGTGTGTGGCCCACTTTGCCCGCCTCGATGCGAACTCGGACGGCAGCGTCACGGAGTAGGAATTCTCGCGGGCGGCGCACGTGCGCGACGATCCGCACGGCGCATTTTTGGAGCGGGACCGCAACCGGGACGGCAAGCTCACCAAGGAAGAGCTTTGCTTCCCGCGAGGCTCGCGGCGAACGGCTGAAGCTCAGTGCCGAGTCCGATCAGGCGCGTCTGTGCCCCGGGCTCGTGTTGAGCCAGCTGCGCAAGACTTCTGCGACGCTCCACGCCTGCGCAATGCAGCCGCGCGGGGTAAACGGGGGCTCGGCGTCAAAGATCTCGCTGATGCCGCCGAGCCCCGCCTCTGCGAGGTGGGACTCGAACCCGGCGAGGAGCGCGCGCGCGGCCTGGAGGTCCCGGGGGTGCACCTTCAGGTGTGCGTCTACGTAGGGGCCAATCAGCCAAGGCCACACCGTGCCTTGATGGTATGCCGCGTCTCGGGCCCACAGATGCCCGAAGTAGCGAGGATGATAGTCGTCCGCACCGGGCGCGAGCGAGCGAAGCCCAAAGGGCGTGAGCAGTTCGCGCTGCACGACCTCGAGGATGGTCTTCCAGCGCTGCTGGTCGAGCACTGGATGCGGGAGCGAGATGGCCAGGATCTGGTTGGGCCGGCAAGCGGCGTCGTCACCCTGGTCCCCATCGACCACGTCGAACAGATAGCCGTGTTCCTGAGACCAGAATCGTCGGTTGAAGGAATCCGCCGCCAGTTCTGCTCTTTGCGAGGCCTCCTTCGCCTCCTGGTCGGCCCCCTCCTCACGCGACCAGTGCTCGAAGAGCCGGAGGGCGTTGTACCAAAGCGCATTGACCTCGACCGCCTTGCCACGCCGCGGCGTGATGACCTGGCCCTTGTAGAGCGCATCCATCCAGGTGAGTGGCAGCTGCGGGTCGCCTTGGGTCAGCAGCCCGTCTTTCGGATCGACATGAATCCCGAAGCGCGTCCCGGAGATGTGATGCTGCATGATGTCTCTCAGCCTCGGCAGCAGCCGCTGCAGTAGCGTGCGGTTGCCAGTTACAGCCAGGTAGCGCGCCAGCGC
>JAICTU010000178.1 GCA_025936205.1 Polyangiaceae bacterium | reverse complement strand
TGCGTGCGCTGCGGCTCGTTGTTGTGCTCCGGCACCATCAGCGGTAGCGCCAGCGACTGGCAGCGCGCGCGCGTCAACGCCACGCACACCACACCGCTCGTATGCCGCAACATGAAGGCGAGCCGCGCGGCCGTCATGCTCTCTGCCGCCAGGATCAGATCGCCCTCGTTTTCGCGGTCCTGATCGTCGGCAACGACCACGAATCGACCGGCGCGCAAGGCCGTGAGCGCCGCCTTCACTCGGAACAATGACATGCAGTTGGGTCCCTCACGCATGGAACCTAGCTGCAACCCCAGACCCTGTCCAGCAAAGTAGACAAACCGCTAGAGCATCAGCGGGCACTCCTGGGGTCGGTCGGCGCGCCCATGTTTCGAGCCCGACACCTGGCGCTCTGCGAGAGAGGGGAGCACACTCCCGGGCTGGAGGGAACGCCATGGCCACCACCACGCAGGCTTCGTCGCCGACCAGCACTGAACTGGACGGCATCCAGCTGTCCGACGTCAGCTCCGACCAGCTCGGGCCCTTGCTCGACATGATGCAGGAGTTCAACGCGCTCGAGGACATTCCCTGGAGCCGGGAAGACGTCACACCGGCCGTGATGCGGCTGCTCGACTCGCCCGAGCTCGGCGTGATCGCGCACATCCTGGAGGGCAGCACGCTGCGTGGCTATGTGGTGCTCACCTGGGGCTTCGACCTGGAGTGGGCCGGGCGCGATGCCTTCCTGACCGAGCTGTATCTGCTGCCCTCGGCGCGCGGGCGCGGGCTGGGACGGCGGGCGCTGCCGCTGATCGAAGAGCTGGCGCGGCGGCGCGGCGCGCGGGCGTTGCACCTGATGGTACGCCCGGAGAATCACGCCGCTCTGCAGCTGTATCGTGGCGCGGGCTACAGCTCGCCGCCGCGCACGTTTCTGACCAAAGATCTCTCGGCCTGAGGGCGGCCCGGAACGGCGACCAACCTCCAGAGGCCGAGTGCTGATCTGCGTGCGACGGTGTTGCATCGGTGCCGTCTGCTGCTCTTCATCGGTGGCTCGGGCAACGAGATGTGGGGCGCGACAGTGAACGCGGTGGGCCAACAGGCTGCGGCCTGAAGGCTCACCTGCTGCGCGCTGCGCGCCCCTGACGCCGAGCGGGGGCGCGCCCGGAGCCGACGATCTCCAGGAAGCTGCGCACCGCAAAGCTCGGACGACGATCCTGGCGCCAGACCAGCGTGGTGCGCCGGCGCAGCGGGCCCATGCCCTGGGCCGCCACCCGAGCCAGCGCGCCGCGCCGCAGCTCCTCCTCCACCGTGCTCAGCGGCAAGAACGATGCGCCGAGGCCCACCGCGACGAAGCTCTTGATCGCCTCCACGCTGTCCGTCTCCATTTTCACCTGCAGCGAGAGCCCGCGCTCGACGGCGCGCTGTTCCAGGTAGTTGCGGAAGCCGGTCGAGCGCGGAAACAAGATCAGCGGCAGCTCGGCGAGCTGCACACGCTCGCCCCGCCGCTTGTGGAGCAGCGCCGCGCCCGGCTCCAGCACGAGCACGATCTCCTCCTCGAACATCGGGCGGGCCACCAGCTCGCCGCGCCGCGGCTCCGAGGTGACGAAACCGAGATCGACCTCGGCCGCGGCGACCCAGTCCTCGACCTCGTGGCTGGTGCCCGTGCGCACGCTCACGTCGATGCCGGGAAAGCGCCGCCCGAGCTCGCGCAGCCAGCTGGGCAGCAAGAGCACGCTGGTGGTCACCCCCGCCCCGATCACCAGCTTGCCGCTGCGCCCCTGCTGCAGATCACCGAGCACTTGCAGGAAGTCGGACAGGACCGCGGCGCTGCGCCGGCCATACTCGACCAGCAGCTCGCCCGCGGCGGTGAGCCGGATGCCGCGGCCCGCGCGCTCCAGCAGCCGGCAGTCGAGCGCGGCCTCCAGCGCACGGATCTGCTTGGTGACCGCCGGTTGGGTCAAGCCGAGCACCTGGGCGGCGGCACTCACGCTGCCGAGCTCGGCGACCTGCAGAAAGCCGCTCAGCTGCGCGCTGGCCAGAGCGGAGAGCGAAGCCGCGGAAGTTGTTCCGGATCGACCCATGAATATTCGCTATGTGTAGCAGTCAAAACATTCATTGGCATCATGGATCGCCAGGGGTCATCCTGTGGCCCCGTCATCTGGGAAAGTAAGGAGTCCGGGCCATGGCCGTCACTGCGATCGTTGGAGCAAACTGGGGCGATGAGGGGAAGGGCCGCATGGTCGATGCGCTCGCCGCCGAGCAAGACATCGTGGTGCGCTACCAGGGCGGCGGAAACGCCGGCCACACGGTGATCACTCCGCAGGGCAAGTTCGTGCTGCACCTGCTGCCCTCCGGCGTGCTGCGCTCGGACAAGGTCAACGTGCTCGGCCCGGGCGTGGCACTCGACGTGGATCTCCTGGAGCGCGAGCTCAATGACCTGGCGAAGCGCGGCGTGCCGGCGCCGCAGCTCCTGGTGTCCGACCGCGCGCAGCTGCTGCTGCCGCACCACCGGCTGCTCGACACCTACGAGGAAGAGCGGCTCGGCCGCCGCAGCTTCGGCTCGACGCGCACGGGCATCGCGCCCTTCTACGCCGACAAGTGCACCAAGACGGGCATCTGCGTCGACGAGCTGTACGGCGGCGCCGCGAACCTGCGCACGCGCGTCGAGCAGACGCTGGCGGCCAAAAACGTGCTCTTCACACAGCTCTACGGCAAGCCCGCGGTCGAATCCACCGAGGTGATGGCGAAGCTCGGGCGCATCCGCGACGTACTGCGCCCGTACGTGGCGGACACCAGCGAGTTCTTCGAAGACGCGCTGGACAGCGGCAAGAACATCCTGCTCGAAGGGCAGCTCGGAGCCCTGCGCGATCCCGACCACGGCACCTATCCGTGGGTCACCTCCTCCTCCCCGCTCGCCGGCTTTGCGAGCGTCGGCGCTGGCTTGCCCGCGACCTCCATCGACCGCGTGATCGCCGTCTCCAAGGCGTACTCCTCGGCGGTCGGCGCCGGCCCCTTCCCGACCGAGCTCAGCGGCAACGACGCGGAAGAGCTGCGCCGCCGCGGCGGCGACGCCGGCGAATACGGCGCCACCACGGGCCGCCCGCGCCGCGTCGGCTGGTTCGATGCCGTCGCCACGCGTTATGGCTGTCAGCGCCAGGGCGCGACCCTGCTCGCGCTCACCTGCCTCGACGTCCTCGGCTACCTCGATCGCATCGCGATCTGCACGGGCTACACCCTCGACGGTGAGCTGATCACCAGCTTCCCCACCACGCGCAAGCTCGCGCGCGCGGTGCCGCAGTTCGAGTGGCTTCCCGGCTGGAAGACGAGCATCGACGGCGCCCGCTCCTTCGAAGAGCTGCCCGCCGAAGCTCGGGCCTACGTGCAGCGCATCGAACAGCTCGTTGGAGTGCCGGTGGGCTGGGTCTCCAACGGCCCACGCCGCGAGCAGCTGATTGCGCGCGCGCCCGAACAGCGCCGCCAGCGCCCGCTGCGCGCCGTCGGAAACTGAAGCGGCGCTGGGCTAGAGCCAGCGCTCGAACTCGCCGTACTCGAATTCGCTGCGGCCCTCGCAATCGGGCTCATAGCCGTGCTCGGCGCTGAAGTCCCATTCGTCGATCAGCCAGGCCGGTTGCGTTTCGAGAGGTCGCTCTTCCGGCGTGAGCGTTTCGGATTCGAGACGCTGCTCGGGCTCGCCGGAGCCCCAGAAGCTGACCAGAGAATCCCAGAAGCTGTGGCGCCATACCTCGGGGGGCGCGTCGGGTGTGGACGGCTCGACCGCCTCGCCCGGGGCGGCCTCGAGCCCCACTTCCCCGTGTTGCGTCGTCTTCTCCGCTGCTTGCATGCGCTTCCTCCCTGTGGCTGCACTCGCGCAGTCGGGCGCGAGTTAGCCAGAAGCATGCCAAGCGCCCGGAGCGTGCCGATGCGCGCTCCGGGCACGAGGTTCATGCACCACGCCGAGCGGGCGCTGACTCACGAGAGGGCGGCAGCGCGCTCGGGGCCGCCGACCATCTGTAGACGCGAGCGCACCCAGCTATCCAGCGCGCAGCGCCCGCCGCCGGCGATCACCAGCGGCACGCTGAGCGCCAGCGCGAGCAGATGAAACTCGTAGCCTTCCCCTGCCTGGTTCCCAAACCAGTTCATGAAAAAGCCGACCTTCCAGTGTGTGGTGGCGATCGCACCCAGCATGACCGCGCTGATGCCGAAAGCCGCCAGGCGTGTGCCGAGCCCCGCCAGCAGCGCCAGCGCTCCCAGCGACTCGGCCAGGATGATCAGCAAGGCCAGCACGGCCGGGAACTCCATGGTCTGGGTGAAGAACTTCATCGTCCCATCGAAGCCATAGCCGCCGAACCAGCCGAGCAGCTTCTGCGCCCCGTGCGGAAACATGACTGCGCCGAGCAGCGCGCGTTGAATGGCCAGCAGAGAGTTGTTGGTGTCGGTTTTGAAAAAAGCTTCCACGGTGATGTCCTCCTGGCGGCGTGCCGCGCCGCACGAGAGGAATCTGACGCGAGGAGGCTCCCGTGATTAGGCGGCCTGTCCGAGACGGATTGTTCTGCATGCCGAACAATCGCCGTCCGGGTCGCTCTTCAGGGCGGAGAAGCGGTTCGCGGCACCGCCCCGTCCACGGACGAATAGGGGCGGCTGGTGGTCGCTGCCCCGAGCAGTGCACCGGCCCCGGCGCCATCCTTCTGGCATCTCCTGGCAGAATCGCTACACATCAGGCAATGACCTCGCTCCCGGCGGATGAAGCAGCGCTCGTCCGCACCTTGCTCGAGGGTTGGTCGCTCGGCGAGCTGCACGGCCTCGAGCGCGTGACGGGCGGGGCCACCAACCGCGTGTACCGCGTCGAAAGCGCTCGGGGTCTCGCATTTCTGCGCGTCTACAAGCGCGCCGAGCGCGCGCTCGCCGAGCGCGAGCATGCGCTGATCGCCCATGTCCGCGAACAGGGCCTGCCCGTGGTGGGGCTGCGCGTCGCGCGCAACGGCAGCACGGTGGTGGAGCAAGGTGGCAACGTCTGCGCGCTGTATGAACCCGCCCCCGGGGTGCAGCGCCGCGGCGCCGATCTCGACGGCGCGCAGGCGACCAGCGCGGGTGCCGTGCTGGGCCGGATCCATCGCGCGCTCTCAGCGCTGCCGGACGTCGGGTATCTGCGCTGGAAGCTGGACTGGGACCGCGCTGCCTGGGTCGAGCGCCTGAACGTGGTGGAGCGCGCGCTGCTCGGGCGCCCCCAGCCGAGCGCCCCCGAGCTGCAAGCAGGGGATCGCTGGGCGCTGGAGCGCCTGCGAGCGCAACGCGCCTGGCTCGCCCACCCCGACTGCGTGCACAGCTATCGCCCGCTGGCTGCGGCGCAGGTCGTGCATGGCGATTACCACGACGCGAACCTGTTCTTCGAGGGCGACCGCGTCAGCGCCGTGATCGACTGGGAGCAGGCCGCCTTCATGCCCTGCGGCTACGAGCTGGCGCGCGCCGCCTGGTTCATGTTCCGGCTCGAGCCGGAGCGCACGCAGCGCCTCTTCGCCGGCTATACCAGCGAGCGTCCGCTCGACCCGGCAGCGCTGACCGACGGCGCGCGCGCCTGGGGCTGTTTTGCCGATCATCACGTCTGGCCGCTGGAAGAGGTCTATCTGAACGGAAACCCTGCGGCGCGCCGCTACATTCCGCACGCGCCGTTCCGGCCGTTCCAGCAGGTCTGGGCCGAGCTGGGTGTCGGCAGCCATTGATCTCCAGCGCGGATTTGCCGAACCTGCAGCGAGTCGAAAGGTGGGTGCGCCGTGAGCGATGCTTCGAGTGACAGCGACTTCGACGTGGTCGTGGTCGGCAGCGTCAATACCGATTACACGATCGTCGGCCCGCACCTGCCCACGCCGGGCGCAACGATCGCGGGCAGCGAATTCCGTACGGACCCCGGTGGCAAGGGCGCGAATCAAGCCGTGGCTGCCGCGCGCCTCGGCGCGCGCGCCGCGCTGCTGGCCCGCGTGGGCAAGGACGATCGCGGCGCGTTCTCGATCCAGCAGCTGCAATTTGCCGGCGTCGACACGCGCGCCGTATTGCGCGACGCGCAGGCCGTGACCGGAGCCGCGCTGGTCATGCTCGCCGAATCGGGAGAAAAACAGATCCTCACGGCGCCGGGCGCGAATCGGGAGCTCAGCGCCGCGGATGTATCGAACGCGAGCCAGCTGCTCGTTCGCGCAAAGGTGGTGCTGCTCCAGCTCGAAGTACCGATGGCGACGGTCGAAGCGGCGGCGCGCATCGGGCGAGCCGCCGGCGCACGGGTCGTGCTCGATGCGGGACCGGCAGCGCCCTTGACCGAAGAGTTGTTGCGCGACGTGCACGTGATCCGCGCCAACAGCGGTGAAGCCGAGGTGCTCACCGGTATGCGCGTGGAGGACGTCGCCAGCGCGCGGCGCGCCGCGAAAAACCTGCTGCGCCGCGGGGCGGGAGCCGCCTGCGTGGGCGCGCCCGGAGGCAACCTGCTGGTGACCCCCGACAACGAGCTCTGGCTGCCGCACATCACCGTGCGTGCGGTCGACGCGACCGGCGCCGGTGACGCGCTCTGCGCGGGCCTGGCCTCTGCGCTGGCGCAGGGGCAGGCCCTCGACGAAGCGGCCCGGCTCGGGCACGCGGCGGCGGCATTGAAAACCACGAAGCCGGGCGCCCAAGCCGGAATGCCGCAGCGCGCGGAGGTGCTGGCTCTGTTGCAACAAGTGCATCGCGACGGGGGCCGCCGCAACTGAGGCTGCCCCGACTGAGGCCGCCGCAGCCCACGCGCAACTCAGCCCTCTCCGCCCGCCTTCAACAACTCTCGCTCGACCGCCTGCCCCAGCGCGCCCACCTGCCGCGCCAGATGGATCAGAACGTCGTCCAGCGAGAGCACGCCGATCGGATGATTGTGCGCGTCCACGATGGGCAGACGGCGCACCCCGAATTCGCGCATCGTGTCGATGGCATCCTCCACGCTGCGCTGCTTGGACAGGAAGATGGGCGCAGCTGACATCACGTCGCGCAGGGCAAGCCGCTCGGGATCGCGCCGTGAAGCCAGGACTCGCGTCACCAGATCGCGATCGGTGACGACACCGATCGGCTCGTTCTGCTCGACCACCACGATCGAGCCAACACCGCGGTCTCGCATCAACTCGGCCGCGTCGTAGCAGCTGGCGTCAGCCGGTTGAACGATGGCGTGCCGGTGCATCAATTTCTCGATGGTCATGGTTAACCCTCCGTGCTCGTCGCCCTCTTCTGCTACTCGTGAGACGCGACACATAGCGCCGCCCCGCAGGAGCAGCCAGCTTGGACCCCTTGCGTGGTGATCCTTGCCGCAGCGTGCTTCCGCTCCCTGCGCCCTGGTTGAACACACGTTCCGCGCCACCGACGAAGAGTGTGGTGCGGGCTTCAGCTGCGGCAACAATGGCACGTGTGTGGCGGAACCTTGTACGGGCGCTGCGAGCGAATGTGCGGGCGGGCAGATCTGCTGTCGCGGCGGCGGCGCCAACGCCGGCGGCACGTGCGTTGCGCCAGTGGCCGCCGGCGGTTGCCCCAACGCGGGGCAACGTCAGCTGTGCACGGCGGACGGGGATTGCCCGGCAGGTGACACCTGCGCGCCCCTCGCGGCAGGTGGTGGTGCCAACTGGGGCGCGAGCCTCACGCCCACGGGTTCTGCATGGATGGACGGCTCAGCACCCGCTCCAGCCAGCCCTGCAGCTTGCCGTGCGCGGCGAGCGAGAGCCCGAGCAACTTGGCGTAGTTGACCACACCGCCCAGGATCAGATCCGCCAGCGAGAACTCCGCCCCGAGCACGTACGCGCGCTCGCTGAGCCGCGCATCGAGCAAGCCGAGCAGGTTCTGCAGCTCCTTCGCGGCGTACTCGGCCGTGGCCGCGTTGTGCCGCTCCTTCGGCACGCGCTCGCCGCTCGCCTGGTACCAGAGCGCCAGCGCATAGCCGAACTGCACGTAGCCCCAGGTCGTCCACGATAGCGCCTCGAGCCGCGCCGGCGAGTCCGCCGCGGGCCACAGCTTCTTCTCGACGCCGAATCTGTCGCCCAGCCACTGCATGATGGCGACGGCCTCGAACATCGGCGTGCCGTTCACGACCAGGGTGGGGACCTTGCCGTTGGGATTGAGCGCGAGGAACTCGGGCTTGCGCTGCTCGCCCTTGGACAGATCCACGTGCACGCGCTCGTGCGGCACGTCGAGCTCGCGCAGGACACAGGTGACGGGGCTCGCGCTGGACTGGGGGGCGGCATAGAAAACGATCGACATGGCATTGTCCTCCTCGTGGGCAGCGCCGGCGCGATTGCCGGCGAGCACGGGAATCGAGATACGACGCATCGCGGTCAGTTTCTGTCCTCAATCGGTGTAGACTGTAAGCTGGCTCCCGGCCGTCGCGGCCCGCCCCTGTGTTCTGTGGCGACAACCCGCAACCCGACCCGACCGCCATGCTTCAGACCTCCGCTCGCCTGCTGCGCTTGCTCACGCTGCTCCAATCACGCCGCTTCTGGTCCGGCGCCGAGCTGGCGGAGCGGCTGGAGGTGACCGGGCGCACCTTGCGCCGCGACGTCGATCGCCTGCGCGCGCTCGGTTACCCGGTGAATGCGACCTCGGGCGTGGCCGGCGGGTATCAGCTGGGCACGGGCGCGGCGTTGCCGCCCCTGTTACTGGAGGACGACGAGGCGCTGGCCGTGGCGCTCGGTCTGCGCACCGCTGCCTCCGGCACCGTCTCGGGCATGGAAGAGGCCGCCGTGCGCGCCCTCACCAAGCTGGAGCAGGTCTTGCCCGCGCGGCTGCGGCGGCGCGTGAAAGCGCTGCACGGCGCCGTCACGCCGATCCATCGCGCCGGTCCGCGCATCGATCCGGAGCTGTTGACGCAGCTCGCCGGCGCCTGCCGCAACCAGGAGCAGGTGGGGTTTCGCTACGCCGACGTGCAAGCCAATGCCAGCCAGCGCTCCGTAGAACCGCACGGGCTCGTCCACGCGGGGGCGCGCTGGTATCTGGTGGCCTGGGACCTCGACCGCAACGACTGGCGCAGCTTTCGCGTCGATCGCATCACCAGCAAGGCCAGCGCCGGGCGGCGCTTCGTGCCGCGCAAGGTGCCTCACGGCGACGTCGCGCAGTACGTGGCTCGCTCGATCTCCACCGGGGTCTACCCGCATCAGGTGCGCGTGCTGCTGCACGCTCCGCTGGAGAGCGTTGCCGAGCGCATCCCGCCCCTCGCCGGGCAGCTGGCACGCGTGAGCGCCGAGCGCTGCCTGCTGGAGACGGGCGGCCACTCCCTGGGCTCGCTCGCTTACTACATCGCCACGCTGGGCTTCGACTTCGAGGTGCAGGACCCACCGGAGCTGCGCGAGCAGCTGCGCGAGCTCGGCCAGCGCTTGTCGCGTTCGGCAAGGTAGCGCTGCGAGCGCGCGCCCTGGCGCTGCGGGCGCGGATCGCCTCAGGCGATCAGACTGGTCACCGGAGGGATCGGCGTCCAGGGCGCCCGGAGCTTCGGCAAGCGGCGCCGAAGATCTCCCAGAAAACTGCTTGAAGCCTTCAGCTCCGTCGCCAGCACTCCCGAAATCACGAACCCGCCCTGCACGCCTGCGAGCTGCCCCTCGCTCAGGCTGGGCAGCGCCTCGAGATCAACATCGGTCTTCATTCGTGTCTCTCCTTCTGAGGCGAGAATGTTCGCCTGGTGACGGGGGTCGGACACTGGACGCGACAGTTGTGCGCTTTCCTGCAAATGTCGGCCGGAGCGTCCTGCCCGGACCGCTGGCGTTCGGCGCTCGTGTCGTGCATCCTGCGCGGCCATGAAACTCCGTTCCACCCCCGCCTGGTTCGTCTGTCTTTCGCTGCTTGCCGCGCCCGCGCTGGCGCAGAACAACAACGACCCCTCGAAGGTGAAGCTGGTCGTGAACAACCTCGCGCCCGGCATCTCGATGATCGAAGGTGTGGAGGGCTTCGCGGGCGGCAACGTCGGCGTGTCCGCGGGCAACGACGGCGTGTTCATCATCGACGACGAGCTCGACACGATGACGCCCAAGCTACAGGCCGAGCTGGGCAAGATCTCGAAGCAGCCGCTGCGCTTCGTGCTCAACACGCACTGGCACGGTGACCACACCGGCGGCAATGCGGCGCTCGGCGGCAGCGGCGCCGTGATCCTCGCGCACGACAACGTGCGCATTCGGCTGAGCGCGGCGGAGCTGGAGAAGGCCAAGGACAAGGTCGTGGCCAAGCCCGGTGCCGGCTTGCCCGTGGTGACCTTCGCACAAGACGTGACGCTGCATCTGAACGGAGACGACGTGCATGCGTTTCACGTACCGCCGGCCCATACCGACGGGGACGTGGTGGTGCAGTTCACCAAGGCGAACATCGTGCACACCGGCGATCTGTTCGTGATCCCCGGTTACCCGTTCGTGGATCTGGATAGCGGCGGCAATTTCGAAGGCTTCATCGGCGCCGCCGATGCCATCCTGGCCGTGTGCAACGATCAGACGCAGATCATCCCGGGCCACGGCAAGGTCTCGCACAAGGCGGATCTGCAAGCCTGGCGCGACCGGCTGGAGCAGATCCGGACGCGCGTGGCCAAGCTGATCAAGCAGGGCAAGACGCTGGAGCAAGCCATCGCCGCCAAGCCCACCGCCGAGTTCGACGAGAAGGCGGGTGCCGGCTTCATCTCGCCCGACAAGATCGTCGAAGCCGCGTACAAGTCGATGACGCTGAAGAGTGGCAGTGCCGCCAAGGGAACGGCCGCCAAGGGAACGGCCGCCAAGGGAACGGCCGCCAAGGGAACGGCCGCCAAGGCAGCCGCGCCCAAACCGGCACCGCCCAAGCCCCCGGCACCTCCCGCGTCCCCGGCGCCCGCCAAGCCGCCCGCTCCGGCGAAGCCGCCCGCCCCTCCGGCTCCCCCCGCGCCTCCGGCAAAGCCCTGAGCCGCCGCCGCACCATTTGTCCTTGACCCTCACGTGACGTGAGGCCCCAGGCTGGGGGCATGACGAAGCTTCCTCGCCTGTATCAGGTCAAGGAGCTGGCCCAGATCGCCAACGTATCGGTGCGCACTCTGCACCACTACGACGAGATCGGCTTGCTGCGGCCGTCGCAGCGCAGCACCTCTGGCTACCGCAAGTACGATCAGGGCGACCTGCTGCGCCTGCAGCAGATCCTGATCCGGCGCGAGCTGGGCCTGCCGCTGGAAGAGATCCGGCGCTCCCTCGATGACGCGGGCTTCGATCAGCGTGAGGCACTGCTCGCACAGCGCGAGCAATTGCGCGCGCGCGTTCGGCACACGGCAGAGATGCTGCAAGCCGTGGAACGAGCGCTCGCCTTGCTGGACTCAGCGCAAATGGAGGCAGAGATGGATCCGAAGCAACTGTTCGACGGTTTTGACCCCGCCCAGTACGACGCCGAGGCCGAGCAACGCTGGGGCTCGAGCGAGGCGTTCAAGGAATCCGCGCGGCGCACCAAGGGCTATTCGCGCGACGATTGGCAGCGCTTCGAGGCCGAGCAGGCCGCCGTGTACGCCGATGCCTTTGCCCTGCTCACGGCAGGCGAGCGGCCAGACGGCGAGCGCGCCGGCGCCATCGCAGAACGGCATCGCTCGCTGATCGACCGGTGGTTTTATCCGTGCAGCCTGGAAATGCATCGCGGCCTGGCCACGCTGTACGAAAGCGACGCGCGCTTTGCCGCCAATATCGACCGCGCCGGAGCGGGGCTAACGGCGTTCCTGGTCGCCGCAATCCGTGCCAATGCGGACCGTGCCGGCACGCCGGAACACTGAAAGCACGGCTCCTCTGCTGCCAGAGCGTTGCTTGACAGGGCAGGAGCTCTGACCAAAGCTCCCCCTCCACGTCTTGGCAGCCGAGCCCGCCGCTGGAAGGCCTGCTCGGCCACGTACGCTCTGTGTGCAGGCTAGCGGGCGCGGCCACCATCCCGGCGCCCAGCGAATCTGTCGTCCGGGACATTGGGCACGTCAGCCCTCACCATCGTCCATGGCATTCACCACATCTTTAGCTTTCGCTAAGATCCGTTCCATTACGTCCACGGGCATCCGGTATCCATCGCTGCTTGGAAAAAACAAAAGCTGCCTCTCACCGTTCGTGTCCACGACGACGTGGAAGAGCTCTGTGCCCGCCTCGTCCGAAATCTCCAGCGCCGTGCCGGAGTATTCAAGGTCCCCTGTCGTTGTGCACGACTGGACTTCTCGAACTAATCGGGTTTCCGCAATCGTGTCAGAGTACCGCTTCATAGGCCCCTTCCCAAGAATCCAATGAACTTACCAGTCTCTGCTGACCAGCGAGCACCAAGACCACTCTCGAGCGTATAGTCGATGACCGTGCCAAACGCCTTCGTTGCCTTGGTCCTCATGGCTCCGTTCGTCAAATGCGCGCGTACGTGTCCACCTCGGTCCGAAACACTGCCGAGTCGTCATCCATCGTGCCGGAGACCAGATACAGCCGCTGGCCATCCAGGCAGTACCCGTCGTCGAAGAGGCCACCAAACGGACCGCCGTGGTTGGGATTACTGAATTCGTACGTGGACCGAGCGCGCACGCCGCCCGCCGCGGGGATCTTCCCGCATCGTGTGATCTGCGAGCCACCCGTCAGGGACCATCCCACGCCCGAGATCCCGCTCCCTCCGCCGCTCGAGTACACCAGCGCAAGGTCTGGCGCCATGCGACCCGGCGCGACTTCGATCGGGATCCGATACGTGAACTGCCCCGTCGAGTCGACGCCGCCGATCGCCGAGAACCGTCCCACCCCGGTCGCTGGCGTGAGTGCGGGCGGACGCGTCGAGGGTGGCGCAGTGAGCGCGGACGCCGCCGTTCCCAATTGATCCTCTTCGCTGGATGTCGACTCCCCGCGGCCGTCATCGCCGCCACCACCACCACCACAAGCCAGCAGTACGCCCGCCGCCACGACAGCCAACAGCGAGCAACTCCACCACTCTGTTGTTCCAACAGGCAACGATGACCCTCCCTTCCCTTGTTTTGGTGGGGAACGTCGCACAAGCCATTGGTGGCGCCGATGCAGAACTCGTGATGCTAGCGAGGACAATCTCTTTACTCCTGACTTCACGTTTCTTTGCTGATGAATGCGCTAGCGCATGGCGCTGGCTCAGCATCGCGGCCACCCCCCAGCGGCTCGGGCAACACCCGATGAGTCGCACCAGTGTAATACGCGATTTCTCTCGAGGCGGCCAGCGCTCACGTACAGCGGCGCGGGCTTGTCTGCACCAGATCACTTGCTCTCTCCAAGTGGATGAGTTCGGCCCTGACTAATCTCCCCAATGCAACGCGTGACAGTGCGAGCCGCGCAACGAATTCGGCACCACGCGGGTGAGTGACGCCGCGGGCCGCAACTGTGCGACGAGGCTGCAACATCTGCATGTCGCGCGCGCTCGGCACTTCAAGCACGGCTCGTTCGCTGCCCACGCGTTGCTTGACAGGGTAGGAGCCTTGGCCAAGCTCCGAGGTAGGCCCCCATGTCACGCTGTGCGCTCGTCGGCTTCGGTTGTTTCACTCTCGGTGCTCTGGCCTTGGTGGTCGCGGGTTGTTCCGGCGACGCCAAAGACGGAGACGGCGATCGTCCGAGCGGCGCCGGTGGCAGCGCCGTCACGAGCGACGCCGGTTCCGGCGGCGGCGCGGTCAGCGCCAACTCCGGCTCCAGCGGCGCTGGCGGCAGCTCCAGCGGAGCGAGCTATACGGCGGCACAAGCCTGCCAGCGCTTCGCCCAGGCGAGCTGCTCCAGGGGCCAGGAATGCGGCCTGGTGCTGGCGCAGACCGGCAGCGCGCTGATCTGCGTGCAATGCGACGCGCTCTCGCTCGGCATCATCCAGCAGGCGTGCGAGCAAGATGCTCCCGGCGACAAGAACGCCGCCGACGTCGATCGCTGTCTCGCCAATCTCACGGCCCAGCCCTGCGCCGAGGCCTGCGTGGACCCGGAGGTCGATGGCTGTGAGGTGTTCACCGAGCTGGCAGGTCAAAGCAACATGCTGGTCTGCGACCAGCGCTGCGCCGACCCCGCCCGCTGATCATCAGCGCCGCAGCCAGACCAGGGTGGCGCCCCAGCCCCCGCGCTGCGGCGGCGCGTCCGCGAAGCGCTCCACCAGCGGGTGCTGTTCCAGCACCTGGCGCACGCGCATGCGCTGAAAGCCGATACCGCGACCGTGGATCAGCCGCAGCTCGTGAAAACCGCGCTCGAACGCCGCCTCCAGATACGAGTCGACCACCGATGGGATGTCGCGTGGTTGAAAGCCGTGCAGATCGATCGAGTCCTCGATCGCGATCTGCGCCGGCTCGTCACCGATGTCAGGCGGCCTGGGGCTATCTCCGTCAGGGTCTTTCGCTGAGCTCATGGGCTTGCGCCTCGCGGGGTTCTTCACCAGATACTGGCGCCATGTCTCACGAGCGCAACCCCCAGGCCGAACAGATGGCACACGAGTCGATGCTGCGCACGCTGGCCGCGCAGGCCGACTGCATCTGGCCGAGCGAACAGCAGCTCTTCGCGCGCTATGGACTGGAGGGTGCCTTGCAGATCGCGGACGTGGGCTGCGGCAGCGGGGAGATCACGTCGCGGCTCGCGCGGCGCTACCCCGAGGCTGAGGTGCTCGGGCTGGACATCCTGGAGAGCTCGGTGACGCTCGCTGCCGAGCGCCATTCTGCTCTCGCCCCGCGCTTGCGCTTCCAGCAGGGTGACGCCTTCGAGTTGCATCTGCCCGGAGGCGCGTACGACCTGGTGGTGTGCCGGCACATGACACAGGCCGTGCCGGAGCCGAAGCGGGTGCTGGCGGAGCTGCACCGCATTTGCAAGCCCGGGGGCTGGCTGCACGTGCTGAGCGAAGACTACGGCATGTTGCACTTCCCTTTCGGCCCGCTCGACGCCGATCGGCTCTGGCGCGACGGCGTGTTTCCCTACGCGCGCGCCACGGGGACGGATGCGCGCGTGGGCCGCCACACCTGGTCGTACATGAAGCAGCTCGGGCTGGAAGAGCTGCGCGTCGACTACGTCGTGGTCGACACGCTGCGTGTGCCACGCGCCACCTTCGCGCAGATCCTCGAAGCCTGGCGTGACGGCTACGTTCAGGTGCTGGGGCAGAAGTCGAATTTGACCCCGACAGAAGCACTGGCGCTCTTCAACCACGTGATCGCCAGCATCCGTGACGAGGACAGCTACGCCGTCTGGCAGGTGCCGGTGCTGAGCGGTCGCAAGGCGCGCTGATTTCCCGGCGCTGCGAAGAGCCTCTTGCATCGGCTGTCCGGTGCCCTAGATTGGCAAGAACCATGGCTGCCAAAAAAGCCGCGAAGAAAGCTGCGAAGAAGGCAACGACCCGCCGCAAGCGCCGCGGCGTGAAGCTCGAGCCCACGGAGCTGAGCGCACCCGAGCTGGCGCTGGAGACGCCTCCCGAGGAGCTCGCGCCGCTGCTCGAGCGTGTGCGCTCCGACGGCGGCGCGGTGCTCGCGGCCTATCGCGAGCCGCTCGCCGGGCGCAACCTGGTGCTGGTGAGCCTGCCGATCGAGGCGGTGAAACCGACCCCCTTCCAGCGCGACGTGAGCGACGCGCACGTGCGCAAGCTGACGCACGCGATGGACAAGACCCGCCGCTTCCTCGATCCGTTGATCGTGGTGCAGCGCCCGGAGGGCTACGAGACGCCGAACGGCAACCATCGCCTGACCGCGCTGCGCGAGCTGGGTGCCAAGGCGGTGATCGGCCTGCTCGTGCCGGAGTCCGATGTCGCTTACCAGATCCTGGCGCTGAACATCGAGAAGGCGCACAGCCTGCGCGAGAAGGCGCTGGAGGTGCAGCGCATGTATCGCGAGCTCGCGAAATTGCCCGACACGGAGGAAGCCGGCCACGAGCTGGAGTTCGAAGAACCGATCCTGGTCACGCTCGGCTTCGGCTACGAGAAGCGCGGGCGCCTCGCCGGCGGCACCTACCACCCGGCGCTGAAGAAGGTCGACCAGTGGCTGAAAGGGCCGCTGGAGAAGACGCTGGCCGAGCGCGAACGCCGCGCCGACCTGATCCTCGCGCTGGACGACGCGGTCAACGAGGCCGTGGCCAAGCTCAAGGAAAAGGGCTTGCAGAGCCCATACCTGAAGAACTTCGTCGTGGCGCGCGTGAATCCGATCCGCTTCATCAAAGGAGACCTGCCCAGCTTCGACGAGCTGCTCGAGACCATGACCAGCCGCGCCAAGAAGCTGAACGTGGACAACATCGGCTCCGTCGAACTGGCGCGCTCTGGCTCCTTGGCAGACGAGGAGTGACTCATATCTATCCCCAGAAGAGCAGGGCGCGTGTTATACGGCGCCGAGCCCACCAGGAGTGC
>JAICTU010000759.1 GCA_025936205.1 Polyangiaceae bacterium | reverse complement strand
GTTGGTGGCGCTCTGCGGGCTCACGGTGATCGTCTTTTCCTCGATGTCTTTGCAGCCGATCGGCTGCCCATTGCAGGCCGACGACGTGATATTCGGCGAGACCGCGTTGAGCTGCGTGCCGTCCTGCGAGTAAGCGTACCCATTGCAAGTGATGACGTCGTTCAGCATGCTGTCGGTCATGGCAACGCGGAACGTGACGGTCGTTCCGAGCTGATGGTCCACCGGAACGGCGCAGGTGACGACGGAAGCCCCGCTGACCTCGATGGCCGTCGTCGCGTACTGGATGCTATCGCCGGAGACGTACTCGCAGATGGCGCCGGGTGCAGTCGCCCCCGCGAATGCGTCGCTCGACGTGAGCGCTGCGAGGACTGCGATCGGTGCAAATTGGGCTAGCGTTCTCATCATGACTTCCTTTCCAGGGTCACTCGGTGTCTGTCAGAGCGCCGGCTGTGGTGTTTGCCACGACGGTCTCTGGCGGTACGCTCTCTGGCGATACGGTGCCGGACGGTACGGTGTCGGACGGTACGGTGTCTGCCAGGTCCGCCTGATTGGCTGGCGCTGATCCACGTTTGAAATAGAGCGTGGTGGCTCCTTCGTCGCGATTGTCGTACTCGGCTTCCGTTACTTGCAGCGACGTGCGCGCGAGGTCGAACGCAAACATCAAATCAGGAGGCAGCCGGGCCCATTCGGGATGGTTCAGCTGCACACGGCAGTAGCTCGAGGCGCAGGTGGCCTCGGCGACGCTGACCTTGGATCCCAGCTGCTCGGAAATCAGCCGCGCGAGCGGTCCTTCGGTAGCGGATCGCCACGCGCCGTCCGTTGCTTCGCTGTCGATGCGCGCGCTCAACGCGTCAAAGTACTGGAGTCGCTCCGCTCGTGATAGTGCCTCCACCTCGCCGGGATCGGGCTCCTCGCGCGCATCGGACGCGGCAGCCGCGTTCTGCCGTGCCGTGTTGCCGAGTTTGCTGTCCCGTTCGGCCGTGGCAAGCGCGAGCGCTGAAGGGATCACGGTCTCCGCTCGAGCGACGCGCGCTGGGTGCACCCGAGCGGCGGTGTTTGTGGTCGGGCGGCGTAACCCTTGGAGTCGTCCTCCCGAGGCCACTCGTGGTGAGGCCATGAAAGCCCCGACTTGCTCGGACGCCCTGCTGCCTGCTCGCGGCTCCGGCGACGTAAGGCCCCAGAGATAACCGCCCACCGCCAAGGCGGCACCACCGACCAGGATCAGCCAGCCGCTCGAGCCTGAATCAGCAATGGGAGGACGCCTGGGCCTCCCCCATTCCCGGCGAGTCACTGCACACGCTGGTTGTAAATGATGGACGTGTTCCCGGGCATCGAGCACTGGATGACGTACACGTTCGAATTCACATTGCCCGGAACAGACACGGTCCAGTTCGTACCCCCCAGCGTCACGGTGCCGGTTTGGCTCGCCGAGGTCGTCATCGTTGCACCGGAGCCGAGGAGATTGCCGCTCTGATTATAGACGTAGGGAACACACGAGAAACCTGCGCTGCTCGAGTTGTCCTTGACCTTCATGCGGAAACGCACGGTGGAGCCGAGCGCGGTGCTGTCCATGGGGATGGTGCACGCAACCGTGATGGGACTGGCGCCGGGCCCGGTGTTGTGAATGCCATCCCTCTGGTAGGCATAGCTGCTGTTGGGGCTGCCATACACCAGCCTGCAATGGGTTCCACTCGCAGTGGCTGGGCTGCCGAACACGTCACCCGGGAGCAATGCGATCCCGAGCACGGGTAACAGAACGAGCTGTTCGAGTTTCTTCATGTCTCAGCGCTCCTCTTGGTTGCCGTGATCAGCGGATTAATTTTCGATTCACAGGGCGCTCGCCGAGTAGATGGTGGAGAAGTTGCCGGGCATCGTGCAGAAGATCGCGTACGTGTTGGTGTTCACGTTCGGGCCCGGCAGCGTGACCGTCCAATTCAACGTGGCCGAGCCCACGAAGGAGATCCCGGTGGTCTGCGTACTCGGTGGGTTATTCTGCAGCAGATCGTTGCCCATCTCGTCGTGGACGGCAGGGCTGCAGCTGAACTCTTGCGTCGTATCGTTGTCGAACACGCGCATTTGGAAGATGACGGAAGGGCCCAGCGCCGCGTCCGTCGGGATGATGCACGTGGCCGCTATACCGTTCGGGGGATCTTCGAGATTGGCGAACCCCATGGCGCTGTACACCTGATTGCTCGAAGGGGCGATGGCTTTGCAGAAGTCGGCGCTCGCAGTCACCGCCTGCACATCGCCCGAGAACACCGCGAAGCCCAGCGCAGGCAAGACAGATAGTTGCACTAATGTCTTCACGTTTTTCCTCTCTTCCCTTCCCGTTTGCCAGCGTTAACCCCACGCCGGACAACCCTCGCGCGCCTCGCTAGTGTCCCGAATGATTCATTCGGGAACCATGAAACAGGGGTGCCCCGAGTCAAAAAGAGCGTGATCGCCGCCAATTTCTGCGGCCCTCAACCCCTGAGGAGCCGCGGAAATTGGACAGCGAATGAAGGACTCGGGGCACTAGGCGCCGTTCGATGAAGGTAGAGAGTGCTAAAAATGGATGTGAGCGCGTGCCGTGCAATTTTCCTGCGCGCGCCGCCCACTCACACCTCCACGCCCTCCAAGCGCCAGGCTCGAGCCAAGTGGTCGCGGCAAGCTTCTTCGAGCACGGCGCCATGCCCGATGATGAGACGCCGAGCGGGCCGCTCCAGCATCGCGCGCAGGGAGCGCGCGGCCGCGGTCTTGTCGGGAATCTTCTTTCTGGCATCCGGCGGCACGCGCGCTCGCTCGTAGCAGCCGGTCATGCGCGCCCCGAAACGCCAGGTCCAGTGATCTTGGCCGTCCGCGCAGCAAACGATGTCTGCGCCCAGCAGGGTTTGCGTCGGCCGATGATAGAGGACGGTTTCATCCCAGAACGGTAC
>JAICTU010000616.1 GCA_025936205.1 Polyangiaceae bacterium | reverse complement strand
TCCATCACGATGTAGGGCAGACCACCCTCGATGCCCGAGTCGAAGATCTGCACGACATGCGAGCTGCGCACGGCGGCGGCAGAGCGCGCCTCCTGCAGGAAGCGGCCGCGCATCTCCTGATCGCGGGCCAGGATCGGATCGAGCAGCTTGACGGCGACCGGCGCGCGCAGGCTCAGGTGCTCGGCGCGCCAGATCGTGCCCATCGCTCCGCGCACGAGCGGTTCGACGAGCCGGTAGCGGTCGGCAATGACGGTGCCTTCACTACCCCAGCTCGTCTTGGTACTGCCCTGCATCCAGTCAACTCCGGAGACTACCCGAATAACAGCGTTCTGGCGCGCGGCGCCCGGGCATTCCACTCAGGCCTTCGACAATCGCTCGGAGCTTTGCATTGCGCCGCGCTCAGTCGCTATTTCAGGCGCACTGCTGCTGAACGCTCTCAGCATTCAGCAACGTGCCGCGACGCAAATCCGAGACGTCGGGGTAGAAACGTACGCCCATGTTGACATCATCACCGCGCTGACCGAGCAGCGAATCCACCCAACCGAGCACCACACCGCCGATGCTCCGGGGTGTTGCGAGGGTGATACGCGAGCCGCGCTCGAGCAACGGTAGCAAGTCCTCGAGCAATCGGGCAGACGCCGCCGCCTCGAAGGTGCGCGCGCCGACCACGTACCAGAGCGACTCGATGCACTGGTGCAGCCGGATCTGACGCGCACGTTTGAGCACTCGCGCAGCAAAATCCGCATTGTGCTCGCTGGCCGCTCGGCAGAGGACGTAGGTCGACTCTTCACTGGGCCGGTGAGCACCGAGGGCTATCGCGGCAGCCGGGGAGCTGTCGACGATGAACACTTCCGTCCCGGGCTTGGCGCTGGTGTTTCGAAACACGCTGGGCCATAGAGCACGCCGCGTGCCATTTAACTGAAGCGCCGGGATCGCCAAGCTGCGGGCAGTTGCCGATGCTTCCGAATCTAAACGCGCGGCGCTTCGCCACGGATGGGGTGAAAGGCTGCGAGCAGATCTCCCGGCGACGTTAACGCAGGCATCTTCCCCACTCGCTTCATCAGGAGTGCGAAGCGCCCGTGGCAGTCACGCACCCGCGTGGCACTTTGCGCCTCGACTCGCAAAAGCTTCCCTTCGTCCGGACCCCTCGCGTACGCTGGCGCGGTGGGCCAAACCGCCACCAGCGACCAGAGCTTCGCCGCCGGTGCGCAGCGCCCCGTGCTCATGATCGTCGATGATGACGACGAGATCCGCGAGGCGCTGGCGGACGTGTTTGCGGAACAAGGCTACTCCGTGATCGCGGCCAGGGACGGCCAGCAGGCGCTGGCACGGCTCGAGCAAGGGGAGCGCCCGGATGCCATCTTTCTCGACCTGTGGATGCCGGTGATGAACGGATGGCAGCTCCTGGAGGCGCTCTCGGGCAAGCCCGAGCTCAACCATATCCCGCGTGTCGTGCTGACCGCGGCACGGGGCCAGAAAGCTCGCGATTTGAACGTTGCCGAGGTGCTGATGAAGCCCGTTCGGCTCGAACAAGTACTCGGGCTCGCGGAGCGGCTGACGGCCAGGTGAGAGATCTATTCGCAGGGGTTTCAGCCCCGATCAGGAGTGGCCAATGCTCGGCAGCCCAGACACCTGTTCAGCTACGTGGTTGGACGAGACCGACCCTCGAGAATCGATGACGGAACCGAAAGAGTCCACGGAGCAGCCCTCCGAGCACGTGCAGCAAGGGCAATCCGATTTTCGCGCCGTGGTGCCGCACGAGCAGGAGCCCGGCGAGCACGCTGCCATGGAGCAATCGGCCATCGAGCAAACGGCTCCGCGCCCGCAGTTGCTGCTGGTCGAGGACGATGACGAGATCCGATCGTCGCTGCAGGATCTCCTGACCGATTTCGGCTACTCCGTGCGCGCAGAACCCAGCGCGGATGCCGCGATTCCGGTGCTGCATCAATATTTGCCCGACGCGATCGTCACGGATGTGCGCATGCCGGGCACCAGTGGCATCGACTTCTGCAAGCGCCTGACGGGCGACGGACCGCACATCCCCGTGGTGGTGATGACCGCGTTCGGTGACGTGGACATGGCGGTGGAAGCGCTGCGCGCCGGCGCCTTCGATTTCATCACCAAGCCGATCGCCATCGATCAGCTGCAGACGGTGCTGGAGCGCGCGGTGCAGCAGCGTCGCACCAAGGCGGGTATCATCCGGCTGGAGGACCCCGAGGTCCTGGACGGCTCCCGCCACGGCTTGATCGGCTCCAGCAAGGAGATGCGCCAGCTGATGGAGCGCATCGCGCGGGTCGCCCCGACGGACGCCACCGTGCTCATCACGGGCGAGAGCGGCACCGGCAAGGAGCTGGTCGCCCGCGCCGTGCACGCGCGCAGCCCGCGCTCCCAGGGGCCCTTCGTGGCGCTCAGCTGCGCCGCCATGCCGCTCGACCTGCTGGAGGCCGAGCTCTTCGGCCACCGGCGCGGGGCCTTCACGGGCGCTGCCGAGTCGCGCGAGGGCCTGCTGCAAGGCGCCCATGGTGGCACGCTGTTCCTGGACGAAATCGGCGACATGCCGCTCGACTTGCAGCCCAAGCTGCTGCGCGTACTGGAGGACCCACGGGTGCGGCCGCTCGGTGGGGCGCACGAGGTGACGCTCAACGTGCGTATCGTTGCGGCCACGAATCGCGACCTGGAGCAGGCGGTGGCCCAGGGCCAGTTCCGAGAGGATCTGCTGTACCGGTTGAACGTGCACCACATCCGCGTGCCGTCGCTGCGGGAACGCGTGGGTGACGTCTCCGAATTGGCCAAGCACTTCTTGGGCTCTGCCCTGCGCGGCAGGGCCTATCAGTTGACGCCGGAAGCCGAGCGCTTGCTCTCGGCGCACTCCTGGCCGGGCAATGTGCGTGAGCTGGAGAACTGCTTGAGCGCTGCCGCCGCGATCGCGACGGGAGCCTTCATCAGCGTCCGCGAGCTGCCCGCGCGCTTGCAAATTCCGGCCCTGGGGCAAGAGCAGCCGTTGCCGGAGGAGTCCGCGTCCCTGGAAGAGGTCGAGAAGCGCTACATCGAAGTGGTGTTGCGCGCGACGGGCTGGAACAAGGCGCTGGCCGCGCGGAAGCTGGGGATTGACCGCGCAACGTTGTATCGGAAGCTGCTGCGCCTGGGCTTGAGCGAGCCCTGAAGACGGGTTTCGTTTCCGAAACGCTCGCCAGCGTGCGCCCTGCTTCGCGTTAAGCTCGGCACGCTGGCGCAGTGTTGTCGCGCGCATGCCGTCCATGTCTCGAGTGCGCCGCTTGCCGTCACCCGTGGTGTTGCGTGGGTTCACCCCGGGTGGAGAGTTTAACGCTGGCCAGTGAGCTCAACGGCCTTCGTTGCGCCTCTCCACGGCCTCGGGAGGCTCGGAGCGTTCCGCAGGAGAAACTCACCGAACCTCGCTCAGGTTCCCCTCCGGGAACCCTGCTCCCTGACCCTGACCCCCTTCTGAACTCAGGAGCCAGCAGCCTCGCCGTACTCCTTCAACTTGCGGTACAGCGTCTTCCGATCGAGTCCCAGGCGACGTGACGTCAGCGCCTTGTTGCCGCCCACGGAACGCAGCACTTCGAGGATGTGCTGGCGCTCGAGCTCGCGCAGGGAGATCAGGTCATTGATGTCGCGCTCGGGCGCCAGTGACTCCTGACCGCGCACGCGCTCCGGCAGGTCTTGCGCGGTGATGTGGTCGTAGCGCGCACACGCCGCCGCGGAGACGATGCAGTGCTCGAGCTCGCGCACGTTGCCCGGCCAGCGATAGGCGAGCAGCGCGCGAGCAGCGCCGGGCGTGAGACCCACCACGGGCCGCAGGGCGCTGCTCTCGCGCTGAATGAAGTGCTGCGCGAGCAAGAGCACGTCGTGCCCGCGCTCGCGCAGCGGCGGCACCACCAGCTGGATCACATTGAGGCGGAAGTAGAGATCCTGGCGGAACCGCCCGGCAGCTACTTCCTGCTCCAGATCACGGCTGGTGGCAGCGATGATGCGCGCATTGAACGGCACCTCCTCGCGCTGCCCGAGCGCTCGGAGGCTGCGTTGTTGCAATGCCCGCAGCAACTTGGCCTGGACGTCGAGCGGCATGTCCGCCACCTCGTCCAGAAAGAGGCTGCCGCCTGTCGCGCGCAGCAGCAAACCCTTGCGATCGGCAACGGCACCGGTGAAGGCGCCGCGCATGTGCCCGAACAGCTCGCTCTCCAGCAACTGGCGCGGAATCGCCCCCAGGTTCGTCACCAGGAACGGACCTGCGGGATGCGGGCCGTGGGCGTGCAGCGTACGCGCCACAATCTCCTTGCCCGTCCCGCTCTCACCCGTGATGAGCACCGTGGCCTCGGAGCGGGCCACGCGCTCGATCAGCAGCTTGAGCCGCCGTAGCGCCGTGCTCTCGCCGATCAGCTCTGGAAACGGCGTGGCCGGCACCGGGCCCGCCTGCAGCCGAGACAGCTCGCGCCGCAGCTCGATCAACTCGACGGCTTGACGTACGCGATTCACCACCGCCGAAGGCTCATCGCCCTCGGGAACGAAGTCGAACGCCTGCGCGCGAATCGCACGGATCGTGTCTTCGAGCGATGGGCTCGAGCCGAGGATGACCACCTCGCTCGCCGCGCCGATCTCGATCAGGCG
>JAICTU010000137.1 GCA_025936205.1 Polyangiaceae bacterium | reverse complement strand
GGCCCGCAGGGCGATCCAGCCACACAAAGCTCGCGCGCGCTTCCGGCGCCCGCGGCGCCGCCAAGACCAACGTCATCTCGACATCGTCGCGGCCATCGCCATCGCGATCGCGCGACACAATCTCGAGGCGCATGGTCTCGCCCGCGGCCGGCGCCGCCACGCGGAAGCCGACGATCTTTGGATTCTCGCGCAGCGGCGCGAACACGGCCACGCTACGGTCCGGCGTGCGCGGCAGGAGCGGCGCGGCGCACGTCGCCCGGATGTCGAGCGAGACCGAGTTGGGCCCCGTTTGATCGAGGTGGGCGTCGTGACTACAAGTGGGGCCGGTCGGCAAGAAACCGGGCGCGCCGCTGACCAGGCGGGGGGCGCCGTCTTGGGGGAAGAGCCAGAGCTCGCCGATCGCGGGCTTCTCGAGCATCCCCGTCAGCCATGCGAGGACGTCGTTGTCCTTGCCTCCCGCGAGCCCTCCGGCGAGCCCCAGCCGGAACGCGAACCCGTCGGGGGCGGTCAGCTTCCGGTCGGCGATCCGCCACTCGCGAGCGCCGGATGGCGCAAACAGCGCTCCGCGGCTGATGCTCGCGGCTTCGCGCGCGGGGCCCGCGTCGACGCGCGGCGGAGTCATACTCGGAGCCGGTGCCGTGCTGGGCGTGCCAGAGGCGGTAGGGAAGGGTGTGTACGGCTTGCGATCGGAGTCACAACCCCAAACTCCAAGGACACTGACTCCGAGCACACCGAGTCCGAGCACACCGACTCGGGGCAGTGGCGCGACCAAGGGCGAGATCAGAGAAAGAACCCCGATTGCTTTCCGGTACGCGGCCGCTGACACTTCAGACTTCACCCATGCACTCGAGAGACGGTTGCAGCAGATGCTCTCTAGCGCGGTCGACGGGACCCGTAAAACTCCTCACGCGGAATTGCGGTCCTCGACCCTCGGGGCGGTCGGCGAGCGAGACGCGGGTTACGCCGCGCGTCGGAGTACTGCTCGCAGTGGCGCTCGTGCTGGGCGTGGCCTGTCGCATCGATCCTCCGCCGCTGGAGCGCGCGAGCTTGCTTGCGGAGCGCGGCCGAGAAACAGAGGCCATCGACTTGCTCGAACAGCACCTGGCGGCCCATCCGAGCGATATTGCGGAGCGTAGACAACTGATTCGTCTTTATGGAAGCGTGGGGCGGCTCGATCGCGCAACGGCCCAGACCGAACGGTTGGCTGAAATGCTTCCGCCGGACAGTCCGATCCCATGGGTCGAGCTGGGTCATGCGCAGGAGCTCTCGCATCGCTACGATGAAGCGCTGGCTGCCTACGATCGGGCGAGCCAGATCGCGCCCCTGGATCCGCTGGGGCCGAAGGTCGGTGGATTGCGTGCGACCCGCTGGGGTGAGCCGAGCCTGGCGGAGCCGCGACTCGCGGAGGCCGCTCGGCGCGCTCCGGGCGACGCAGAAACCTGGCACGCGCTCGGTCTGGTGCGGGTGAGTCTCGGTCAGCTCGAAGCGGCCCGGCAAGCTTATGTCAACGGGCTGCGTGCAGACCCCAACGCGCTCGAGAACCAGCTCGGCCTGGCGACCGTGGCGCTGCGCATGAACGAGCCGGAGCGAGCGCTGGCGGCGTACGAGTCGTTGCTCGCGGGTCGTCCGAGCTTTACTCCAGCGCTGCTCGGTAAATCCTGGTCGCTGATCCTGCTCGGTCGCTACGAGGATGCCGAGTCGGCGCTCGCGCATGCCAGCGAGCACGGCGCTCCTGCCGATAGCGTGGAGCGTCAACGCCTCGCCATCCGGGATCGCAGGGCGCAACTCCCGCAAAAAAGCCGCGCAGAGTCGCAGCCCTGAGGTGACACGTCGCAGGCGCCTGTTGCAGGTGGCAGGAGGTAGACCGAGTCCTCGCGCTGCAGATTCCTCCGAGCTTGTAAGGGCCACGCACGCGGCGTAGTCTCCGAGCCCCGGCCGTCCCGAGGGACATGGCCGCTAGACCACGAGTGAGGAATGCAGCTGCAGACGATCCGTACCGCGCTAGGCCAACTCCAGAGCGATCCAGAAGAGCCGAAGGCTTGGCAGACGCTGGATGAGGCCGTCACGCTCGAGAACGGGGACCTGGATGAGTCACTGCGCCTGCTGTCGGCGGCGCGCCAGGAGCACCTCAAGCGCCGGGAGTGGGACGCGGTAGCGCGCCTGCTGTCGACCGAGGTGCGGCTGTCCTCGGGATCGGAGCGCGAGCTCGAGCGCTTGCGGCTGGAAGCCAAGGTGCTGCGTGACAACCTGCTCGATGAGGGCCGCGCCTGCCGCCTGTTCGAGCGCATCCTGGAGCTGGATCCCCGGGACCGCGACGCGGCCGTGGCCCTGGAGGAGAGCCGCGGCAAGCGCAACAGCTGGCAGCAATTGGTCGAGACGTACCAGGCCGAAGCCGACAAGGCCGCAGACGACGTGTATCGCTCTTCGATGTCGATGCGCGCGGCCGAGGTCGAGCTGCGCTTTGCCGCGGATCAGGTGGATCGGCACCGCGTGCTCGATCGGCTGGCGCGCGCTCTAAAGCTCGACCCGCACAACGAGCGGGCCGCCGAGATGCTGGAGCTGCTCCAGCGGCGTGAAGGGAACTACCCGGCCGTCGCCGAGGTGCTGGAGGTGCTGCTCGACGGCGCGGAGAGCACCGCCACGCGCGTGGCCGCGGGCGTGCGTGCGGCGCGCGTCGCACGGCACCGCCTGCAAGACGACGCGCGCGCCGCGCGCTTCTACCGCAAGATTCTGGAGCTGGTACCGAACCATCCAGAGGCGCTTGCCTTCCTCGCCGAGCACTACACGCGCGAGGAGCGCTGGGACGACCTCGTCGACATCTACGAGGCCAGCCTGGCCGTGGGCGATCCGAGCGGACGCGATCGCGTGGGAGACATCCTGCAAGTGGGCATGCTGCTCTGGAAGAAGCGGCAAGAAGCGGCGAGCGCCGAGCCCTGGTTTGCCCGCATCCGCAAGCTGGATCCGGCCAACGCCGGCATGCTCGAGTTCTATCGCTTCTATTACGCCTCGGAAGAGGCGGCTCCCCAGCTGCTCAACATCTTGAGCGCCGCGCAGCGCGTGCTGCCCAGCGGTAAGGACAAGCAGGCCATCACTGCCGAGATCGCGCATCTCGCGGCGGGTCACAAGGACGCGCAGAAGGCCGTCGAGCAGTACAAGAACCTGCTGCGGCAGGATCCCTCGAACGAGCAAGCGACGATCGCGCTGCGCCAGCTCTATCGCAAGACGCAAAACTTCACCGCGCTGGTCGAGCTGTTGCGGCAGCGGCTCGAGGGGTTGCCCGCGGATCAGACGGAAGAGCGCCTGTCGGTGCTGCGTGAGGTGGCCGAGCTGTACCGCGCCGAGCTGGCCAGCGACACCGCTCTGGTGAGCGTGCTCAACCAGATCTCTCAGCTCGACCCCAAGGACGTCGAGGTGGCGCGCGAGCTGGTCGGTCTGTACGAAAAGCTCGGGCGCTGGCGTGACCTGTTGACCAGCCAGCAACGGCTGGCCACGCTCACGCACGACAACGCCGAGAAGATCGAGCTCATGCGCGCCGCCGGGAGGCGCTGGCTGGATCAGTTCTCGAATGTGCAGAACGCGACGCAGGCGTTCGAAGCGCTGCTCGAGGTCTCTCCGGGTGACCGAGAGGCCAGCGATCGCCTGAAGGAGCTCTACAAGAAGCGCCGTGCATGGCCGGCCTTGTACAAGCTGTACGAAGCAGAGCTGCCGCATACGACGGGCGCTGAACGCCACGAGCTGTTGCAGGAGATGGCTCGCCTGGCATCGGAGCGCTTGGGCCGTGGTGACGACGCGACCGGCATCTACCGCAAGATCCTGGAGGGCGATCCGCAGAACTCCGCAGCGCTGGCGGCGCTGGAGAAGCAGGCCGAACGCAGCAAGGACTGGGCCACCCTGGCCGAGGCGCTGGAGCGGCGCGCGGAGCAAACCGACGGCGCGCAGGCCAAGATGACGGTGCTGCAGAAGCTCGGCGCGGTCTACTCGGAGCATTTGCACGACGCACAGGCGGCCGCGCGCACGTTCCTGCGCGTGTTGGAGCTCTCTCCGGGCCACGCCCGCGCGTTGCGCGTGCTGCGCGACGGCTACCTCGAAGCCGGCGACTATGACGGGCTGGAGAAGCTGTATGCTTCGCAGCACGACTGGGAAGGGCTGGCGGAGGTCCTGAGCAGCGCGGCGGATCGCGTCGAAGACGCGAAGCTCAAGGTAGATCTCAGCTACCGGGCCGCGCGCGTCTACGATCAGAAGCTGTCGCAGCCCGAGCGCGCCTTCCGTTGCTACGAGCGCATCCTCGCGGCCGATCCCAGTGATCTGCGCGCGGCCAAAGCGCTGATCCCGATCTACGAAAAAGAGGAGAAGTGGGCGCGACTGCCCGCGCTGTATGAGCTGTGCCTCGCTGCCGAGCCCGACGCGGACGCCAAGCGGGCGCTGCTGGAGAAGCTGATCCAGCTCACCGGCACCCGGCTGGTCGATCGCGCGCGCGCGCTTGGTTATGCGCGCTTCGCCTTCGAGCTGGCTCCCGAGCGCGCCGAGACGCTGGCGCAGCTGGATGACGCCAGCCGCGCCGCGCGCGACTACGGGCCCTTTGTGGAGGCCGTCAGCGCCCAGCTGGTGCTGCTGCAAAGCAACCTGGAAGAGGAACCCAGCGCCGAGGCCGACCCCGACAAGCCAAAGAAGAAGAAGGGCGGGCGCCGCCAGAAGCAGCAGCGCAAGGCCGAGGAAGAGCGCGAAGCCGCCGCAATCGCGGAAGCGCAGAGCCAGCTCGCGGGCAGTGTGCGCCGCCTGGAGATGAAGCTGGCTCAGGTCTACGACGAGCAGCTCAATCGTTCAGATTCTGCGGCAGTGTTGCTGCGCGGCATCCTGAACCGGGACCCGAGCGACACAGAGGCCGCCGAGGTCTTGGAGCGCCTGCTGCGGCGCGAGGGCAAGCGCGACGAGCTGCGTGAACTGTTCGAGATCAAGCTGAACCAGGTCGCCGACGGGGAAGCCCGGATCAGCATGCTCAGCGACTGGGCGAACCTGGAGCAGACCGAGTTCGATTCGAAGGATCGCGCGGCAGATCTCTATCGCCGGATCTTGCAGGTCGAGCCGGGCCGGCTCTCGGCCGTGCGCGCCTTGCCGCAGCTGCTCCTGTCGCTGCAGAAGCCCGAAGAGGCAGCGGCAGCCATCGAGGAGCAGAGCGTGCACGTGGAGGGCGCCGCGCGCGCCGATCTCGAAGTGCAGCTGAGCGAGCTGTACCTGGACGATCTGAATCGCCCCGAAGCAGCTCTCGATGCTGCTGCGCGCACACTGAAGTTCGCGCCCGGGGACACCCGGGCGATCGCGGTGCTGCGGCGCCTGGTTGACGTGCCGGAGACACGCCGGCGCGCCGCCGGCGTGCTCGCCGAGAGCTACGCGCAGAGCAATGACGCACGTCGCGAGGCTGAGTCGCTGGAGGCGGCTCTGCTGGGCGTGAACGATCCGAAAGAGCGCCGGGAGATGCTGCTGCGCCTGGCCAGCGTGCACGAGAAGAAGCTCGAATCGCACGGCGCGGCCTTCGACGTGCTGCTGAAGGCGCTGCGCGAGTTCAGAGAGGATCTCGCGCTGTGGGATCGCGCCGAACAGCTGGCAACCGCCAGCGGTCGCGTCACGGAGCTGGCCCATGCGCTGCGCGACACGCTGCGCACGGAGCTGTCCGAGGACATCGAGATCGAGCTCTCCGACCGCGCCGCACGGCTGCACGAAGATACGCTGGGTGACCCCATGGGCGCAGCTCCGTATCTGGAGCGCTTGCTGCTCAAGGACACTGCGAACCAGGATGCATTCGCACGGCTCAAGCAGATCCTGACCAGCGCCGAGCGCTGGGGAGAGCTGGAGGACCTGTACGACCGCACCACGCGGGTGATCGAGGACCCGACGACGCGCGTGGACCTGCTCACCGAAGTGGCGCTGGTCTGCGAAGAGATCATCGAGGACGACAATCGCGCGATCGGCTACTACGAGCGCATCCTGGCGATCACGCCGGCGCACGACGCGAGCATGCGCGCTCTCGATCGGCTGTATCAGCGCGCCGATCGCTATCCGGCCTGGGCCGAGCTCATGGAGCGTCGGCTCGCCGACATGACGGGCGACGAGGCTCTGGATACCGAGCTACGGCTGGCGCGCGTGCAGCTGGATCAGTTGCACGAACCGAGCAAGGCCATCGAGCACGTGGAACGCGTGCTCGCCGAGCGGCCCAACGACTACGCCGCACGCGAACTGGCCGAGCGCATCCTCTCGATCGGCAGCTTCCGGGTGCGCGCCGCGCGCGCGCTGGAACCTGTGTATGAGGGCCGCGATGAGGTGCGGGAGCTGGTCTCGGTGCTGGAGGTACGCTGGGAGGCGAGCGCCGCAGACATCGAGCGCGGGGACACCTCGCAGCCCGGTGGCGACGACGCCGACGTACGCCGCGAGCTGTTGCGGCGCATCGCCGGCTTGAAAGACGAGCGGCTCCACGACGATGTGGGAGCCCTGGAGGCGTACGCCCGCTATGTGCCGCAGGATCCACTGGACGTGGCGGCGCGCGAACGCCTGGTGGAGATCGGCCTGCGCCGCGGCGAATATGCGCGCGTGGCCGCGGTGCTGGAAGAAGCAGCACAGTCTGCCGAGGCGCTGAGCCTGCGCGGCGAGATCCTGATGCTGGCCGCCGGCGTGTACCACGAGCACCTGGCGGATGTGCGGCGCGCCGAAGGGCTCTACCGCCGCGTGCTCGAGCTCGATCCGGAAGATGCTGCCCTGACGCTCCCCGCGGCTCGGGCTCTGGAGCGCCTCTACGACGCCAACGCTCAGCACGTGGAGCTGGCGGAGATCCTGCGCGTCGAAATCCACCTGGAGAGCAGCCCTGAAACTCGCACTGCACTGCTCGGGCGGTTGGGAGAGCTCTCCGAGAAGCAGCTGCGTGATCTGCCGGGAGCGATTCAAGCCTTCCAGCGCCGGCTGGAAGAGCTGCCAGACGATCCCTCCGCGCTGGAGGCCCTGGATCGCCTGTACGAAGCGACCGAAAACTGGCGCGACCTGGTGGGTGTGCTCGAGCGCCGGCGCGAAGGTCGCACCTCGGCGGAAGACCGGCAGTCGCTGTTGCGGCGTCAGGCGAGCGTGCTCGCCGATCGGCTCGCGGACAGCGCGGGCGCGATCGATGTCTGGCGCGCGTACCGCTCCGAGTTCGGTGACTCCGACGAGGCGTTGAGCGCGCTCGAGCGACTCTACCGCGGTGCTCAACAGTGGGAGAATCTCGCCGACACCTACGAGGCGCACCTGGAGACCACCTCGGACTCCAGCGAGAAGCTGCGCATGCTCACCGCGCTCGGCGATTTGCGACGCGACGAGCTCGCTTTGCCGCAAGCCGCGCTGGAGGCCTATCGCGAAGCCCTGGAGCTCGATTTCTCGTATCGCCCGGCCCGGCTCGCGCTGGAGCGCTTGCTCGAGTCCAAGGACGCTCTCACACAGCGGGAGGCGGCCGAGGTACTCGAGCCTGTGTTCGAGACCGAGGGGGATCACCAGCGCTTGTTGACCGTGCTGGAGATCCAGACAGACAGCATCGAGGATCCTGTCAAGAAGCTGGCGCTGCTGCAGAAGTCGGCGGACATCGCCGAGAACGTGCTCAGCAACCCAGAGCGTACGCTCGCCTACGTCACGCGGGCCGTGCGCGAAGGCGCGGGACATGCCGATCTCACCGGCTGGCTCGACCGACTGGAGCGCGTCGTCGAGCAGACCTCGCGCCGCGCCGAGCAGGTGGCGCTGCTGCGCGAGATCGTCGTGAACATCTTTGAAGGGCAGCTGCAGTTCGACGTCACGCAGCGCATTGCCGAGCTGGCGCGCGACCATCTGCACGATTCCCAGCTCGCCCGCGAGTACTTCGAGAAGGCGCTGGAGCTGCGGCTGGACGCGCAGGGCCCGATGCGGGCGCTGGAGGCGATCTACGAGGAAGCCAACGACCTGCCCAGCCTGCTCAGCATCCTGGAGCGCCGTGCGGAGGTCATCGCCGACGAAACCGAACGGCGCAAGCTGCTGCTGCGGCATGCCGAGTTGCTCCGGGATCGCCTGCGCGACCGCGAGCGCGCCACTCAGGCATTCGAGCGCATCGTCGAGTTCGAGCCGGAGCCGCAGGCCGCCGAAGCGCTGGAAGGCTTGTACGGCGAGGCGGGCCGCTGGGAGGACCTGATCGAGCTGTACCAGCGCCAGCTGGACGCCTCTCCCAGCTCCTATACCGAGCTGCGCGTCAAGATCGCGCGCGTCGCCGCCCGGGAGCTCAACGATCTACCGCGCGCATTCGAAGCGCTGGAAGCGGCGTTGACCTCGGATCGCCACAACCCGGCGGCCGTGGCCGAGCTGGAGCACTTGATGGAGCACGCCGAGCGCGCCGAGCATCGCGCGCATGCGGCGGCGCTGCTCGAGCCTCTCTACCTGGCCTCCGGCAATTTCGATCGGGTCATGGCGACGCTGGCTTCGCGCCTGGAGTACAGCACCGACCCCGACGAGCGCAGGGAGCTGCTCACGCGGCTGGCGAAGCTGCACGAGGAGCAAAAAGAGGACTACGGCGCCGCTCTCTCCACCATCGCCAAGCTGCTGGACGAGGACGTCACCGATCAGGACACGGTCCGCGAGCTCGAACGCCTGGCACGCGTTGCCGACAGCGGTGCCGAGCTGGCTCGGATCTACGCCGCCGCGCTGGAGCGGGTGAGCGTGGACGAACCCTCCACGGCCAAGCTCGCGCAGCGCGCCGGTCAGCTCTTCGCCGAGCACGGCGATCTGGAACGAAGCTTGTCGTTCTACCGCCGGGCGCTGGAGTTCGATCCCGACGATCGCCAAGTCTTCGACGAGCTGGACGATCTGCTCGCGCGCGCGGGCAAGCACGAGGATCGTGTCGCGCTGTTCAACAGCGCGCTCGAGAATCGCTACGAGGACGCTGAGCGACTCACGCTGCTCCACCAGTCCGCGGAGCTGTATCGGGGACCGCTGGCCCGACCGGAGGCAGCCATCGAGGCCTACCGCGCGGCACTGGAGATCGACCCCACGGACGCTGTATCGCTGGACGCGCTGTCGGAAGTCTACCGGGAGCTCGAGCGCTTCCCAGAGCTCGGCGATCTGTACCTCAAGCGCGCCGAGGCGACCTCTTCGCCCAGCGAAGCTTCGGTGTATCGGCTGCAACTCGCGCGCCTACGGGCCAACGAGCTCGGCGATCCCGAGGCGGCCGTCGATCAGCTCGAAGAGATCGTGCAGGCGCTGCCCACGCACGCGGGCGCGCTGGATGAGCTGGAGAAGCTGCGCAAACAGGGCGTGGCGCGCGAGCGCATCGTCGGCATCTTGTTGCCGCTGTACGAGGCCGTCGATGACTGGCGCCGGTTGATCAAGATCAACGAGGACCGCTTCGCGCTCGCGGACAATGTCGGCGAAAAGGTCTCGGTGCTGCGCGAGACGGCAGAGCTCTGGGAGCGCCGGGGCGAGGATCTCGATCGTGCGCGCCGCGGTCTGGCCGTGGCCTTCGAGCTGGACGCCGAGGATCCCGACGTACGGCACGACTACGAGCGCCTGGTCGAAGCGACCGAGGCCTGGGATGAGCTGTGCGCCGTCTATCAGCAGCGCCTGGAGAGCGCCGATCTCAACAATCGTGCAGAGCTGCTGGCCACGCTGGCGCGCGTTCACGACGAAAAGCGCAATGATCCGCGGCGCGCTCTCGCGGCCTACGAGCGCCTGGTCGAGGAAGACACGACCAATCTGGAGGCGCTGGAGAAGCTGGAGCAGCTCGCCACGATGCTCAGCGACTGGGACGTGTTGGTGCGCGGTCTGCGCGTCAAGGCGGAGCTGGTCGATGACTCGGAAGAGCGCGCCCGCCTGTGGCGCCAAATTGGTGAGACGCGCCGCGACATGCTCGATCAGCCCGACCTGGCGATCGAGGCGTACGAGCGAGCGGCGGAGATCGAGCCGCACAGCACGTTCACTCTGGATAGCCTGATCGGGCTGTACCAGGAACGCCAGGATGTGCCGCGGCTGATCGAGCTCTATCAGCGGCGCGTCGAGCTGGCGGAAGAGGATGAGGTCGAGCTCAAGTTCGAGCTGCTCTGCGCTGCGGGCAGCCTGTACGAGTCGCAGCAGAACGATCCGGTCAACGCCATCGACATGTTCAATCAAGCGCTGGCGGTCAAACCCAGCGACAAGGGCGTGCTGCAGCGGGTCAACCGCTTGTATCAGACCGCCGACATGTGGCCGGAGCTGCTGGAAAACCTGCGTTTCTGCGTCAGCATCGCGGAAAACGATCAGGAGCGGGTCAACCTGCGTACGCGCATCGCCCAGGTGCTGTCCGATCGCCTCGGCGAATACGATGAAGCGCTGCAGACCTACCGTGACGTGCTGGAGAGCGCGCCGGGCGAGCAAGGCGCGCGCGACGCCGTGCGCAAGATCGGCGAGGACCACGCCGAGTTCCGCGAGCTCGCCGCGTCGATTCTCGTGCCGGCGCTGGACGCGCTCGAACGCCATGACGAGCTGGTGCAGGCGCTGGAGATGCGCCTGAGCGCGCAGACCGATCCGCACGAACGCGCCCAGACGCTGCGTCAGATGGCGAGCGTGCTGGAGGAAAAGCTGCACAATCCCGCGGTCGCGCAAGCCGCGCTGTTGCGCGCGCTCGGCGATCAACCCGATTCTACCGAGCTGCACGCCGAGATCGAACGCCTGGCTCGCATCTCGGGGGGCTTCAAGGAGTACGCGAAGGCGCTCAGCGAGCGCGCGCAGGCGACCTTCGATGCCGATCTGGCGCGGCTGCTCTACTCCGCGCTGGGACGCATCTCGGAGAACGAGCTGAACGACCCGAGCGGCGCCGTTCAGGCCTATGAAGAGGCGATCCGCCAGGCCGGCGATCAGCCGGAGCTACTCTCCGCCCTGGACAACCTGTACGGCAAGCTCGGCAACTACGACTCGCTGGTCGAGATCCTGGAGCGCCGCGCGTCGGTGGCCGACACCGAGTACGAGCAAGCCGAGATCTGCTACCGGATGGCGAAGATCCAGCTGGAGCAGTTCCACGATAGCTCGCGCTGCTTGCTCTCGTTGCGCCGGGCGCTCGAATACTCGCCGGGCCACGAGGGAGCAATCCGGGAGCTCGAGGTGCTGCTCGACGACAGCGAGTTCTTCGAAGAAGTCGCTGAAGTGCTGGAGTCCGTGTATCGGACCCTGAACGACACCAGCAAGCTCGCTGCGCTGTTCGAGCGCCGCATCGGCCTGGCCGCCACGCCCGAGGAGCGCCTGGAGGCGCGCCGCACGCTGGCGCGCGTGCTGGAGGACGAGGTCGGCGATACCGCGGCCGCGCAGCGCATCCTGCAGCAGGGCGTGCTCGAAGATCCGGGCAACCTGAGCGTGCTCGAAGAGCTCGCGCGCCTGGCAGGCATCACCGGCGAATGGACCGCCGCGGCCGAGACGCTGGAGGAAGCGCTGTACAAGGTGGTCTCGAGCGAGCCCGCCACCGCCAAGGAAATCGCGCTCACGCTCGCCAGCTGGCGCCGCGAGCGCCTGCACGACACGGCCGGCGCCGAGCGTGCTCTGGGCGTGGCACTCGAGTGCTCTCCCGAGAGTGACGAGATCCTGGAGCAGCTGGAGGAGCTGCAGGCTGCGCCCGGGCGCGAGCAGGCGTTGATTGAGACGCTGCGCCGTCGCGGCAAGCTGGCGACCGGCGAGCAGCGCGAAGAGCTGTTCCGGCGCGCAAAGCTGCTCGCAGATGGCCTGCGCTTGCCGGGCCTGGCGGAGAACGTACTCCGAGACCTATTGCGGCTGGACGAGTCCAACGACTGGGCGCTCTCCTCCCTGGCCGAGTCGCTGGAGGAGGCGCAACAGTACCCTGAGGCTCTGGCCCTGCTCGAGCGGCGCATCCAGCTGGGGTCGGCCAATGACCCGCGAGAGCTGCGGCACCGCGCGGCGGTGCTGGCGCGCGAGCGGCTCGGCGATCCGGCGAAGGCCAGCCAGCTCTATCTCGAGCTGATCGAGGAAGACCCGAGCGATGCCCGGGCCGCGGACGCGCTGCGAGTGCTCCTGGTACGGACAGAGCGCTGGAACGACCTGGCGAAACTGCTGGAGAGCCTGGTGGACGTGGCGCAGAGCGCCGAAGATCGCCTGGCGCTCCGCCTGGAACTGGCGCAGCTCTACATGGATCGCTTCGATCAGAGCGATCTCGCCATCGAGCAGCTGCGCGCGGTGCTCGAGGAGGAGCCGGGGCACGCGGACGCCGTGCTGGCGCTGGGCAGGCTGTACGAGAAGAACGGACGGGACCAGGATCTCGCTGAGCTGCTCAGCCAGCAGGTGGATGCCGCGCAAGGGCGAGGCGACGTTTCGGCAGCGACGAAGCTACTGGTTCGACTGGGGTCCGTCTACGAGACGAAGCTGGGCGAGCCCGAGCGCGCGATCGACACGTTCCGGCGCGTGCTCGATCTCGACTCTCGACATCGTCCGTCGATCGAGGCACTGGCGCGGCTCTATCGCCAGGCAGATCGCCTGGAGGACGCGGCCGAGGTGCTCGAGCGCGTGCTGGAGATGAGCGAGCCGAGCGAGCTGGTGCGCCGAGCCGAGGAGCTCGCGGAGCTCTACACCAAGCTGGATCAAGGAGATAACGCCTGCCGCGCCCTGGAGCGGGTGCTCGACGCGGGACAGGCCACCCCCGAGCTGCTCTCTCGCCTGGAGGGGCTGTACGAGAGTCAGGAGAACTGGAGCCGCCTGGCAGAGCTGTTGGTGCGCGAGGTGGACGGAGTCAGCAGCGCCGAGGAGAAGGCCAAGCTGCTGAGCCGCGCGGCGGGGCTGTACGCGGAGCGCCTGGACGAAACTCGCACGGCAGCTTCGCTCTTGCAGCGCGCCAGCGAGCTGCGGCCAGAAGACCGCGGCCTTCTGCTGCAACTCTGCGACGTGCTCAACGCCTCGGGGCGCAGCCGGGAAGCGGCCGAAACGTTGCAGCGCATCGTGGACTCTTACAGCGGCCGGCGCAGCAAGGAGCTAGGGGAGATCCACCGGCGCCTGGCGGCAGCCTATCGCGCGCAAGGCAGCAACTCCGACGCGCTGCGTGAGCTGGACCAGGCATTCCGCATCGAGCCGGGCAACGTCGGCGTGTTGAAGGAGCTGGGCGAGCTGGCCTTCGAGCTCGATGATATGAAGAAGGCGCAGCAGATGTACCGCGCATTGCTCCTGCAACGCCTCGACGGGGAGAGTCCCATCAGCAAGGCCGAGGTGTTCTGCGCGCTGGGCCGTGTCCACGAGAAGCTCGGTGAGCGGCCCAAGGCGCGGCAGATGCTGGAGCGGGCGCTGCAGACCGATGCCAACCTCGCGGAGGCCAAGCGGCTGCTCGCAGAGTTGGCCGAGTGAAGCGTGGCTGATACGGCGGGGACATCCCGCGACCCGGGTAGCGCGGCGCCCCCCTGCGATCCGGGTCTGGTCGTCCTGGACGGTCGGTGCTGCCCGCCGGGTGAAGCCACCATCAGCGTCTACGATCGCGGTTTCCTGTACGGAGACTCCGTGTTCGAGACGCTGCGCACGTACGCGGGCGTCCCCTTCGAGCTCGATGAGCACCTGCGGCGGCTGGAGAGCAGCGCCGCGCGCGTCTACATCCCGCTGCCCATCGCGCGCGAGCAACTGCGTGCCGAGGTGCTGGAGGCGATCACTGCCGCGGGCTATCCGGAGAGCTATGTGCGCTTGATGATCACGCGAGGCGAGGGGCAGCTCGGCCTCGATCCCGCGCTCGCCGGCCGCCCACGGCGCGTGATCATCGTGCAGCCGCTACACCCGCCACCCGCCGAGCAATACACCACCGGTATCGCGGTCATCAGTTACCGCACCGACCGAGTGGTGGACGCGACCAGCGCTCAGGGAGCCAAGATCGGCAACTACCTGATCAGCGTGCTGGCGATGCGTGAAGCGCGGCTCGCCGGAGCGCAGGAAGCTCTGATCAGAGACGGGCAGGGACGAATCTTGGAGGGTGCGAGCTCCAACGTGTTCGTCGTGAAGCAAGGCATGCTGGTCACACCGGGAGAGGACGCGGGGATCCTCGCGGGCATCACTCGCGCTCACCTGATCACCCTGGCGCGCGAGCTGGAGCTGCAGCTCGAGCTGCGTGCGCTCGAGCTACCAGCGGTGCTCGGGGCAGACGAGCTCTTCATCAGCTCCAGCATTCGTGAGCTGCTGCCGGTGGTGCGGCTCGACGGACAGGTGATTGGCTCGGGCACGCCCGGGCCGATCTATCGCCGATTGCTGGCCGCGTTTCGTGCACGCACGCGCGGCGCCCGAGCGGCCTCGGGCGCCTGACGGCCACCAGCACTCAGGCCGGAGAGTTTTCTGGCGCGGGCGCCGAGCCCGCCTCGGGAGCGGAGGCTTCGGCCGCGCCCAGCGGATCTTCTTCGGCTGCGGCGCCAGCACCTGCGCCGGGCGGAGCCGCCGGCAGCGGGACTCGCAACCGGCCACCCTGCTGCGCCGCGAGAATGGTCAACGCCTTTTCGAAGAAGGCCGTCAGGAACCCGATCTCGCTCGGCGGGTTGGTGATCAGACCCGCACCACGGATGGTTTGGATCACGGCCGACACCTGTCGCGCAGCGCCTTCCCCGAGGCGCGCGAGCACGCTGAGGCCGCTGTCCTGCATGCGGCTCGCGAGCGTGGCTCGCCGCTCCGGCGTGAAGTAGCGATCGGTGGCAGCGCGAATCTGCTCCTTGACGATCGGATCGATGACTGCCTGCTCCGTCGGCGGCGTGGGCCCGAACTTCTGCCCGATGTACATCAACATTTCCTGCACCGAGCGCTCACCCGGCAGCCAGGATCGAAACTCGGGCCAACTGTGCAGGATGCCCGAGTCGCGCGCCAACGCATCCACGTCGGCCGCTGGAGGCTGCAAACGCGGGTCCGAGAAGGGATGCTGCGGTGCCTGCGCCGGACTGTCGGCGAGGAGCTTTTCGGCGCCCATCCAGCCCAGCGGCTCCGCCACTTTGCGAGCCGCATGCCAGGCCCGGCGCTCCGCCAGACGATACTGGGCCCAGGCCCACGGCACGCGCACGGGCCCATAGCCGGCGTTGGCAAGTGCATCGCTCATGTTCTTTTCGAGCCGCGACAAGCTGAGCTGCCCCGACTGGACGCGCAGCAGCTCCCGACCCTCGCGAAAGTACGCGAAGCAAGCTTGATAGCTGCCGCTCGGCAGACGCTCGGCGAGCGCGATGCCCACCACTCCGTTGGGATCTGGCGCCAGTAGATAGGCTTCGCGGGCATTGACCGCTGTACTCGCGCCTGCCGTGACGGAGAGCTTGCCGGTGCGCGGTGCTGCCGGAACCTCGACCCCGCGCGACTTGAGCACGTTCAGCCCGCGCCGAGCCGTTTTGCGCGCGGGGCCGCTGCCGAGCTCCGCCGCGGCCTGCACGGCCGCGGCATTGCCGGCCTTGATCCATTCTTCGACCAGCAGCGCGGCGTCGGAGCCGGCGCGAGCGAGCGAGCCCAGCGCCTGATCGGCGCCGGCTCCGAGCTGATCGGGGGCGAAACGAGAAGTGTTCTGCATGGGTTCTGACTCGAGGCGTGTGGAGATGACTTCAGCCCCAAAGCGGGCTGGGGGAATCAGACGTTACGGTCGCCGCGTGCGCGGGTATCAGCTACTCGCTGGCTCGGGGTGCGGGGTCCCCGCGCGAACTCAGGCGCGCGATGACCTCGATTTCGACGGAAGCTCCCAGCGGGAGCGCCGCCACCTGCACCGTGGAACGAGCCGGGGGCGCCGAAGGGAAGTAGGTCGCGTAGACCTGGTTGATGGTCGCGAAATCCGCGAGGTTGGTGACGAACACGGTCGCCTTGCACACCAGATCCATGCGGCTGCCGGCGGCAGCCAGCACCGCTGTCAAGTTGTCGAGCACCTGCCGCGTCTGTGCGGCGATGTCTCCCGCCACCAGCTTGCCTGTGTTGGGGTCGAGCGGGATCTGGCCGCTGGAGTACACGCGATCGCCATCCACCACCGCCTGACTGTAGGGACCAACGGCTGCCGGCGCGTGCGGCGTGCTGATGCAGGTTCTCGTCACCGCGGCATACTGCCCGGCGGCATCCCCCAGATCAAGGGACGGCGAGGGGGCACATTCTGGCGTGTCGCGGAGTGCTCGAGCGCCGAGCCGTCCGTCAACCCTCCAGACCGCGCCTGCCGGCCATCGCTCGACCGAGCGTGATCGGATCGGCGAACTCGAGGTCACCGCCGTGCGGGATGCCGCTCGCGATGCGCGTGACGCGCACACGCCGACCGAACTCTCGCGCCAGGTGGAGCGCCGTAGCTTCGCCCTCCACGGAGGGGGGCGTGGCGATCACCAGCTCTTCCACGCCCTGGCTGGTGATCTGCTGATCGAGCTTGGCCAGCGGTAGCTCTTCCGGGCCGATGCCGTCGAGCGGCGAAAGCAAACGGCCGAGCACGAAGTACCGTCCGCGCATCGCCCCGCTGCGCTCGACGGCCAGCAGATCCTGCACCTTGGCCACCACGCAGAGCTGGCTGCGGTCGCGCCGCGAGTCGCCACAGATGCTGCACACTGCAGCGCCCGCCCTCGGGCTACCGGGGGTGGCCGCCGAAGCTTCGACCTCGGCGATGTTGCCGCAGTTCTCACAGGGCTGGAGCCGCGCCGCGGCCTCGGACAGCGCGTGGCTCAGCGCCTCCATCACCGGCCGCTGATCGGTGAGCAGGTGCAGAGCGAAGCGCAGCGCGGTTTTCTCGCCCACGCCGGGCAGGCGCGTGAACGATTGCACGAGGTGGCGCAAGGCGGACGGCAAGGGCGAGGCCATCAGTTCTCACCTCCCAGCTCGACGCGCTTGACGCGAGCGCCCAGGATCTCGGCGGCGTCACGCACGCTCGGGTGCTGCTGGGCCAGATCCACCGCTGCCTTGCGCCGCTTTTCGCGCGCGCGACGGTCGACGTCGGCGAGCGTCTCGGTGCCCGTGGCCACGGCCTGAAAGAGCACGTTCGGTTCGCGGCCGAGGCACTTCAAAGCCGCGCCGCGCAGCTCGCGCAGGCACTCCGCGGAGCGCAGGGAGGCCTCCAGCGCGTTGCCTGGTTCGTAGCCCAGGGTGATCAGCTCGGGTGTGAACCCGAGCGGCACGGCGTGCTTCAAGAATGCGACCAGATCCGGGCGCGTCTCCTCCAGCTGAGAGAGCACGCGCCGCCAGTCGCCGACGTCGAGGAGGGGGTCAGGGGGCGCTGACGCCGAAGCGGGCGCGGCCGCAGCTGCCGGTGCAACAGCAGAGGCGGTGAGGGCCGCGGCCGCAGCTGCGCGCACAGGAGCCGCAGCGGGGGCAGGGGCGGGAGCCGCAGCAGGCGCGGGCGGGGGCGCAGGGGCAGGAGCCGCGGCGGGGCCGGGCGTCGGAGCGGGGGCAGGCAACGGCGCCGTTTCTGCCGGGACGGATGCGGAAGAGGCGGAAGGCCCGGGCGCGGGCCCCGAGCCCGGGCGGCTCGCACCGCGCGGCGCATTGCCCGTGCCGCCCGCTCGCCCAGGACCACCGCCTGGCGGCGTCGCCTTGCCGCCTTCGAGGCGCGCCTCGAGCTCACCTAGCCGCGCCAGCAGCGTGTCGATCGGCAAGAGCGCGGGCCGCAGCGCCAGGCGCGCCAGCAGCATCTCGAGCGCTGCGCGCGGCTCGGCGGCGCGCGAGACGTCGTCGAAGCCCTTGGCAAAGCCCTGCTGCAGGCGCAACAGGTCCTGCGCATCGGTGCGCTCCGCGAGCGCGCGCACGCCGCGCCGCTCTTCATCGGAGAGATCGAGCAGCTCGTCGCCTTCCTTGCACAGCTTGGCGACGACCAGATCGCGGAACAGCGCGACCAGGTGGCGCGCCGCCACCGTCAGCTCCGAGCCTTGCTGCGCGAGCGCCGCGATGCTCGACAGCGCGCGCGCAGGCTCGCCGGCGAGCACCGCGCTCGCGATCTCCAGCAGCGATGCGTGGCCGGCTACCCCGAGTACCCGTGCCACGTCGTCGCCGAGCAGTTGCTCGGGGTTGAAGGCGATCACCTGATCGAGCAGGCTCAGCGCATCGCGCATGCTGCCCGCCGCTTCGCGCGCCACCAGCGTGACCGCTCGGTCGTCGGCGGCGATCTTCTCGGCCTCGAGCACTCCGCGCAGGCGCTCGGCGATCAGCCGGCTCGGGATCATCTTGAAGTCGAAGCGCTGCACGCGGCTCAAGATGGTGACGGGCACCTTGTGCACTTCCGTCGTGGCCAGGATGAACTTGACGTGGGGCGGTGGTTCCTCGAGCGTCTTGAGCAGCGCGTTCCAGGCGTTTTGAGACAACATGTGGACCTCGTCCACGATGAAGATCTTGTAGCGATCGCGCGCCGGGCGATACGGCAGCGACTCCTGGAGCTTTCGGATCTCGTCCACGCCCGTGTAGCTGGCGCCGTCGATCTCGCGCACGTCGACATCCACACCTTCGGCGATCTCGCGACAGGCCGCGCACTCCAGGCACGGTTCGATGCCGCGCTCGGCGGAGCCCGGGGCCGGGGGGACCCCTGGACCAGCCGCACCGCGCTGCAGACAATTCAGCGCCTTGGCCAGGATGCGCGCGCTGGTGGTCTTGCCCACGCCGCGCACGCCGGTGAACAGAAACGCATGCGCGACGCGGTCTTGCTCGATGGCGTTGGCCAGACTGCGCGCTACATGCTCCTGGCCGATCAGGTCCCGAAACTTCATCGGGCGCCACTTGCGAGCAAGGACTACGTAGCTCATTCAGCCTCTCCAACCCCCTGACG
>JAICTU010000818.1 GCA_025936205.1 Polyangiaceae bacterium | reverse complement strand
GCGGCACCAGCATGTGCCCACTGCCGATCGAGATCGGCTCAGGGCGTGATCACCGTGCAACCCTCGTTGGCCTTGCCATTGCAGTTGGCGTCATCGCCCGCCGTGCACGTATCGGCAGCCTGTGGCGCGGCATTCGCCGTACACGGCCCGAACACGTTGGCTCCGCCGCCGGGGCCCGCCACGCAAACCTGCGTGCCCGCGCGGCAGTTGCCGAGGCCGCTGGTGTTGCACTCGGCCTCTTCTCCCAGCGTGCAGCCGCAGGTGCTGTCGCTGGTGTCCGGTGTGCCGTTGCAGTCGTTGTCCTCGGTGGAGCTGCAGTTGCGCGCCGCCGGGCCCACCGAATCCAGACACGCGCCAAATGCGCTGCTGGTTCCGCCGTTGGCCAGCTCGCACGTTTGCACTCCCGCATGGCAGGCGCCGTTGCCGTCCAGGCCCGGATGTTCTCCACAGACCTTGGTATCATTGACGACACAGGTGCACGCTGCGCTCTCGTTGTCCGGCGTGCCATCACAGTCGTTGTCTTCCGACGAACCGCAGTTCCGCGGGGCGGCGAGGACCGCTCCGACGCACGCTCCCAGCTGGTTGTTGTGGCAAGTGCTCTTGCCCACTTTGCAGAGGCCCACGGTGGCGCTCGGTCCGCAGTCGACCGTCTCGCCCTCCACGCACGGGCAGCCGCCATTCGGCGTACCATCGCAGTTGCTGTCATCGCCGGCCACGGCGCAGCTGTCCTTCGCTGCGGGAGCCACGGCGCCCGTGCACGCTCCCCAGTCGCTGCTCAGCTTGTCCGCGCTCAGCACGCAGCTGCGTAGCCCGGCCTTGCACGGCGGGTTGCCGTCGAAGCCGGGGTGTGTATCGCACGGCTCGGTCGCGCCCTGAGCGCAGCGACAGGTCTCGTCGACGGTGTTGTCGGGACGGCCATCGCAATCGTTGTCGGCCGCCGACGAGCAGTCGCGCGGGCCCGGCAGCACGGCACCGTCACATGCGCTCCAGACGCCGCCCTTGCAGGTGCTCTTGCCGAGGCGGCAATTGCCCACCGCCGAATCGGGCCCGCAGCTGCGCGTGGCTCCCTCGGCGCAGTCGCCTTGCTGCGTGCTCTGTGGCGGGCTCGATGGGGTGTACTCGAGCGGCACGCCGGCATCTGCGTTCGACCGAGACGAGTTGCTCGAGCTCGGTTGATTGCTCTCGGTGTTTCGCTCCGTGCCACCGCTGCCATCGGCGGGCTCTTCCTCGGGATACTTCCCGAGGCTGCAAGCTGCGATGACGACCCCCAGCCAGACGCAATGCTTTCCCTTCCAGAGCACACATCATCCTACCATCGGATCGACCTGGATGTGGAACAGTGCGACGATTTTCTCGTGTGCATACCCGGAGCACGCAACCCGACTGCAGTTTGTCATTCCTGATGTGCCCCGGGGAGCCCCAGCGCCGAGCCATCCATCATTCAGCGAGCAGAACTGAGCGCGCGACAAGAGCGCAAACTCGGCGTCACTCGAGCGCGAGGGCGCATGCCCAGCGCGACCGAGTTGCGTGAATTTGAGCCAGAATGTGCCGCGGCATCGCGGCATGCAGCTTGCTCTTCGATCCTGCATGCGCCACTCCGCAGTTTCGGGCTGTCTTTCCTTCTCGTTCGTTTCGCTCGCCACTCGTGCCTGGCTGGGGCGCACTGCGCTGGCCCTGCTCACGGGTTTCGCGGGAACGGCGCTGCCAGGGTGCGCTGATCATGATCGCACCACGATCGACCCCGCCGCTGTGCCGCCGGCAGAGGGCACGCCGGAGCAAGCGGACAATGGCTCCGTTCGAGTCGATGCGGCCGCGATCTCGGGGCGCATCGCGGGCAACCAGATCCAGCTGCGCATTCCCGTCACGGCGCTGAGCCCCGCCACCGGCCAGCTCGAGCGG
>JAICTU010000737.1 GCA_025936205.1 Polyangiaceae bacterium | reverse complement strand
CGCGCCCGCGCAGCCGACGCGCGCGAGCCCGATCGGTTCGGCCTGCGCCTTGGCGCGGGGCCAGGCGTGCGCGTACACCTCGTGGCGCGCGATGCGCAAGGCTTGCGCCGCGCTGAGCTGCTCCCCCGCGCGCACGTAGATCACGCCGTCGCCGGTGGCGGCGCGGCTCGCGAGCGCGCGCGCCACCGTCACTCGCACGGGCAGCTGCAGGCGGCCCACCAGCTCGCGCACGGCATTGAGCAAGCTCTCCGGTGCGCGGGCGTCGTCGCTGGCGAAGAAGGCCTCCGTGGTAGGGGCATGAGGGGCGCTCGCCCACTCCCGCGCCAGGCGCTCGGCGGCAGCCCATTCGGGCTGATCGCGCACGGGATGGCGCAGGCGAGCGAGCGCACCGAAGCGGGAGCGTCCGATCTCTTCCGCCAGCGCGGCCTCCAGCGATAGCTCCGCCGCGCGCTCCGCGTAGAGCACGGCCAGTGCCCGGGGGTGCGGCGTTGCCTGCTCTCGCGCCTCTTCTGCGACAAACTGGCTGAAAAGGTGGCCATCGGCGCCCCCTGCCACCCAGTCCAGAGCGGCTCGGAGCTCCGTGAGCACGGGTGGGCGGCGGTAGCAGAACGTGAGTGCTTTGGCGGCGCCTCGGCACGCGGACTCGTGCCAGCGCTGGCATTCCGCTACGGCGTTTTCGGGCCAGGCGCGCTCCAGCAGGGAGCTCTCGCGTTCGGCGCGGACGAAGAGCGCGTCGATGGCGCGCACTGAAGCAGCTCCCGAAGCAGGAAAGGCGTGTGGCTCTCCGTCTTGCGGCTGTTTAGACTGGCCGTTGATCAGGCGATGCGCTCTGGATCCGTGCACTCGACGACGATTTACGATCGCTCGTACTTTTTGGCCACTGGCGTCGTGATCTACGTGGCGCTGGCGGCCACCCGGAGGGTGGGGTTCGGCTGGCCCTCGTACGCAGTGCTGGCGTCGGCGCCCCTGGGCCTGGGCTGGACGTGGCGTTTCACGCGACGCTCGCTGGGCTCCGAACTGGCTCAGGTCGAGCTGAGCGCGCTCGGCGCGCTACGCGTGACGGCGCTCGGCGCCGCCGTGTGGCTCGCCGCGCGGCTCGCGCCACCCGGCTGGGCAGGCCTCGATTTCGCAGCCAATCTGGGTCTGGCCGCCTCGGTGGTGTCAGCCAACATCGCCCTCGCGCGCATCCCCGCGCGCGAGGGCCTGGCGCAACCGCCCCGCGCGGCGCATTCGCTCGATGCAACAGTCTTCAGCGCGCTGATCTGGGGCATCGCCTGTGCGCTCGCGGCAGCGCGGCTCGGGTGGCGCAGTCCGAGCGCGCTGCTCGATCCCACGGCGATCGACTACGCCACCCATGCGGCCAGCATCGCCAGCTTGCTCGAGCTCACGGCGGCGACGCTGCGCTTGCGGAGCACGCGCCGGCTGGAGCTGGGGGTGCTCGAGCGAGCGAGCGGCGCGCTCGTGCTGTGCCTGGCCGCACTCGCGGTCGCGCTCCCGTTGGCGCTGCTGGATCTGGCGGCACCCTACCACGCGCTGCCGGCGGGCGCGCTGGCGGCGGCGCTGGCCTGCGCGTGGGCAGGAGCATTGCGCGATCCCACGCTGATCTCGGGCGCCCTGCGCGGCGGACTGCGAGTGCTGGCGCTCGGGGCGCCGCTCGCGGTGACCACCGCCGCGCTGGTGGCGAGGCTACCCGAGCGCGGCGGCGTGATCGCGCTCGCGGGCTGCACACTGGGAGCGCTGGTGGGCATCCTGGGCCGTAGCGGCACATGGCCGATCTCGTCCGCGGCGGTGCGGCGCTCGAAGGCGCTCGATGCGGCTTCCCGTGCGGTCCTGCGCGCGGATCCGGATACTGCCGTGCTGGCGGTGCTGGAGTCGCTGCAGGGCATGGAGCAGACCCTGCGCTCTCGGCCCGAGCTGTGGCGTTGTGATCCGCCCGAGATGCTGAGCGCGGACGTCGCCGGGTACTTGCACACCGAGCCGGGAGCGGCGCCCCCGGAGCTGTACGAGCTCGTGCAGGGAGAGCCGGAGCGGGTGCTGCGGCGTGAAGTGCTGGTCGCGCTCGAGGTGCGGCAGCCGGAGGTGCGCCCCGCGCTGGCCTGGCTGGAGGCGCGCAACGCCTTCGCCGTGGGCCTGGTCCGCGAGGAGGCGGGGCCGATCGGGCTCCTCGTGCTGCCGCAGGGCTCGGGCCGCTCGCACGCAACGCTGGCCGAGGCGCGGGCGATCCGCGAGCTGTGCGATCGCCTGAGCACGGTGCTCGGCGTGTCGTCGGCGCTCACTCGCGCGCGCAGCCGCGAGGCCCAGGCACTGGAGCGGGCGGAGAAGCTGGAGCAGGAGCGCTCGCGCCTCGAGACGCGCATCGTCGGCCAGACCCGCCATCGAGACTCGGTGGCAGAGGTGCTCGCCGACAGCGTGCGGGTGGCCACCTACGGCACGCGCGCGCGGCGCACGCTGCGCGAGCTGGAGCGGCACGCGGCCGGCGCGCGCCACGTGAGCCTGGAGGTGCCGGTGGGGGTGGATGCGCTGGCCTGGGCCTGCGCCTTTCATCAGACCGGCACCGGGCGGACGGGGCCGCTGGTGGTCAGCGACGGCACGACCGCCATCACGCACCCGTCCGCCTACTGGAGCCACGAAGTGGATGCGCCCACGCGCCGCGCGGAAGGCGGCACGCTGGTAGTGCTGCACGTGACGGCGTTGCCGGAAGCCGCGCAACTCGCCCTCGCCAATGCCCTGTCCCAGCGCGCCGCGGCCGGAGCGCGCCCGTGCGTGTTGGTGGCGACACTCAGCGAGCCGCCGGAGCGCGCGCTGCAAGAGGGGCGCTTGTGCGCGGCGCTGGCCTGGTACCTGGTGCCGCACAGCCTGCGCTTGCCGGCCGTGCGCGAGCGCGCCGAGGAGCTGCGCGGGCTGGTGCTGGCTCAGCTGCTCGCGAGCGGGGTACGGCGCGGCGTGCAACCGCTCGGCATCGAGCCGGCGGCCCTGGCCCAGCTCGTGGCGCACGACTGGCCCGGCAATGACGCCGAGCTGGCGCTGGTGGTGCAGCGAGCGGCGCGCGCGGCCGCTGCCGAACGCGTCAGCCTGAGCGATCTGCTCGCTGCTGGATTTGTGGCTGGAGCGGGTCGAGCGGCGGTGGGGCAGACGCTGCCTCCGGCGGCAGAGCCAGCGCGGGAGTCGGAACGTGCGCCTGCGCTCGCACGGCGCGGGG